>NZ_JBIMBV010000001.1:0-408097 GCF_048551735.1 Acinetobacter legionensis
CGCTGATGGTAGTGTGGGGTTACCCATGTGAGAGTAAGTCATCGCCAGCTTTTAAATCTAAAACACCCCGGTCTCTAGCGAGAACGGGGTGTTTTTTATGCGCAGTGCTTATTATCGGAATAAAAGAGATCTAGTCATATTAAGTAAATAGAAATATGCACAAGAATTAAAGTGCATAAACAACTGAAAATTAATACATTTTTGTAAATGCAAAAAGAAAACCCCATCATCCTGATGGGGTTTTCTTCGTATTGGTGTGTTAGATTTGACTCCTGTCGAATCTCACGTCCTGTGTGTTTTCTTATTCTCAATGAGACTTCCTGTCTCTTTATGCTTTGTATGATAAGCGCAATGTCTAGGTCAGTATATTCGCTAATCACTGCGATTGTTGTAGGTTAAAGCTTACAAGATGATCCAATTAAAAATTAAGACCCAATTCGCTCAGTTACCAATATAAAATGGTGAGATGGATACTTTTGTTTAAAATAAATCGATAAGTCATAACAATATTGAGGGAATTTAAAATGAAGGCTTTTCGACAGTGCTTAATCTATTTGCCCCTATTGCTCAGCTGTAGCTTGTTGAGTGCATGTAATGCTCAAAATAATCAAACCACTACGGCTAATTCTTTAATTAACCAGAGCTATCAGGTCCAAAAAGTAGCGACATTTGGTGAACCTTGGGCAATGGCTGAGTTAGCTGATGGTCGTTTACTGATTACCGAAAGGAGAGGAAAGTTAAAACTGTTTGATCCTTCTACATTGAAAAGTATAGAAATTTTAGGGCTTCCCGAAGTGGCTTATGGTGGGCAAGGGGGCTTAGGCGATATTGTTCTACATCCTGATTTTGCAAACAATCATCAAATTTATTTAAGTTATGCCGAAACAGGAAAAGGGGGATATGGTGCGGTTGTGATTCGTGGTGAATTAAATCTTCAAGAGAAAAATCCCCGAATAATCAATATCAAAAGAATTTGGGAACAAGTTCCTAAAGTTTCAGGGCAAGGGCATTATGCACATCGAATGATTTTTGCAAAGGATGGTAAGCTCTGGATTAGTTCTGGTGAACGCCAGAAATTTGATCCTGCTCAAGATATGAATTCAAACTTAGGCAAAGTTTTAAGACTGAATGATGATGGTACTGTTGTTGCAGATCATCCATTTACTCAACAAGGTGAGATTGCAAAACAAGTATGGTCGTTGGGTCATCGTAATCCATTAGGTATGGCTTTTGATGCCAAGGATCAATTGTGGGTGGTTGAAATGGGGCCTAAAGGAGGAGATGAGTTAAATCTGATTAAGAAGGGCGAAAATTATGGTTATCCGATTGTTTCCAATGGTGATCATTATTCAGGAAAATCCATTCCCGATCATGCGACACGTCCTGAATTTAAAGCGCCAGAAATCAGTTGGACACCAGTGATATCACCCTCCAGTTTGGTCTTTTATCAAGATGAATTATTTCCGAAATGGAATCATAAAGCCTTAATTGGTGGGTTATCTTCAGAGGCGATTATTGTGGTTGATACTGAATCAAAGCCTGTTCGTGAGGTACAGCGTTTGAACATGCAGCAACGCATTCGAGATATTCATCCCGCGCATAATGGTTCGATTTGGGTTTTGGAAGATGGGAAAAGTGCGGGGCTATTAAGATTGTTGCCTAAGTAAAAAATTAATTTAAATTAAGGAATTATTCAGCCGACTAATGCTTATATGATGAGTGAAGCATGTCTACGTATTATAAAACTGACGCAGTATTGTCATTGAAATGACCTCAAAATGTCATGCTATTGGTTTCTAATAAAGCTCATTTAAATCAATAAAAAAGACCTTTATGAAAAAAATTGCTTACTCTGTTTTAGCGTTAGGCATATTGGCTTTAACCGCATGTAATGATGATGACAAGGATTTCTCATTTGAATCATCTGTCTCCGTACCGACCTTGGTTTCATTTGCCAAACTTGATGTCGAAACTTATGCAGCTGGCCCAAACTCAGGTACCTTTGTAAAGGGCGCCAATGGCATATTCCCGCCTTTTAAAGGTCAGCCAGTTCAAGGTTTCTCGGGTGCTGTAAAGAACGGTGATGGCACTTATATGGTCATGGCAGACAATGGCTTTGGTACACAAGACAATTCATCTGACTTTCTACTACGTATTTATCAAGTAAAACCTGATTTTCGGACGAAATCGGCAGGATCTGCAAAAGTGCAAGTGATGAGCTTTGTTCAGCTTCGTGATCCCAATAAATTAATTCCATTTACAATCATTAATCAAAACAGCACTGATCGTTTGCTTACCGGGGCAGATTTTGATCCTGAATCGATTCAACGTACTGCGGACGGTACCTATTGGATTGGTGATGAATTTGGACCATATTTACTGCATTTTGATAAAGATGGAATACTGCTTGATGCACCGATAGCATTACCTCATCCATTGAAAGCTGGTGTGGAATTACGTTCTCCGCAAAATCAATTCAATAAAGCCAACCTAAACTATGTAGAGCCTTTGGTTCTGCAAAGTGGTGGCTTTGAAGGAATGGCATTGTCTAAGGATGGTCAATATTTATATCCTTTGTTAGAAAAACCGTTAAAAGGCGAGACCACACAACAGTTGCTTATCTCACAATTTGATGTGAAGAAGAAAGCGTATACTGGTCGATATTATTATTTTACCTTGAATGCCAAGGCGACCAATATTGGTGACTTCCAAATGTTTGATGATAAGTCTGGCATTATCATTGAGCGTGATGCGAGTCAAAACAAGTTAGATGGTTATAAGAAGCTGATTCAAATTGAATTAGGGGATTCTGGTAAAGCGGTAAAACGTTCTGACTTAGTTGATCTTATGAATATTGCCAACCCGAATAATTTATATGGTACAGCGCGAGATGGGGATATTGGTACAGCAACAACTTTTGCTTTTCCATTTGAAACCATTGAAGATGTGATTATTGAAAATAAAAACACTTTAACTGTTTTAAATGACAATAACTTCCCCGGTTCATCAGGACGAAATGCAAAGCGTGCGGATGATAATGAAATTATTCAGATTAAATTGCCTAAAGCGTTGTATTAATAAGCGATAAAATATATTGGTGCTTCACTCTAACAAAGCCAGTCAATTGACTGGCTTTCTTTCTACATCATTCAAGTATGAGGATTAAGCTAAACAGTCTTGTTTAGAAACTTGATCAGGGCAGCCCAATGGATTTAAAGCACATTTTAAATCTTCAATTTGTTCATGGGTGACATAGCCTTTAGATTTTAGGTAATCTGCAACTCGGTCATCACGTAGACTTAAGAATGCTGCATCATAAACACCTAAATCTACAAATAACGCAGCTGCTTCTAAGCTATTAAAACGGTCTAGAAACACATCATTGCCATACATCAGGAAAACATGGTCGTAATCTGCATGTGCATCGATTTTTAAACGAGCTGCTAATGTTGTTGGAGAGGTTTTGATAAAAAGCAAATCTGATAATTCATCAAATTGGGTCATATCTAAGATATTTTCCCCAGTTTTTACTTTACCTAACCATGCTTTAAAGACCAGTACCGCACCGCCACGCAGTAACATGCTCCACACTTGATGGCGAACTTCATCATTTAAGCATTCGCATTCATCTTCGAGACGTTGAACCAGCTTTTCTTCTTGTTGCGCTAATTTATCAAATAGACCTAAGCCTTGAGGATGGTAAGCAACAGGGGTAAACACATCAAATTTTAATTCCTCAAATACTTGAAGTGCTAAAGGCACAGCAGCTTGATAAATCGTGTTGAGTGCTTGGATTTGTGTGTCGTGGAGTTTGCTATGTTTAAAAAGATCTTGCCAATCAATTTCAGGCAAGATTGCATTTGCACCATATTGACGATGAAATTGTTGAGCTTGGTGTAGCCCATGTGGAACAGTTTCTGAAATATTCATGGTTAAAAATCCTATTTAAAATTGAATTCAAGCGCTGTTTTTGTTTTCCTAAACATGAGCGTGATTTTGTCTTGAAGTAATTTTTGATTTATCTGAGATGCAATAGGAATACGACTAAAGTTGTAGATAGAGGGGAAAAGGTTTTTTTATTTTTTAAAATCATATAAATAGAAAATTGTAACTAACTATACAAGTGTATATTTACTATTTTGATGTTATTTGCCATAGAAAAGAAGGCTTTGAAGTTTTTAGTCAATAAATGGGTTCGAGTTTTGCTTTTTTTTGAATGCTTTTGCACAAAGCTTAAAAAAAATTGCTATTCCACTTAAAAAATTGCGTTACAAAACCTCTAGAATGTAACGATCTAGAGGTTGTAAATGTTTCAAAACATTAAAGAAGAACGTGATCAATAAATTGAAATGGGTTGAAAGTAGTGGAAGATTATTTAGAAATCTTCAAGCCAGATAACCATGCACGTAGAGAAGCAGGTTTCAATGGTTTCTTCAACAACACCACGTTGAGGTCTTTAACACGCTCAGGTAATTCAGGATCAGAATCTGCAGTAATCAGTGCTGACGGAACATTTTCCTGACGGTTTTCGACAATAAAATCTAAGCCAATTTTACCATGATTTAAATGCTGATCAACCAACCAGACTTGAATGTTTTCTTTTTGAATAATTTCCAAAGCTTGTTCAGGTTCAGTGGCTTTAAACACTTGATAACCCCATTTGGTCAGTAGCGTTGCCATACCTTCTAAGATTGTATCGTCATTGTCTAAACATAAGATTTTATAAGCTTTGGCTTTTAATGGTACCGCTTGTATAGGTGTTGAAACGACTTTAGGTGCTGCTACCATTGGCACATCAATCATAAAGCATGAGCCTTTGCCAAGCTCAGAGTAAACATGTACAGGATAATCAAGCAAACTGGTCATACGTTGCACGATTGCTAGCCCAAGTCCAAGCCCTTGTTCACCCCATGGCGAGGTATGTCCACAACGCTCAAATTCTTGAAACAACTTAATGCGTTGCTCTTCTGCAATCCCTGGACCTGTATCCCATACACCGATACGGATATGATTTGGACGATTAGACGCGCGCAATACACCAACAATCACACGTCCACGAGCAGTATAACGTAAGGCATTACTGACAAAATTTTGGATGATACGACGGATCCATTGTGGGTCGGTATCAATCCAGAATTGGGCATCATGGACATGCAATTGGATATTGCGTTGTGCGGCGATTGATTTAAATTGTAGTTCTAAATCACTCAATAAATCATGCAACGGATAAGCTTGGCGTTTCGGTTGGATTGAACCACCTTCCAATCGAGCAATATCCAAAAGGGCAGATAACATGCTCTCGGCACCATGTAAGGCACGATCAAGCTGCTGTAAGGTTTTACGGTCTTCATCTGATTGTACGCTTTGTTCTAAAGCAGTACTGAATAAGCGTGCTGCATGCATTGGTTGAAGCAAATCGTGACTAGCTGCTGCAATAAAGCGACTTTTTGACATATTAGCTTTGTCGGCTTGCTCACGTGCCAGTTGTTGTTCAGATAAGGCATTTGCAAGCTGTTGGGTACGATCAGACACGCGTGCTTCTAGTACCGCTTCATTTTCACGGAATGCGGTAATATCGGCAAAGGTTGTGACAAAACCACCCCCTTCAATGGGGTTACCACGCATTTGAATCACACGGCCATCTTTACGAATCCGTTCAAATTCATGAGCGCTACCGACTTTCATCCAATGTATTCGTTTACGTACATGCTCTTCTACCGAGCCTGGACCACATTCGCCACGTTCAGCGTTGTAACGAATCAAATCGGCAATGGGACAACCGACATAGACTAAATCTTTTGGATAATCAAACAGTTTTAAATATTGGTTGTTCCATGCGACCAAACACATGTTTTCATCAACCACACTCACCCCTTGGGTCATGTGGTCAATCATGGTCATGATGAGATTTTGGTTAAAACGTTGCCATTGTGAAGCTTGGTCGAGAATATTTGCCACTTGACCTAAAGCCAAGCCATTATTGACCATGGCTGTGGTGAGTAGTGTTCGTGCTGAGGCTGCACCGATTGTTCCTGCAAGGTATTGCTCAGTAAACCGCCACCACATCCCATTGGCACTACTATTCTCATTGAGCACCACATTATTCATAGTACAAAACTGTTGAAATGCGTGGGTTGCTGGGCCTTCGCCTGTAATACGCTTAGCAAGTGCAATCAGATCACCGACTTTAAGTTTAGCGACATCATGGTGTAAGTAATTAATATCAGTAGAGGTGTTTTGTGTAGGTAAGGGCTTAGTTTCATAGTAGAAAAAGCTCTCTGCCTGAATTTGTTCAGCAATACTTGGGCGATAAATACGAGAGACCCAAATATATAAGGTAATATTTAAGCCAAGTGCCCAGATGACACCATGTGTAAGCGGGGCAAAAGATTCAAAGCCAAATAAGGCTTCTGGTCTTAACCATTCAATATTTATAGGTCCAAACATCAAAAATTGATGTGCAAATTGGCTATATTCAACAGGTAGGCTACGTAAAATCGTGGGTAATAATAATGTATATGACCAAAGTATGAAGCCAACGACTAAACCTGCATAAACCCCTTGGCGACTTCCTCCACGCCAGTATAAACCGCCAATGAGCGCAGGCGAAAATTGTGCAACCGCACTAAATGCCAATAGCCCAAAGGTGGATAGTTGGTCAATATCATTAAAGAAGTGGAAGAATAAAAAACCGAGTAGCATCACCGCTAAAATACAAACACGACGAGTAAATTTAAGTACTTGTGGTAAGCGTTTGTCATGACGGGAAAGAATGCCAAACTTCCATAGAGAAGGCATAATCAAGTCATTACTGAGCATGATGGACAGTGCCACAGAGGATACTAAAAGCATACCAGTTGACGCTGAAAAGCCGCCTAAAAATGCCAGTAACGATAACCAGTCTTGATTATAACTAATCGGCAATGAGAGTACTGCAACATCAGGAATAGTTAGATATTTGGGTGCTGCATGAAGAGCCCAACTGGCGATTGGAATAATAGCAATAATGGTTAGAATCAAATAGGCAGCAAACCAACGTCTTGCACCACGAATATGTTTTTCATCGCGTAATTCAACCACTGCAACATGAAACTGACGGGGTAAACAGATAATTGCCAATGAGGCTAATAACGTTTGAACCCAGAAGGTGTCTGGCACACCAAACAGTTGTACTTCATGAAAAGTCTTTTGCACATCCTGTGAGATTTGTACAATATTTTGTGGATGATCAAAAATAAAGAAAAATGCCACACAAAGCAGGGCAAATAGTTTTACAAATGATTCAAAAGCGACAGCAAGCATTAAACCGCCATGTTGTTCCGTATTGGCGATTTGTCTTGTTCCAAACATCATCGCTAAAATCGCTAATACAGCAGTAAGACCAAGCACCCCATTGGTGGTGGTGGAAACTACTTGGGTATTGTGATCGAGCATGACGGAAGCGCTAAGCGCAATGGCGCGTAATTGCAGTGCTAAGTAAGGAATGATGGCGATTACAGCCAAGATTGTGACTAAGGATGCTAATGTTCCACTTTTACCATAACGTGCTGCCACAAAGTCGGCAATCGAAGAAATCGCATGATGTTGACGCACACGACCTAAGCGACGCCAGATGTCATAACCCAGCCAGACAAATAATAAAGGTCCTAAATAAATCGGCAGGAAAATAATCCCTTCACGTACTGCAGCACCTGTTGCCCCGTAAAACGTCCAAGATGAGCAATACACGCCCAATGTTAGACTAAAGAGAAGCATCCTGCCGCGCGTACTTAATCGACTCGCATGCCTCTCACCAAAGAAAGCACAAACGAATAGAATGAGGATGTAAAGGGCCAGAACCCCTATAATTAACCAACTGTTCATAAGGACTGCAGTATAAAAATCTGCGCCTATAATAACGCATCCATGAACTGTCTCGTTTATTTTGCTCAAAATTTAACGACCAAAGTCTAAGTTACGAGAACCCCACAATATTGTTAATTTTGACCATGTAAAAAAATATTAAAAAAAGCAACCAGTGTTCTGGTCGCTTATCAAGGAGCATGGTTATGGATGAGAGACAGGTAGAGGCGATTCTACAAAATCCAAAATTCAAGGAAATGGTTGCTAAAAAAAGTAAATTGAGCTGGACATTAACTGCAATTATGTTGTTCGTTTATGTTGGCTTTATGCTTTTAGTAGGCTATAACAAAGAATTTTTAATGAGTTCATTTAGTGGTGGTATAACTACTTGGGGGATTCCTTTAGGTCTGGGAATTATTGTTTTATCTTTCGTTTTGTGTGGTGTGTATTCATATATTGCCAACAATAAATTGGATCAACTGAATGCAGATGCAATGAAAGAAGTAGAAGCAATCACCCACGAAAAAGGACTGCACTAAGATGAAATGGAACTCTTTAAAGACTAAAGCAGCTCTTGCATCTACTGCACTGCTTTCTACTGTTGTACAAGCAGGCCCAGATTTAGGTGAAGCTCAACAGCAAGCAACCAACTGGCATGCAATCATTATGTTTGCAATTTTTGTTGGTTTAACTTTGTTCATTACCAAATGGGCTGCAAAACAAACCACAAATACCGCAGATTTCTATACCGCTGGTGGTGGTATCTCAGGTTTCCAAAATGGCTTAGCGATTGCAGGCGACTATATGTCTGCTGCATCGTTCTTAGGTATTTCTGCATTGGTGTTTAGCTCAGGCTTTGATGGCTTGCTTTATTCACTGGGTTTCATGGTTGGCTGGCCAATCGTATTGTTCTTGGTTGCTGAGCGCCTACGTAACTTAGGTAAATATAACCTGTCTGACGTGGTTTCTTTCCGTTTAGAAGAAAAACCAGTACGTACACTTGCAGCAATCAGTTCGCTTGTTGTTGTGGCTTTCTATTTGATTGCTCAAATGGTGGGTGCAGGTCAGCTGATCAAACTGTTATTTGGTTTGAACTATAACATCGCAGTTGTGATTGTTGGCCTTCTGATGATGGCTTATGTGATCTTCGGTGGCATGTTGGCAACAACTTGGGTACAGATCATTAAAGCAGTGATGTTACTTTCAGGTGCAACATTCATGGCGTTCATGGTGATGCATTCTGTCGGTTATAGCTTCTCTGAAATGTTCAGACAGTCTATTGATGTATTTGCAAAAGTACATGATGTCAGTCTTGATGATGCAACCAAAATTATGGGGCCAGGCAGTTTGGCGAAAAACCCACTCGATGCTTTGTCACTTGGTTTAGCACTCATGTTTGGTACAGCAGGTTTACCACACATTCTTATGCGTTTCTTTACAGTTAAAGATGCCAAAGAAGCGCGTAAATCTGTAGTTGTTGCAACAGGCTTCATTGGTTACTTCTACTTATTAACTTTCATTATCGGTTTTGGTGCGATCCTTTTCGTATCAAACAATCCACAATTTATTGATGTTGCAAAAATGGCTGTAACTGGCAAACTAGAATTAGTTGGCGGTAACAACATGGCAGCGGTACACCTTGCAGATGCAGTAGGTGGCGATCTGTTCATGGGCTTTATTTCAGCAGTTGCTTTCGCAACGATTCTTGCGGTAGTTGCAGGTTTGACACTGTCAGGTGCTTCAGCAATTTCACATGACTTATACGCAAACGTACTGAAAAAGGGTCAAACAACTCCTGAATCTGAATTACGTATGTCGAAGATTGCAACACTCGGTCTTGCGATCTTTGCGATGATTTTAGGTATTTTGTTCGAGAAACAAAACGTTGCCTTCATGGTAGGTTTAGCATTCTCTGTCGCGGCGTGTGCAAACTTCCCAGTATTGGTTCTTTCAATGTTCTGGAAAGGCTTGACTACACGTGGTGCTGTTGTTGGTGGTGTTGTCGGTCTAGTGACAGCGGTGACTTTAATTATCTTGTCTAAAGCGGTTTGGGTAGACACATTAAAAATCTCTGATACTCCGATCAACTCATTCAATGGTCCTGCAATCTTTGCAATGCCATTAGCATTCATCTGCTGTTGGTTGTTCTCTGTGACAGACAAATCTGCACGTGCAGAGGCAGAGCGCAAAGCATTTGATGCACAGTTTGTACGTTCACAAACAGGTATTGGTATCTCTGGTGCTTCAGATCACTAAGTGATTGGAGATCAGCCTAAAAAACACCTTCTCGAAGGTGTTTTTTTATGGAGGATGCAAAGCCAGAGTTCAATCATCCTAGGTTCAGCCTTTAAGCCATATTAAGCTTGTTTTATGCTGATTGATCAGTTGAATGATCACGAAAAATTGAAAGGATTTAAGAAACCCAATGAATATGTTAATTTGAATGTTTAAAAGAACAATCAGAATCAGAAAATATGCGTTCAATGCTCGAATTTTGGAAAGGTTTTAAACAATTACCGTCAGCATGGTTATTGTTGGTCCAACTGCTTATTTTAGTTTTATCTGTCTATACCAATGCCAGTAGAAGTTATCAAATTTTAACTTGGTTACTGGGTGTCTCTGCATTATTGATTATTGCCAAAGTGATTCGACAAACACCGACATTTACACTGTTGGGCTTAACCTTTGTCACAGGGGCATTTGTACTGTCCTTTCTGATGCTGATCGGTTTTCATTCTGTTACTTTGCAAATCTTTGCACATTCATTTGAAGCAGCCGCTTATTTTTGTGCAGCATATGGCCTAATCCGCTATATGTTTGCAGATCGTTATTTAACCAAAGATGAGTTGTTTGCTGCGGGTGCGGTATTTACCCTGATCGCATGGGGATTTGCCTTCTTATACAGTATCTGTCAATTGATGGTTCCACAGAGCTTTCAAAACCCAAATCATGTTGCAGACTACCAATCTTGGCTGGATTTACTATTCATTAGTTTTAGTCTGCAATCGGCCACAGGATTGTCTGATTTGATTCCTGTTGCACCTGCTGCGCGGGTGATTTCAATGTTACAAATGTTCTGTGGCGTGATGTATTTTGCCCTGATCGTCTCACGGATGATTGCCCTGCAATATATTGAAAACAAACCAAAATCATGAGTTAATGATCTTGTTACATTTAGTAAATTGTTGAAAATGTTAATTTAAATTATAATGTGGCCTGAATCCAATCGCTGTTCTACAGGATTCGTCTTTTTTCACACCTGTGAATGCCTTTTTTTGACTTTAAAAAGTCTGTCCATTGAGTATAAAAACCTGGGGGAAATATGCCTTCCAAAAAAATCACTTGGTTTGACAATGTCAATCCAAATGTTTTCTTGAGCACTGTTGGAATTATTGCGCTTTTTTTAGCCGTTGTTGTCTTTGCACCAAATGCCTTTGAATTGATTACCCAAAGGATGAATGGATGGATTACTGATTCATTTAGTTGGTTCTATGTTTTATCTGTCGCAATATTTTTAATTGTACTGATTTTTATTGCCTTTTCTGACATGGGTAAAATCAAGCTTGGACCAGATCATAGCCAGCCTGAGTATAGTAATGGGTCATGGTTTGCCATGCTATTTACTGCGGGTATGGGCATCGGGTTGATGTTTTTTAGTGTTGCAGAGCCTGTCATGCATTATGTCAATCCACCTACAGGTGATCCACAAACTATTGAATCTGCCCAAGAAGCAATGAGAATTACCTTTTTTCATTGGGGCTTACATGCTTGGGCTATCTATGCGGTTGTGGGCTTAACGCTGGCTTATTTTGCTTTTCGCTATAACTTGCCACTCAAAGTTCGTTCGGGTTTATTTCCGATTATTGGTCAACGAATTCATGGTCCAATCGGAGATGCGGTAGATACTTTTGCCACCATTGGTACGGTATTTGGTGTGGCTACCACGTTAGGGTTTGGGGTAACACAAATTAACTCTGGCTTAAATTATTTATTTGGCTGGGAAAGTAATATTAGCACCCAAATCTTTTTGATTATTGTGGTGAGTACGCTGGCTTCATTGTCAGTTTTCTTAGGATTAGACAAAGGAATTAAACGTCTCTCTGAACTGAATCTGATTTTAGCCTTGGTATTGCTAGGTTTTGTATTCCTCGCCAGTTCCAGTATTTATATCCTACAAGCAACCATTCAAAACGCTGGACAGTATATTTCGAATTTGTTTAGCATGACCTTTAATTTATATGCTTATCAATCGAATGGCTGGATTGGTGGTTGGACCATCATGTATTGGGCATGGTGGATATCTTGGTCACCATTTGTTGGTATGTTTATTGCGCGTGTTTCAAAAGGTCGAACTATTCGAGAGTTTATTGTTGGTGTACTGCTTATTCCGACAGGCTTTACCTTGATCTGGATGGGTTTTATTGGCAATGCTGCCTTGTTCAGTATTATGGAACAAGGGCAGGTTGGGCTAATTTCTGCGGTACAAAAAGATTCATCAGTTGCATTGTTTGAATTTTTAACCCATTTGCCTTTTTCAGGTGTATTTAGTCTTATTGCGACACTGCTGGTGGTCTTGTTCTTTGTTACCTCTGCGGATTCTGGTGCATTGGTGACCGATTATCTCACTGCGAAAACAGAAAATTCGCCGATATGGCAACGCTTGTTCTGGACTGTTTTAATGGCGGTGTTGTCGATCATTTTATTAATGGTCGGTGGGTTAGGCGCATTACAATCGGCTACCATGATGAGTGCCTTACCGTTCACCTTTATCATGCTGCTGTTGTGTTGGGGCTTAGTCAAAGCATTACGCTTAGATGTCACCAAAATGCAGGCTTTACAAGTGGCAAGAATCACGCCAAGAGCTGTACAAAATCCACGTAGTTGGCAGCAACGTTTAGGCTTAATCATGCACTATCCGCATACGTTGGCCGAAGTACAACATTATATTCAGGTTGATGTGATTAAGGCTTTTGAAAGTATTCGTTTTGAGTTTAAACGCCGTGATTTAAATGTGGTGATTAAAGAAACTGAAGACGGTATTCAACTCAGTGTGGATCATCATGATGAGTTCAATTTTATCTATAAAGTGATTGCACGCAAAATGGTTGCGCCAAGCTTTATGATGAATGAAGAACATCAGGAAACAGATGATTTTTATCAAGCAGAAATATTTTTAAGAGAAGGTGGTCAAAATTATGATGTGATGGAGTGGACGCAAGAAGACTTGATTCAAGACATCATTGACCAATATGAACGTCATCTACATTTCTTAAATGTATTGAGAAACTAAGTTATTTATTTAAAAGCAAAGGCAATAAAAAAGGACTCGTATGAGTCCTTTTTTTGATTCAATTTCTAAGCAAATTAGAAACGGAATTTAGCGTTTAAGCCAACAGTTTGCGTATCACCAACATACGAAATTGCTTGACCTTTATTCGCTTCGTAGTTTGCATTTACGTAGCTAGCACCAACTGCAATAGCAGGAGTGATGAAGTAGTTTACGTTTGCACCCCAAGCTGAATCAGGCGTACCTTCGTAGCTAGACGCTGCGTAAGAAGCACCAACGCTTAATTGTGGGTTCAAATAGAAATCAGTTTTGAACTGGTATGCAGTTGCATCACCATAGATAATGCCTGATTCAAACGCTAAAGACATATTTGTACCGTCAATACCGCCAACGTATTTAGCACGTGCAGTAATTGCGTCTTGGTCTTCACCAATTGTTGCAGCTTCAGCAGTCGCTTTAGCAACGCCGTTACCCATAACATTGAATGCATCTAAAGCAACTTGGTCAGCAACGTTAGTATAACCAACAGCGACTAAGAAGTTTTGAGTAGGAAGAGCACCCACTTCTAATGCAAAACGATCGCCTTGATCGTTTGACAAGCCATTTTTACCGTCAAGGATTGTGTGGCTATAAGAAGCACTCGCGTATGCAGGTACATATGGAGTAGGAACATAAAGTTCAGCTTTAGCGCCGTAGTTATGTACAACTACATCAGCGTCTAATTCGCCATAGTTATATGCTAAAGAAACATTTGATGCTTGGTTTAAGAACGCCGCTTCAGCCAATGGACCTTTTGAAGAGTCAACATTTTTGAAGTAGTAAGTACCTTGCAAACCACCAGTGAAATCTTTGTCATTTTCAGTCGTATCGATATACTCTGATTGACCTTGAATTTCGAATTGGTATGCTTGAGCGCCGGTCATGGCTAATAATAAAGCAGTGGCTAAACCGAGTTTTTTCATAATCTTTTCCAATAGGAGAAATTGGTGAAACAGACGGCATTGTATTGTAACAAGATATTAAGTCAATGATGTTTAAGGCCAATGTTTACAAAGTAGATACATGAAATTTACATTGTTCAAAAAACGCACATCTGAGTGGCTTTGCGTCAACCTAGAAAAAAACTGAATCAGAACAACAAACTAAATTCAGACAAAAGTTTTATTTCATATAAAACTGAGATCAAATTGTTAAATTAATGCATTTGTTTTATTGTTTATTTGTATATTTTAATCGATATTACCGATGGTTATTTTGCGATCAATGTCAAGAAAATGTCACTAAATTCTGCTTAATTTTAGAATTAATTTGTGACTTTATAATCATTTTATATTTAAATTGTATTTTTATTCTCATTTATTTGTAAAAACGATAAATAATTTATATCCGATCAATTTAATTGGTTTTACAAAGTAAAAGATATTTTGGATAATGAGTCAATAAAGTTCATTTATTTAAATGAATTTTTTTGAAATTTTGAGTTTATATGCCCAGCTTTCCCCAAAGTTGGGCTTTTTTTTATTTTAGATTCAAAACAAAATGCATTAAACAGAGAATAAAATATTGCACCAATATGGAGCATAATTATGCAAAATATAAATTAGCTTGGCATGATTCTTGCCAAAAAAAATCCCAATTTTCAAAGAAAACTGGGATTTTTCGCCAAAATCTGGAGCAAATCAATAAATTCTGCTGAGGAATATTAATAAATTGCCCTAATGAGGTGCATTATGCACCAATACATTGCATATGTAAATATTTTCTTACATTCAATTTAAAAAATAATTTATAGGCTCATCTACACTATTTCAGATGTAATCGATACCTAAGTAAATTTTATGAGTAATCACATATTTAAAGTCAAAATAAAAACCAGTCTATGGATTCTCCTGATTAGCGTGGCATTTTCAGGGTGTGCCTCCGATCTTAAATTGCGTGATTCAGTTTCATCACAAAGAAAAAATGAAATCCCTTTATTGTTTAATTATGCTCAAACTCAAGCTGTCTTTGTGACCTATGACGGAACTCACCTTAAACGCTATGGAAATGATTTAAATCGAGCTAAGACCTCGTATATCCCAGCCTCTACTTTTAAAATGTTGAATGCTTTGATTGGCTTGCAACATGGTAAAGCCACAAATACTGAAATATTTAAATGGAACGGGGAAAAAAGATCTTTTCCTACATGGGAAAAAGATATGACCTTGGCAGAAGCAATGCAGGTTTCAGCTGTACCTGTATATCAGGAGCTAGCGCGACGTATTGGTTTGGACTTGATGAGTCAAGAAGTCAAGCGTGTTGGTTTTGGCAATACACAAATTGGTCAACAGGTGGATAATTTCTGGCTTGTCGGACCATTGAAAATTACCCCAGAACAAGAAGCTAAATTTGCTTATCAATTGGCAAAGAAAACATTGCCTTTTGATGATACTGTACAACAGCAAGTCAAAGATATGCTTTATGTCGAAAGACGTGGTGATTCCAAGCTCTATGCTAAAAGTGGTTGGGGAATGGATGTTGAGCCACAAGTAGGTTGGTACACAGGATGGGTGGAGCAGCCGAATGGTCAGATCACCGCTTTTGCTTTAAATATGCATATGCAGACAGGGGATGACCCTGCTGAACGCAAGCAAATGACATTAAGTATCTTGGATAAATTAGGTTTATTCTTTTATTTGAGATAACCGCAGTAGATAAAAAAATGCCCAGTTTATTGGGGGAAACTGGGCAATAAAAAAGATATATTTTCAAATCGTGAGAATTTCTATCTAAGTCTGATTTTATGCAAATTCTATTGATATGTAAAATGTGAATTTTGAATATTACTCATCTATTAAAACGATAATATAAAGGAGCTGAACGCTGTAGATTAAACTTGATTATGTGGAGTAGTTTATGTGTATATATTCTATAATATAAACAAAATTTCTTTAGCTTTATTACGATATAATTTCCCACAGGACCATGGTGATGGTGCATGAACTCAGATCAGAACAAATAAGCACCCGTTTGCTTATCCTCATGTCAGTCATCATTTTGTCTGTTTTATTAATTGCTGTTCCACAAATCATCAGTAATTATCGAGAGTATAGCCGAGCAAATCGAGCTTTAGTCAATATTCAAGCCTTGCAAGTTTTTGCTGAAACATCCAATAAAATTTCACGGGAAAGAGCGCCAACAAATAAAGCAATGTCGAGCTCGACAGCAAATTTTCCAGATAGAATAAAAGAATTGCAGGACTTTCGTAAGGATGTAGATCAGCAGATTAATTTAACCGTCGAGACCTTAAACAAAGCAGGGTTTACAAGTTTGGCGGATCAAGTTAATGTTCAGTTAAGATATGATTTGAACATCGCCCGTAAACAAGTTGATGCATATTTAGCCTTACCGTTAAAAGAACGTAATTCAGTGCAAATGGATCAAGTGATTCAGGGAATGTTTCGGGCGTGGGACAGTTGTAGAGTCATGTTGCAGCAATTAATCAATCATTCAAAAAAGAATAATAGCGATGTGACTGACTATGCTTCAATTGTGCTGATATTGGCTGATTTGCGTGATCAATCTGGACGGGTCGCGTCTAACATCATGGCACCCCTGAGCTTTTCCGAACCCCTGCCTGAATATAACAAAGCACGCTCGTTACAAACGCAAGAACAGGTTAAATATTTATGGCGTTTGATGGATACCATGCAAATAGAGTCTTTAAAAACCCCTGAGTATCTTTATTTATATGGTCAGGTGAAAACTCAATTTATTGACCAAGGTTTACCCATCGTAAATCGTTTGGTGCAAGAGAGTAGAAATCAGCAGCCGTATTTTTTAACGGCAAACCAACTCACAGATGCAATCGTGGATAAGTTTACCACGGTGGTAAATTTACAAAAATATCTACTTGAAACGCATGCCTTAAGTGCGCGCCATCGAATGGAATCGGAGCAACGTCAATTTTTTATCACGCTATTTATTTCTCTTTTGTCATTGTCGGTAGCAGTTTTTACGATGTTATATACACGTAAAAAGTTATTTGAACCTTTGATATATGCAAGAAATATGATTTTGGAACTATCACAAGTTCAAGAACGTGATTATTTAGGGGATGCTTCGATACAAACCAAAGAGGTGCATACCTTAACCGATGCGCTTGATAAATTAAAAGAAATGCTCAAACAACGCGATGCTTTTGAATTTCAATTACAAAATAGTGCCAACACCGATAGCTTAACGGGTGTTTCAAATCGATTGGCTTTAGACGTTTATTTAAAAAATATTGCGACACAAATGGAGCGATTTCAAGAGTTGACCTTGATCATGGTGGATATTGATAATTTTAAATATGTGAATGATCGCTTTGGACATATTTTAGGTGATTCGGTTATTGTTGAGATTGCTCGGTGTTTAAAAGCAAATATTGCGCAATCTGATTTAATTGTACGTTTTGGTGGTGATGAGTTTTTAATTTTGATTGATCGCATCCAATGGGATTGGGCATTACAAATTTCTGAAAGTATTTTGGCTGATGTATCTAGGTTAAGTTTTAATAGTTCTATGTCTACAGAGCAGTTGAATGTTTCTGTCAGTATTGGCGTTGCGACAGGGGCTGAAAGTTGGGAAGCATTGTTTACACGAGCAGATGCATCATTATTTAAGGCCAAAGCACAAGGTCGAAACAAAGTTGTGGGCTGATTGGCTGATTTTACAGTCTATAGTGATATAAATATAAAATAAAAGCATCTAAGAGAGGCTTTGAAAATAAAGATTAAATGAAGTGGGTATTGAACAAGAGCATATGGCTCGTGATGACGATTAAGCAGTTTGGACGTATTGATTTAACATCATCATTCAATGGTGATAACGCTAAATTATTTTGAACCGACTTTAAGCAACTCTGCATACAATTGATTTAAAAATTTTTGCTGTTCTGTATTCTCTTGAAAGTGACGTTGATACAGCACACTACAGCTTTCTACATCGACAATATTATTTAGATTAAATGACCAATCATTGGTATTTTTAATACTAATCCCCAGATTATCGCCACAGCGTTGCCATTGTTTGGAGAAGCCAGAGTTTTGATTGGGAGCAAGCTGCTTAAATTCTGCTTTAAGGCTAAAGCCGCGCATTTCTGAGTTGGTGAATTTGTTGATCGTACTGATGGGTACGCCGCCCCAAGTAATGGTTTGTCCACTCGGTATTGAGATGCCTTGTAGTTTACTTTCATTCATTAACTGACTTTGTCTGCCAGTTTTAAAGCCCTGTTTTTCGTAGGTTAAAGTAGAGCCCACAGGAAGCTGTATTTTTTTAATCAGTAAGGGCTGGGTGGTTATAAAATAAGGATTGTCGGGTCTGCCATTACCACCTGCAATGTTTATGCTACAACTGCTGAGCAAACAGATACTTGGGACTAAAAGGCATGAGTAAAGAAGCTTCATAAGGAAAATATCCTGTGCTATGTATTGATCTTGCCTTGTTTGAATGAGAAATGCAAAATTTGCTTTAGAAAATCCCCAAATTACGCAGATGATTATTGAAATATATGAAGAAAAAGGCTGAGAATCTGAGTTTTATAAAAATTATATGAGCTATTTAATTTGGAGCTCAGATGATTAATCTCTCCCTAAGTCCTGTGAGAGAAAGAGGGAAACACCCTCCTTATTTAAAGGAGGGTGTGGAAGATGTAGTGAATTACTTCAACAGCGGTTTTAAGAACTTCGCTGTATGTGAAACTTTAGATTTCACCACTTGTTCTGGGGTGCCTTCCGCAATAATCTGACCACCACCTGCGCCACCTTCAGGGCCTAAATCAATCACCCAGTCCGCCGTCTTAATCACATCGAGATTATGCTCAATCACCACAATGGTATTTCCTTTATTGCGTAGTTCATGAAGAATATCGAGCAGTTTGGCAATATCGTGGAAATGCAAACCAGTGGTTGGTTCATCCAGTACATACAAGGTTTTACCTGTATCACGTTTTGCCAGCTCACGTGCCAGTTTGACCCGTTGCGCTTCACCACCCGATAGAGTTGTTGCAGACTGACCTAAGCGGATATAACCTAGCCCGACTTGGTTTAATGTTTCCAAACGACGGTGAATCACTGGGATTGCATCAAAGAAATGCATCGCATCTTCGACTGTCATTTCCAATACGTCAGAAATATTCTTGCCTTTATAACCAACTTCCAAGGTTTCGCGGTTATAACGCTGACCATGACAGTTGTCACAAGGCACATACATATCGGGTAAGAAGTGCATGGCAACTTTGATCATACCATCCCCCTCACACACCTCACAGCGTCCACCTTTAACGTTAAACGAGAAACGACCTGCAGCATAACCACGGGCTTTGGCTTCAGGGGTTTGTGCAAACAATTCACGAATCGGGGTAAACAAACCGGTATACGTCGCTGGGTTGGAACGTGGAGTACGTCCAATCGGACTTTGGTCAATGTCTACCACTTTATCAAGGAACTGTAAGCCATCAATCGAATCAAACTTTTCAGCAGTTAAGGTGGTTGCACCATTTAATTGCGTCGCTGCAAGTGGTAATAGGGTACGGTTAATTAAGGTGGATTTACCTGAACCTGAAACACCAGTCACACAAGTCATCACACCTAAAGGAATCGTCAAATCAACATTTTGTAAGTTATGCCCAGATGCACCCATCAGTTTAATTTGTTCTTCAGGTTTCGGTGGTTTAACACGCTCTTTGGGTACAGCAATTTTTAACTTACCAGATAGGTATTTTCCTGTTAGTGAGTTCTCATTGGCTGCGAGTTCATCATAGGTGCCTTCGGCAATGATATGACCGCCATGTACACCAGCGCCTGGACCGATATCAATAATATGGTCAGCTGCACGGATTGCATCTTCATCATGTTCAACCACTAAAACCGTATTACCAAGATCACGCAAACGAACTAGTGTTTCCAATAAACGATCATTATCACGTTGATGTAAACCAATGGATGGCTCATCTAAAACGTACATTACCCCCATTAGACCAGCACCAATTTGTGAGGCTAGGCGGATACGTTGTGCTTCCCCACCTGAAAGTGTTTCAGCAGAGCGAGACAGACTTAAATAGTTCAAACCGACTGATACAAGGAAGTGCAAACGCTCGCGAATTTCTTTAAAAATTTTATCGGCAATTTCACCTTTGGCACCTTCAAGATTTAAATCTTGATAGTAGCTTTCAGCATCCCCAATCGACATTTTGGTAATTTGGGCAATAGTTTTATCTTTAACACGGACATGACGTGAAATTTCATTTAAACGTGAACCGCCACAAGCATCACAAGCGGCATTAGATAAATACTGCGCCAGATCATCACGGACATAATTAGATTCAGTTTCACGATAACGACGTTCTAAATGAGGCAAAATTCCTTCAAAAGGTTGTACCCGATTATGTTTACGACCACGCTCATCGATATAACTAAGATCAATTTTTTCTTTGCCTGTACCATAGAGAAATTTCTTTTTCGTATCAGCATCGAGTTCATTCCAAGGGGTGTCTAAAGAAAACCCAAAATGATCTGCAACTTTCTGAATCATGCTGTAATAGTATGGACGTTGTCTGTCCCAGCCACGGATTGCACCTTGGCTAATAGAAACATCTGGGCTTGGAATCAGTTTTTCAGCACTGAAATGACTACGGGTACCTAAACCGTCACAGACAGGGCATGCACCAAATGGGTTATTGAACGAGAACAGACGTGGCTCTAGTTCAGCAACAGCACGGTCGCATTCAGGGCAGGAATGTTTTGCTGAAAATACACGGTCAGGATGTTCACCACCCATCCACGATAAAATCGCCAGATCACTGCCTAAACGTAATGCTGTTTCAAAGCTTTCGGCAATTCGGTTACCTAAATCATCACGGACTTTAAAACGGTCAATCACAACTTCAATGGTGTGCTTTTTCTTTTTATCAAGTTCTGGTGGTGTATCGATATCAATCACTTCACCATCCACGCGCGCGCGGACAAAACCTTGGCTCTGTAATTGCTCAAACAGATTGCTGTATTCACCTTTACGCTCACGAACAACTGGAGCAAGGAGCATCAATGCTGTGCCTTCCTCCAGTCCTTTCACGGCATCGACCATTTCAGAAACAGTCTGTGCAACCATCGGCAAGTCATGCTCTGGGCAGTAGGGTGTGCCAACACGCGCATACAGTAAACGTAAATAGTCGTAGATTTCAGTAATGGTTCCTACGGTTGAACGGGGGTTATGGCTGGTAGATTTCTGTTCAATCGCAATCGCAGGGCTTAAACCTTCAATTGAATCAACTTCAGGCTTTTCCATTTGTGAAAGAAACTGACGTGCATACGCAGATAAAGATTCGACATAACGGCGCTGACCCTCAGCATATAAGGTATCGAAAGCCAGAGATGATTTCCCTGAGCCTGAGAGTCCTGTGATGACCACAAACTTGTCACGTGGAATATCGAGTGACACATTTTTTAAATTATGGGTACGTGCGCCTCGAATACGGATATGACTTTGACTCATAAAAGCTTTCTCGAAATTATGCGAATTAAAGGGGTATATGATAGCGATTTAATTTTGTTCAAGCTGTAAAAAATAGTTTTTAAACGACAAATTGTGTCATGTAACTGACCATTTAAAACTGTGATGGAGTTTGAGTTTTTGAATAAAATAATAATATTCATATGTTTATGATAGTTTTCAATAATTTTTAGGGTCGCATTCAGCTAATTTAAAATCAAAGCTATAATTTATTTAAAATAAGTCATTGAAGAAAAATGAGATATGCAGTCAGTTTTTTGATGCTGTGCTGATTTCTGAATACTTATTTCGATATTGCATAAGTTAGAACGAATAAACCAGATCAGCTTTAAGATTGGTCATGTGATGTAATCAAGAACCACTTATCTAAAAAAGAGAATTGTTAGACAAACGTTCTGTGATTAACTATTGTTTTTATTGTAAAATGTGTGATAGCTATCGCACTTGTGGAGGGCTTGAAAATGAATATACGAAAAATTATATCAGTTGTTTGTTTTGCATTTTCTTGCAATGTCTTGGCTGGCGAGACTTCACAAGTTTTATTTGATCAAGCGTTCAATTTAAAACCCAATCAATTGTACGAATTAGAATTAGAAGATGTACAAGCGGGGGATCAGATTTGGACAGCGGTTTATTTGGTTGGACGACAAAATTATCCAGGACTTACTGCAAAAGTTGAGTTTGTTATGGACAATCATGGCCTGTTAAATAAAGCCAATCCCAGTGAGCATGCTGTATATCAAACACTGATCGCAGAAAATTTGACGCAAACCAATCAATATTCACTCAAGCAATTCAAAGGCTTAAACACATTCATTGAAGATACTTCAGAACAGCTGATTACAGATCCGATATTGGAAAAAACTGATAGCATTCGTATTTATAGTCAAGTGAATGACTGGATCCCTGAATACAACACTTATGAACCCATCAAAGTGAAATTTGGCATTCAAAATCCTTTGGATTTTGATATTGTTGCGGCTTATGTTTTGGTGGGCAAAGGTGAAAAGCCTGCTGAACTCAGTGAATTAAATTTTAAAAATATTCAAGCTACTTATGCCTCACCTTTGCCTCCAGTACCAGCCGATTTTACTCAAGCGGAAGTGAATAAATCTGAGATGCACTTGAGTAGAGGTGAGCTAAAATTTATCTTTTTTATTGTGATGGCGATTGTCATGGGTTTGGTTGCGTTTATTAACCGAGGCAAATTAAAACGCGCTTTTTAAAGGTTTAACTTATAGCGCATTAAATTTCTAATATTTTAGATTTCAAATTTACATGCTTGGCGTAAACTCTTGCACTGATCATGTGTTCGAGTAATTTTAGATGTTGTCTTTATTTTTGAAATGTATTCTGGGTGCAGCAGTGGTTTTGTTGATTTCAATTCTTTCAAAAAGTAAGGCATTTTATATTGCAGGTTTAGTTCCACTTTTTCCAACATTTGCATTGATCGCACATGTGATTGTGGCGCAGGAAAAAGGTGCTGAAGCCTTAAAGCAAACAGCCTTATTCGGGCTGTGGTCGTTGATACCGTATTTCATTTATTTGTTCATGGTTTATTTACTGGCAACTAAGCTTTCGATGTGGTCTTGTTTAGGGATTGCAACGTTATGCTGGATTGTAGCTGCTGCTGTGTTGATTTATGCATGGCAATTATTTCAGAATGGATCGGTTTTATGATTTATTGAATCAAGAAAAAGAGTTGCAATGAATACTTTTGAGTTGATTGTAAAGTTCATGAGCCTTTGATCAAGGCTCATTTTTTAGGGATGAATTTTAATAATGAGATATTTAAACAATAAACTGTTTTGGGCTTTCTAGGTTCTTAATGGCATTGTAAATTTCATCTGCATGATTACACACAATCAGTTTTGCCCGATGTTGAGGCGGTAAAAAGCCTTCAATAACAGCATGGTCTAATTGCGCAATCAAATGGTCATAGAAACCATTGACGTTATATAACATCATCGGTTTTTGATGTTGATTCAATTGTCCCCATGTCGCGACTTCTAGAATTTCTTCAAAGGTACCAAAGCCACCTGGTAGAGCGACAAAAGCACTCGCGCGTTCAGCCATCATAGCCTTACGTTCATGCATGTTTTGTACAATATGTAATTCTGTTAATTGGTTATGGGCAATTTCATAATCCAGCATAAATTCGGGAATAACACCCACAACATCACCACCATGTTCCGTGACCGTATCTGCAACTT
Source organism: Acinetobacter legionensis (assembly GCF_048551735.1). Taxonomy (NCBI): domain Bacteria; kingdom Pseudomonadati; phylum Pseudomonadota; class Gammaproteobacteria; order Moraxellales; family Moraxellaceae; genus Acinetobacter; species Acinetobacter legionensis. The sequence goes on from NZ_JBIMBV010000001.1 coordinate 23,875, forward strand.
GGCCCATTAAGCCAATACTTGCACCGCCATAGACGATCCCAAAACCTTGTTCTGCGATACCTTGGGCAAGTTGGATGGCTTTTTCTCGATAGGTGGGGTTATTTCCGGGTCGGGAACCACAATAGAGTGCGATTAAACATTGTGTGGCTTTATGTTGTTGTTGATCTAATTCGAAAGGTTTATTCATCATTACAGGCAATACACTATTCATAATTTATTTTTTCACCTTAACTTATCATGTTCTTATACATTTCTACTACTTTAAGTAAGAAATGTGACAAAAACATGTTGTATTATCGGCGCTTTTGCAATGATTTGTATCACTTTGATTTTGTATTTAATTTTAGATAAATCAGTAAAAATCCTGATAAATGAGATGAAATTCCTATCTGGATTGCCTATAATTAACGCTTATTTATCAACAAATGAATCATCATGGGTAGTGGTTGTAGTCGCTCCGAAAATGCACAATCTTTAGATAAAATAATAGTTCAAAATACACTAAAGTTTTCTTATCAATTCCAAAATTTACAGTTCTCACATGCTGAAAATAGCTATTGCACATTTTCAATGGAGCAAGATCAATGATACTTGAGTGGATGTCTGATCCTTCAGCATGGATTGGTCTTGCAACTTTAGTTGTTTTAGAAATCGTTTTAGGTATTGATAACCTTGTGTTTATTGCAATTTTGGCAGAAAAACTTCCGCCTGAACAACGTGATAAAGCAAGGATTATTGGGCTTTTACTTGCCCTCTGTATGCGAATGGTGTTACTGGCATCCATTGCATGGGTGGTGACATTAACCGAACCATTATTCCATCTCTTTGAGCATGCTTTTTCTGGGCGTGATTTGATCTTGCTGTTTGGTGGTGTGTTCTTATTGTTCAAAGGCACAATGGAACTACATGAACGCCTTGAAGGTGGTCAGGATCTTAAAGAAGAAAATCCTGTTCATGCTGTATTTTGGATGGTCATTGTCCAAATTGTTGTTTTAGATGCAGTATTCTCCCTCGATAGTGTGATCACCGCTGTGGGAATGGTGAAAGAACTTTCAGTGATGATGATTGCTGTGGTGATTGCTGTAGCTATTATGCTGTGGGCATCAAAAGCCTTGATGGACTTTGTCAATAAGCACCCGACAGTAGTGATTCTATGTCTTGGCTTTTTGATGATGATTGGTTTCTCATTGATCGTTGAAGGTTTTGGTTATCACATTCCAAAAGGTTACTTATATGCAGCGATTGGTTTTTCTGTGCTGATCGAGTTTATGAACCAAACCATGCGTAAAAACCAAGAGAAAATGGTGACAACGACCGACTTGCGTTTCCGTACAGCTTCAGCAGTATTGAAAATGTTAGGCGGAAAAAGTGCCGATAGTCAAAATGGTAAAGCGGATGATGTGATCGCAACACAAGCATTGGCAGATGAAATTTTTGATGATGAAAATGGTGCTTACCATAGTGTTATGGTTCAAGGGGTCTTGGGACTATCAGAACGTCCAGTAAAATCGGTCATGACACCGCGCCCTGAATTAGAATGGTTAGATTTGGATGAAGACGAAGCCAGCATTAAAGAAAATTTGATGGCAATGTCACATTCTCGTTTAATTTTGGCCCATGGTGAATTGGATAATATTGCGGGTATTGTTTTAACCCATAAAGTTTTAAATGATTATATCGAAACGGGTGTTTTAAATTTTGAAAAACACTTACGCGAGCCTGTGATTGTGCATGAAAATGCGCAAGTGTTGATGGTGATGGAACAACTTCGTCAGGCACCTTTACAAATGGCGATTGTATTAAATGAATATGGGTCAATTGAAGGGATTGCAACACCGATTGATGTACTTGAAGCAATCGCTGGGGAGTTCCCCGATGAAGATGAACTAGAAGCTGCTGCGGAAAGTCTTGAAGACGGTTCGTTGATCCTTGAAGGTTCAACTGATATTCGTCATGTTTCTTTGCTGTTAGGTCGTGATTTAGTCGATGAGTCGGAACAATACTCAACCCTTTCTGGTTACATCTTGTTCCATCTCGGACGTTTGCCTGAAAATGGTCAGAAACTTCAAGTTGATGGTTATGAGTTTGAAGTGGTAACGATGGATGGGCATAAGATTGAGAAGGTGCATATTGTAGCATTAACCAAATCTAAAGATGCTGAACCCTAATGGATACCTTCTAAACAAGCCAGTCGAAAGACTGGCTTCTTGCTATTTTATCATTGCGAATAATGATTTAAAACATATCGTTAAAATGATGGCTGAATGGCATTATTCATATTGAAAGAATAGCTTTCGATTTCCAACTGGGTTGGATTATCATTGAGCCTATTCAGATTTTGAGTATTTTCATGTCCAATCTATCCTGCCCATGTGGTTCAGCGCTTTATGCTGAATGTTGTCAGCCGCTACACTTGGGACAGAACAAAGCCAAGACAGCAGCACAATTGATGCGTTCGCGTTATAGCGCTTTTGCCAAACATGAGATTGATTATATTGTTCAGACCACTGCGCTTGGGCAGCAGCAAGCTTTGGATGTTAAAGCGATTTCAGATTGGAGCAAAGCCAATCAATGGCTCAGTCTCGAAGTGGTACAAGCCCAAGAAAAGCTGGATAAAAATCATGCTCAAGTTGAATTTAAAGCACATTTTCATGATGGTCAGCAGGCTCAAATACACCATGAAGTTTCACACTTTGTCCAGCATGATGATGTATGGTATTTCTTAGATCCAACCACAGATCAGCCAATCACCATGAAACAGCCATGTATTTGTGGATCCGCCAAAAAATTTAAGCAATGTTGCGCACAATTTTTATAACTTTTAGTTCGTTTTTGACTTAAAATAGCGCGCATCTTTTCCCATCAGTGGATGAAGGGCAATGTTACTGACGATTATTTATATTATAGCCATTACAGCAGAAGCCATGACTGGAGCGTTGTCCGCAGGACGACGTAGTATGGACTGGTTTGGGGTGATACTGATTGCCTGTGTCACTGCACTCGGTGGCGGTTCTGTGCGAGATGTTTTACTCGGACATTATCCACTGACTTGGGTCAAACATCCTGAATACCTTGTCCTGACGTGCTGTGCTGCCTTTGTCACCATTATTATTGCCAAATGGATGAAGCACTTACATTCCATTTTCTTATTATTGGATGCTTTAGGCTTAATTGGTTTTACCATTATTGGCTGTCAAATTGCCTTGCAAATGGGCCATGGTTTTGTGGTTTCCGCCGTTGCTGGAGTATTAACAGGGGTATCTGGTGGTATTCTACGAGATATTCTGTGTAATGATGTTCCATTGGTATTCCGTCGTGAATTGTATGCGTCGATTTCCTTTGTTGCGGTGATTTTCTATTGGTTCTGTATTGATTTTGGTTTATCGCTTGAAATTACTGTGGTTTCTACTTTAGTTTTTGGTTTTGCATTACGTTGTGTGGCGATTTATTTTGGTTTGGAAATGCCGAAATTTATCTATAAAGATGATGATGAACAATCGGCATCTTCTAAAGATGAGTCCTAAGGATGAATGCTTGAAGAGCAACTATTGATTGTGAATTGCTGCATTTAACTTTGAGCTTGGTATGTCATATCGGATTCATCAAAATATTAAACTTGAAAAATTTACAGACATAGATTTTGCTGTGTATTTTGAATTGGTCAAAAATATTAAAGTCATGCAAATGATTACCGAAAGAGCATTAACGCTTGAGGAAGCACATTCAGAATTTAGTAAGATTTTATCTAAGAATGCCTATGATGTGGCATTGGGAAATTATAAAATTCTTGATGCTCAAACACATGAATTTATGGGTTTAGCCAAAATTGAGTTGGATCAACCAATAGCACGAACAGCGGAATTGGGCTATATGCTTTTACCCGAATACTGGGGGAAAGACATTGCCAGTCAGGTTGTAGCATTTTTAATTGACCATGCAAAAAAACAACCCCATTTAACACATCTCATGGCTATTATTGATCCTGAAAATATACCTTCAAGAAAAATATTGATAAATAATGGTTTCCATTCTAAAGAATTTAAAGATTTTGACGGACTAGCAGGAGAAATTCTCCTGTTAAGTCTTTAAAGTTAAACAGCGTGCCAAAGTTATTTCTGCTTTTACATATTTGTTGAGTGCATTATGGATTTAGTATCACGTGTACAACGCTTACCCATAGGGAAATTTCATTATACCTTACTCTGGGTAATTGGACTGGGCTGGATGTTTGATGCCATGGATACAGGACTCATTTCCTTTATTCTCACCAAAATGGCAGAAGAATGGCAAATGACACCTACTGAAAAAGGTTGGGTGGTCTCCATTGGCTTTGTGGGTATGGCAATTGGTGCTGTATTTTCAGGTGGGTTGGCCGATCGAATTGGTCGTAGAACAGTCTTTGCGATTACCTTAGTGACCTATAGCATTGCAACCGCATTATGTGCTTTTGCGCCGAATCTGACTTGGTTATTAGTATTCCGTTTTATTGTCGGATTAGGGCTGGGTGGCCAACTTCCTGTGGCTGTGACTTTGGTCAGTGAATATATCCCCGCTCAAGTACGTGGTCGATTTATTGTACTTTTAGAAAGTTTCTGGGGACTTGGCTGGCTTGTTGCTGCACTTATTTCTTATTTTGTGATTCCTGAGTATGGTTGGCATATTGCATTTTTGATTGGTGGTTTACCTGCCATTTATGTTTTTATGATTCTCAAAAAAGTGCCAGAGTCTGTTCCCTATCTGATTAATCGTGGACGAATTGAAGAAGCTCATGCATTGGTACAGAAACTGGAACGGCAATGTGGTGTGGAAGTGATTGAAACCATTGAAGTCAAATCTGTTTCAGCAAAACAAACAATTACATTTTCACAACTTTGGTCTGGTAGTTTTGCTCGCCGAACTTTGATGTTGTGGTTGATTTGGTTTGGGATTGTTTATTCTTATTATGGTATTTTTACATGGCTACCAAGTCTGCTGGTCAAGCAGGGTTATACCATTGTGCAGTCATTTGAATATGTACTTGGAATGATTTTGGCACAATTACCGGGTTATGTGGCTGCGGCTTGGTTGGTTGAAAAGCTTGGACGTAAAGCAACACTTGCTGGTTTTATTGGTCTGTGCGCGTTGTCTGCTTACTTTTTTGGTCAAGCCACCTCAGTCGATATGATTATGTTGTGGGGATGCTTAATGTCGTTCTTTAATTTGGGTGCATGGGGTGTTCTATATACCTATACACCTGAACAATACCCTACCAATATTCGTGCTTTTGGCTCAGGTTGGGCATCTGCAATTGGTCGTATGGGGGGAATTGTCGCACCTTTGGTGGTGACCCATATGATGGTGGCAAGCAATGGGTTCAGTTCAGTCTTTATGATGTTTACGATTGTACTTTTCGCTGTAGCAGCTGTAGTTTTGATCTTGGGTGAAGAAACCAAAGGTAAGACCCTGGAAGAAATTGGGCTCTAGGGGGCTATTGAAATATATAAAAGAAAAGAGCAGAAAAAAACTATAGTAAAAAAAATTATAGAATGGTTGATATAGGGTTAATATTGCCGATCAGCCATTTTAATTTCTCTAACGTTAAATTTAACAACAAACAATTCATAGCATCTTTTGAGGTAGATCAGGCCTGCATTGAGGATAAAATAATGAAAAGTAAAATAGGATTAAGCTATGTATTCTTTATTTTTTGCTTACCATCTTTTGTCTTTATATCGCATTAGATCCAAGGACGGATAACAAAGGAAACTTTGTTTTCTTACAATTACCCATAGGTTTTCAAGTGTCAGCATTTAATGCAATTGGGTTAGGACTTTTATTCGATCGGCTGTCTTGGACGGCAGCGTATAGCTTCGTGGTTCCTGTTACTTTGATATTTCTATATGGGATCGGGTGTTTATTGAGTTCGAGCATCCATTCTATAAAAAAGAGAATTGGACCACTTCAATAAGTTTCAGCATTTATAAATTTCATTGGAAATAAACTGCATATCCAAATTTTAAAATACCAATTTAAATAAAAGTTGCTCATTTGTTAAAAAATGGATAATTTTACCTCATTAGAAAGATCTAAAGACGCAATTTGTCGTTGTAGGGTACACTTGCACTTGTGTAGTCAGACCCTGCGACTTAGCATAAGAACGTAGATACATAAACATTTATTTAGAACGAACTTATTTAGGATAAAAGGTTGTTATGACAAGCCTTGCGCATCATGCGACAGAAAACCGTTCCGTAGCAGAATTTACAGAACAAGCTTACCTTAACTATGCCATGTACGTGATTATGGATCGTGCATTGCCACACATCAGTGACGGTTTAAAACCTGTACAACGCCGTATCGTTTATGCGATGAGCGAATTGGGATTAAAACCAAGCGGTAAGCCGAAAAAATCTGCACGTACAGTCGGTGATGTATTGGGTAAATACCATCCGCATGGTGACTCAGCGTGTTATGAGGCGATGGTCTTGATGGCACAGCCGTTTAGTTATCGTTACCCGTTTATTGAGGGGCAAGGTAACTGGGGTTCACCTGATGATCCTAAATCATTCGCAGCCATGCGTTATACCGAAGCCAAACTTTCACCCTATAGTGATCTGTTACTTTCTGAATTAGGTCAAGGCACTTGTGATTGGCAAGATAACTTTGATGGCTCAATGAAAGAACCAGTTAGTTTACCTGCGCGTGTACCGAATATTTTACTGAATGGTACGACAGGTATTGCGGTAGGTATGGCAACCGATATTCCACCCCACAATTTACGTGAAGTCGTTAAAGGTACGATTGCTTTAATCCGTAATCCAAACTTAACGGATGAAAAAATTGCAGAATATATCCCTGCACCTGACTTACCGACCAAAGCAGAGATTATTACACCACGTGATGAATTATTAAAAATTCAAATGACTGGACGCGGTAGTTATCGAACCCGTGCAGTATATACTATTGAAAAAAATGAAATTATTATCACTGAGCTACCATATCAAGTTTCTGGCTCGAAAGTCATCACCCAAATTGCTGATCAGATGCAAGCTAAAAAACTGCCATTGGTCAGTGATTTACGCGATGAGTCAGACCATAAAAATCCAACCCGTTTGGTAATTGTATTACGTTCAAACCGCATTGATGCCGATGCAGTAATGAGTCATTTGTTCGCGACAACCGATTTAGAATCGAGTTATCGTGTCAATATGAACATGATTGGTGCAGATGGGCGCCCACAAGTCAAATCAATTCGTAGAATTTTATTAGAATGGATTGAAATTCGTAAGAGTACTGTCACACGTCGTCTGCAATATCATTTGAATAAAATTGAAAAGCGGCTACATATTCTCGGTGGTTTGATCATTGCTTATTTGAACATTGATGAAGTGATCAAGATTATTCGTGAAGAAGATCAGCCTAAACCGGTGTTGATGCTGCGTTTTAATATTGATGAAGTTCAAGCAGAAGCAATTTTAGAGCTCAAGTTACGCCATTTGGCAAAACTTGAAGAAATGGAAATGCGCCGTGAACAAGAAGAACTTGAGGCGAGAGCAGCTGTGATTCGTGAACAACTTGCAAATCCTGAGTCATTAAAATCTTTGATTATCGAAGAGCTCAAAGATGATGCGAAAAAGTTTGGTGATGATCGCCGTTCACCAATTGTACAGCGTGAGGAATCACAAGCAATTAGTGAACAAGATTTAATGCCTGCTGAAGCGGTAACAGTGATCCTTTCTGAAGCGGGTTGGGTTCGTGCAGCAAAAGGTCATGATATTGATATTGAAAAATTAAGCTTCCGGGCTGGTGACCGGTACCTAAGTTCAGCACAAGGTAAGTCTAACCAGAAAGTATATATTTTAGATGAAAAAGGACGAAGTTACGCTTTGGCCATTAATAGTTTGCCATCGGCTCGTGGTTTAGGAGAACCGTTGAGTTCAAAACTTTCTCCTGCCAATGGTGTGGGCTTTATGCAAGTTCTCATTGAAAATGAAGAAAAGGAAATAGTTGCTGTAAGTTCAAAGGGTTATGGCTTTAAATCACACGCTAAACAATTGGATACAAACGCTAAAGCGGGTAAAACATTCCTGACCGTTGCTGAAAATGCGACAGTAATGCCAATCGAAGTCATTGAAAATCATACTCATTTGGCTATACTCAGTTCAGCAGGACGCCTACTTTTAATTGAGTTATCAGAGTTGCCAACGCTCAATAAAGGTAAAGGAAATAAGTTGATACAACTTGAAACCAAAGAGTCTATTCAGTTTATGTTAACTTTGAATTTAGATGAGGTAATACAAGTGCTTGCAGGGCAGCAACAATTAAAATTAAAAGGGGATGATTTGCAAAAATATATCGGTAAACGCGCCTCAAAAGGTCAATTGTTACCGCGTGGATATCAAAAAGCAAATAAACTGTTGATTCAAAGATAAAACTAGCATCCTGGGATTGAAATACGTTATATATGCAAAGTGTTCGTGAAAATGGATGCAATATTGAGCACAAAGAAGCCAAAAAATTATGTTCAATATTGAGAAAAACAGTTTAAAACTAAGGATTACTGATTGGAGATTATGGCATTATGGAAAAAATTTGGTTCACTGAATATCAAAAGACTGGAATTCCAGAAACAGTAGAATTGCCACAGGAAAATAGCTCTCTTATTGATATTTTTGAGCGTAATTTCCAAAAGTTTGGTTCACGTGATGCCTTTATCTTCATGGATAAAGTGATGTCATTCAGTGACCTTGAATTGGCAAGCCGTAAATTTGCAACGTATCTGCAAAGCTTAGGTTTGGCAAAAGGTTCACGTGTTGCTGTGATGATGCCTAACGTCCTTCAGTATCCAGTTGTCGCTTTAGGTGTATTCCGTGCAGGTTTGGTACTTGTGAATGTGAATCCACTTTATACAGCACGAGAATTAGAACACCAACTTAATGATTCAGGTGCTGAAGCATTGGTCATTGTTGAAAACTTTGCGACTGTTTATCAAGCGATTATTGGCAAAACACCTGTAAAACATGTTGTTGTTGCATCCGTTGGCGATATGTTGGGTACTTTAAAAGGTACTTTGGTGAATTTTGTTTTACGTAAAGTGCGTAAACAAATTCCAGACTGGAATATTCCAGGACATATTAAGTTTAATGCAGCATTGGCAAAAGTAAGCCCAAGCAATTATAAACGTCCAACCATGACCCTCAGTGATACTGCTGTACTTCAATACACAGGTGGTACTACGGGTGTTTCCAAAGGGGCGGAGCTGACGCACCGTAACTTAGTTGCAAACTTGTTGCAATGTGATGGTATTTTCCAAAGTAAATTTGGTCAAGGTGATGGTGCGAAAGACGATCGTATCTTCTGTGCTTTACCGCTTTATCACATCTTCGCATTCATGGTGTGTGCGATGTATGGTATGTATAAAGGTCAGGCAAATATTCTGATTCCAAATCCACGTGATTTACCAGCGGTGATTAAAGAATTACGTAAATACCAACCGGGTTTCTTCCCTGCGGTAAATACCTTGTTCAATGCACTGGTACATAATGAAGAATTTAGACAGCTTGACTTCAGTAAGTTAAAAATGGCGATGGGCGGCGGTATGGCCGTGTTACCGTCAACTGCTGAAGAATGGAAAAAAGTTACTGGAACCATCATTATTGAAGGTTATGGGTTATCTGAAACTTCTCCAGTCGCAACTGCGAACCCGCCTGCAACGACTGAGTTTAGTGGCACAATTGGTATTCCGTTACCATTGACTGATGTCGCAATTTTAGATGATGATGGCAATCATTTGTCACAAGGTGAGCAGGGTGAAATTTCGATTCGTGGTCCTCAAGTGATGAAAGGTTATTGGAATCGTCCAGATGAAACTGAAAAAGTTATGACAGCTGACGGTTATTTCCGTACAGGTGATATTGGTTTCATGGACACACGTGGTTATTTTAAAATTGTAGATCGTAAGAAAGATATGATTTTAGTATCTGGCTTTAACGTTTATCCTTCTGAAATTGAAGAAGTGATAGCTCAACATCCGAAAGTTCTTGAAGTGGCAGCAATTGGTGTACCTGATGAAAAATCTGGTGAAGTGCCAAAATTATTTGTGGTGAAAAAAGATCCATCTTTAACCACAGAAGAAGTGCTCGAATATGCAAAAGAAAACTTAACAGGGTATAAACGCCCGCGTTATGTTGAGTTTATGGATGATTTACCAAAATCTAATGTAGGTAAAATTCTCCGTAAAGATTTACGTAAGTAATTGAAAAATTAAACATAAAAAAGCGCCAATCGTGGCGCTTTTTTATGTTCTATCGAAAATAATAGCTAGGTATATTTGTTCAATTCAAAATCTAATTTTTATGAGAACGAATATACCAACCATCGATATAGGGGCGGCTTAAGCCAACAATCCCTGTAAATGTGAGCATGGTTCCCATTTGACGACCTAGTGCTGAGGGGTTAATACTGCCATAGCTAAAATAGATATCAATTAAACAGTACACGATAATAATGGCTAACCAAAAATATAGATTCATACGCTTTATGCCGACGGCAAAAAAGGCCGCCACCAGAACGACGAGCGTTCCCAAGGTAGATTGCCAATTATAATTTGCACAAATCACGCATAATAGAAAAGCCAAAATTGGCAATACAATTTTAAGAATACGATCAATCTCAGCTTGTTGATGGCGCTGCTTTTCTAAAACCTCAAACAATTCATTTTGATCTGGTTGCACGTTATTGTCCTCACTACACAATTTTGCAAAACTCTGCATTTAACAAAAAATATTCTGTTCATGCCATGCTATGATAACTCGCATTAACACTTCATGAGAAAAAATCATGTCTGGGATAGATGGCATCATATATTTAATTCTAATTGCCTGTTTACTTCCTTATGTTTTTACCATTATTGCGAAAGCATCTGGTGGCTTTAAAGCTGCTGATAATCAGAATCCGCGTGAATTTTTAGCAAAAACCACGGGTTTAGCTGCACGTGCCAATGCAGTACAGCAGAATAGTTTTGAGAGCCTACCTTTATTTATTGCTGCGATTTTGATGGCTGAATACATGGTGGTCTCACAACATTTGATTATGATGTTAGGGATCGCCTATATTGTTTTACGCATTATTTATGGGATTTGCTATCTTGCTAATATTTCAGCACTACGGACCATCATTTGGGCTTTGTCCTTAGCTTGCCCAATTATTTTATTGTTATTGGTTATTCGAATGGTCTAAGTAGTTTTCGATAAAATTCATTCATTTTGATGATGCAAAATGTATAATCCGCATCTGTTTGCGCAATTTAGCGTTATAATCGACAAGATTTTAAATAAGACCTCACTTGAAAGAGTATCCTATGAGCTATAGCAATATTCCTGCTGGTAAAGATGCACCAAATGACATCTATGTAATTATCGAAATCCCAGCAAATGCTGCACCGATTAAATATGAAGTAGATAAAGATTCAGACGCTTTATTTGTAGATCGTTTCATGGGTACAGCGATGTTCTACCCAGCGAACTATGGTTATGTACCAAATACTTTGTCTGAAGATGGTGACCCATTAGACGTATTGGTTGTAACTCCACACCCATTGGTACATGGTTCAGTGATTCGTTGTCGTCCTGTTGGTAAATTAAATATGGAAGATGATGGTGGTATTGATGCGAAGCTTATCGCAGTTCCACATGACAAATTGACTCCACTTTATAAAGATGTGAAAGAATATTCAGATCTTCCAGCTTTGTTAATTAACCAAATTGAGCATTTCTTTGCACATTATAAAGATTTAGAGCCTGGTAAATGGGTTAAATTGACAGGTTGGGAAGGTTCAGAAGTTGCAAAAGCTGAAGTATTGAAAGCAATTGAAGCTGCGAAATAATCCTGATTTAAGCGAAGTTTAAAGATAAAATAATCTTCAAACCCATAAAAAACCTGCATTATTAAATGCAGGTTTTTTGTTTCTTTGGATTTATTCTAAATTAGAAAAATTTCACAGGAATATCTAAGAAAATACGCCATTCATTGGTATCACCAATGTAGACAGGATTATACGCTTCACTTGCACGGTAGTAAGAGTGACGTAGACGTAAGCTCGCATCTTTTGCAAAACCACTTTGCATGGTGTATTTCACCTGATTAAAGAATTCACGTTCTTGTGCATCATCAGTGACATTGCGGACTTTAATATCCCAACCATACACAAATGCTGTGGTCCAATTTAAGCCAGGAACACCATAATTGCTAAAATCTAGGTTGTATTGAACTTGAGCTGATTTTTCATGATTACCAATAAAATCAGACATATAAGAGTTTGGTAGATAAATACTTTGGAAACCATCAGCATTTTGACCATAGTCATAACCGACATCACCTGTATTTTGTTGATAAGCCAACATAACAGTATGTGGACCTTGGTTATAAGTAGAAGACAATGCCCAAATATTATTGGTTTTTTCTACGCCTGCTTTACCTGTGCTTGAGTAATCAACATCGACAGGACCAGTTGCAGAATAGGTGTTGGCATTTTTATCAAACTTGGTGTGATAACCACTGAAATCAAAAGTTAAAGAACTTTGATTTGCTAATGGGTATTTATAATTGGCATTAATATAATGACGTTCTAAGGCATTTTTAGAGTCTAAACCATAATAAGATGCAGTAAGCTGGTCATCAAATTTGTATTTGGCACCCCAAACAATCGCATCATCCAATTTATTACCATCTGTTTTGATCTGATCAGACATTTGGTCTTTGGTGAATTTACCCGCAACTAGTTCTAAATTTTTAATTTCATGGCTGGTTAATAATGTCCCTGTGAAATATTCAGGGACAAGACGTGTTGTATTACTTGCAAGTACAGGGAGGTCTAAAACTTGAGTACCATAACGTACAGTCGTATTTGAGAAACGAGCTTTTACATTTGCTCCACCACGTGCCCAATGATCATATGGATCAACTCGTCCATTTGCATCTCTTGCACCATTATTTTTGAGTGCAATCATGTTATTGCCAGCATGGTTGTTTGGACCGATTTTAAAAGAACCATCGCCAACCACACCAACACCGAAACCGACGATACCTTGAGTGAAGCCTGAATCTAAGTCGACAATTGCAGTTTGTGCAAATGAGCTTTGATCGTCAATACCATGTTTTTTATCACGAAGGATATAGCCTGTACGAAACAATACAGAACCTTTGGCATCTTCAACGAACCCTTTTGCATCACTTTGTTCGCTAGCAAATGTAGGGGATATTAGAACCGCGTTAATTAATACAGCTAAAGTAAGTTTTGGAGCATTCAACATGAATTGCCTCGTGAACGAGAATAGATTGCACTGACTGATCGAATTCAGAACAGATTGTGGATGAATTGTATATTTAATCTATAAAAATGGAATCTCTTTTGCTTAAAAATATTACATTTCTGTAATCTTTTACACAATATTAATTTCTTTTCTTATGAAAAAAAATTCTAAAGAGTTATTAAAATACTAATTTTGTGTGAAATATGAAATAAATTGGAAAATATGCTGAATTTATCTCCATGTTTTTTACCAAAAATTTAAAAACACAGTAAAATTCGCCTTTATTTATACGCCCACCCATTTGTTATCATGAATTCACTTATTTCTAAACTATTACGGGCAATCCCTATCTGTATAGCGTCGTGCCCAGCATTTGCTGAACAAGCAAATGTTTTGGTTAAAAATGGCATGATTTCTGGAAATGTGGGATTGGTATCTAAGTATATCTATCGAGGAGGAATTGAAAATGATGATATCGCTGTTCAAGGTGGTTTAAGTTATGCACATAAAAGTGGCATCACGCTTGGCTATTGGGGTTCTACACTGAGCTATAATCCTACAGATGTTATGCAAGATCATGGTTTTGAAAATAATTTTTATTTGGCTTATGCTCAGGAAGTTGCGCAAAATTGGAGCTATAGCTTAAGAACCACCGCATATGTTTATCATAAAGGCGGTACTATTTATGCAGATCAAGCAGATCATCGTAAAACTACATATACAGATCTATCTGCTGAACTGAGTTATAAAAATTTAACCGCAGGTGCTTCAGTGATGTTAGCTGATGCATCCTCTGCCAATGCTGGTGATATTTATCTAAGCATTGCGTATCGTCATGCTTTGGCTCAAGATTTTATTTTTAACACTTCTATTGGTGCATCTCTTTATAACAGTCATCGTGATGACAGTATTGTGCAGACAGAACAGGATTTTACATTGAGCGAAATGCGCTTGGGGCTCAGTAAAACCATTGCCAATACAGGTGTTACTGCTTCATTAGACTATGTGATCGGTGGTAAAGATCGTTTGGGTGAAGGTTATAAGGACAATATGTTATTTGGTTTGGCTTATAGTTTTTAAGATTAACTTATAGTTTTTAATAAGAAGAATATGCCTGAGAATTAGCCTTTCTTATTTTATCAAAGTGTATGACCGAAGATAGGAAATGCACTTTTTTTAGGCGTTTTTTAAACTGTGTGCTTTTTTTGAGCAAAAGAACAATATGCATCATTACAATAAACTGATATGAAAAGCATAAAGTAATATTTATACGTTTTTTATGACAACAATAAAGCACCTTATAGAAAATTTACGCTCAGATTTTTCATACTATTTTGCATTAAAACCATGCTTAAAGTAGGTCAATATGAATCAGCTCCATCAAGTGATGCTTGAAATAGCATATGTTCAACAGCTGAAGAATAAAAAAAATTACCCACAATATTTTAATTCTAAAGCATTGATTATAAAAATATTAATATGTATTTCTGAATTTTATAAAATGCTTGAGTTTCATTTTGGCATGGCAATTGCTAATTGCTTAGGGAGTTCATCAAATTTTAGCATAACAAATAAACATCGTATGATGGGGGAGCACTCAAGATGAAATTCTCAACTAAAGCACTAACATTGGCAGTTCTATCGTCTACAGCAACAATGGCAATGGCGGAAGACAACGCACTGTCAAAATTAGGTTTAAGCTTTGCAGGTAGTGCTGCCGTAACGAGTGACTATCGTTTCCGCGGTATGACTCAAACATTAAGCGACCCAGCAGTACAAGCGGGTTTTACCTTATCGCATAGTTCTGGTTTATATGCGGGTCTTTGGGGTTCAAATGTGAATTTTGGTTCATCTGATCCACATTTAGAATTAGATCCTTCTATTGGCTATACAACAGCCTTGGCGTTATCTCCAACCTTTAAACCAACTTTGGATGTTGGTGTTGTTGAATATAATTATCCAAGTGCAAGCAGTGATTTTAACTGGACTGAGTTTTATGCAAAATTAATATTTGCAGACGTCTTGATTAAAGGCAGTAGTCTATTGACCAATGTGAACTATACCAATGACTGGGCAGCAGTCGGTGGCAACAGTTGGAATTTTAACGTTGGCTATTCAGCTCCATTTGGTGATACTGGTTTCGGTGGGCTTGCTAATGTTGGCTATACTACAATGGATGAAAAAGCATTACCTGATGGTAAAGACAATTATGTCGACTGGAAAGTTGGGGTGAATTATGCGGTTAGATCTATTCCTGGGGTAACTGCGGAACTTGCTGCAGTCGGAACCAATATTGATACTGATGGGTTCACTAATTCTGCGAAACGTGGTGTTGAAACAGGCGCTGTGTTTACTTTAACTAAAGCGTTCTAAGCGTAAATTAAAATAAATAAAGGTGACCATGAGTCACCTTTATTTTTTGCGATTTTGAAATCAAATTAGGCTTTCACTTCAAATGCTGGATGATATTTTACGGTACCTTGTGGAATGCTTTGGTTAAAAGCAAGGACTTGAAAATATTCAGTAGGCACATCGTCAAGAATCAAACTGGCGTGTGGCTGAAAGCCAAATTTGGAATAATAGGCAGGATCTCCAAGCACAACACATCCTGCTGCATTGAGCTGTTGTAACTGCTGTAATGCGTGTTGGATTAAAGCTTTACCAACACCTTGTTGTTGATATTCTGGTGCAATTGAAATTGGGCCTAAGCCATACCAATGTTGTGCGCCAGAAGAAATTTCAACAGGTGAAATCGCCACATGCCCAATAATCTGTCGATCCAATTCAGCAACAACTGAAATAGTTAATTGATTTGCATCCCTGAGTGCATTGACGATCAAGTGTTCAGTATGGTCGGTATGCGTTGCATTTAGAAAAACCAGTTGAGTGAGATTGAAAATATTTTCAATGTCGTCTGCATGTTCGTTGCGTAGGCTTAAATTTAGCATGCTATGTATTTTCTATATGTCATAGGTTAGATTCTAAGATTGAGTTCCACGATATGACAAGGCTTCAGTTAAATGCGCACTTTGGATTTGCTCACTTTGAGACAAATCTGCAATAGTTCTTGAGACACGTAAAATACGATGATACGCCCGCGCAGATAAATTTAAACGTTGTTGTGCCATTTCGAGCATTTGCTTAGATGTTTCATCTAAAACCACATATTTTTCTAAGTCTTTTGGCGATAAGCTGTGATTTAAATGGCCTTGTCTTTTGATTTGGAAGTCAAAAGCATCAATCACCCGTTCCCGTACTGTTGCTGAATCTTCGACAGGTGTTTGATCCTGTAATTCTTGGGCTTTTAATGGTGGTACATCGATATGTAAATCAATACGATCTAATAATGGACCTGAGATTCTATTTTGATAGCGTTTAATTGCTTCAGCAGAACACTGGCATCGACTGTCCTGATTAAAAGCATAACCACAAGGACAGGGATTCATTGCTGCAATCAATTGAAAGTTTGCAGGAAATGTAATTTGGCGTGATGCTCTAGAAATAACGATTTCTTTAGATTCAAGTGGTTGTCTTAAAACTTCGAGTACTTTTTTATCAAACTCAGGCAACTCATCTAAAAATAGCACACCTAAATGCGCCAGGGTAATCTCTCCTGGTTTTGGATTTGAACCACCACCGACGAGGGCGATCGCTGATGCAGTATGGTGAGGGGCGCGAAATGGACGTTGTCCAAAATGATGTTTTGCCTTTGCAATTGAATAAATACTGGCAACCTCAAGATTTTCTTGTGGATTTAAGGCTGGCAAAATACTCGGTAAGCGAGAAGCTAAAAGGGTTTTACCGGTACCTGGCGGGCCTTTAAATAAAATAGAATGTCCACCTGCGGCTGAGATTTCTAAAGCACGCCGTGGGCGTAATTGCCCTTTAACATCCGATAAATCAAATTTGTAGGCATTATTTTGCTGTATTTTTTGTGTAGCAGTGACCTCAATTTTGTGTAGATTTAAGAAATGCTCACATACCTGTTTTAAGTGCTGAGCAGCAAAAACTTGAAATTCAGGCAATTGCGCTGCTTCAGCGGCATTTTCCTGTGGCAGCATCAATTGATGTTTGGCCATCTGACATGCCATCGCAATAGTTAAGGTCCCTGTGATTGGTCTTAAGTGTCCATCTAGTGCTAATTCACCAATAAACTCAAAATGATCTGTGACATTTTCAGGAAGTTGTCCCGTGGCAATTAAGATACCCAGTGCAATGGGCAGATCTAGACGAGAGCCATCTTTGGGAAGATCCGCAGGTGCGAGATTGATGGTCAAGCGCTTGGTTGGGAATTGATAGCCACTGTTAATGATGGCTGATCGAACGCGATCCTTACTTTCACGAACTGCTGCTTCAGCTAAGCCAACAATTGTTAAAGAAGGAAGCCCTGCACTAACATGGACCTCAACTTCAATTAAAGGTGCATGCAGCCCGAGCAAGCCTCGGGTATAAATTTTGGCTAAAGACATTGTTGTTTTCCACTGGTGCTTTATTTTTAATCATTATTATATTTTTTGCACCAACAAAGTGCAAATTTAGTTTATTTTTTATCCTGAATCAGCACCTCAAGTGCTTTGACCTTTTCTTGTAAATCGGTCAATCGTAAATTGGCATTATTTAGTGCAGTCTTTTGGCGTTCAATTTCGTCTTTTGAAACGATATCCATTTTAGAAATGGCTTCGTTTAGCAAAGCGCGCAAATTATGTTCTATATCTTTTTTAGGCTGATCGACCTGTTCTAAAATTGCTTGTAATAATGTTTCAATCATGAGGAATCCAAATTAGTAATGCTCTTCGCCTAGTGTAACATCGCGTATTCATTTTATTTAAGTAATTTTTTATCCGCTGCTTAAAGCATAATGTCTCCTATAATTTAGCAATGAAATCTAAAAAAACACGCAATATTATGTGTTTTTTAAAGTTGCAACTTCACCTAAGTATATACAATAGGTTATAAAGGCAATGCATGTTGATTGAATTAATCACCCCAACCATTAATAAGATTGGCATGAAAATTGAACATAAAACCTTACTGGTGAAATAAGCCGAAGGAAAACAATATGAAGCTCGTAACTGCAATTGTAAAACCGTTTAAATTAGATGACGTGCGTGAAGCACTGTCTGATATAGGCGTTCAAGGGATTACCGTAACTGAAGTTAAAGGTTTTGGTCGTCAAAAGGGGCATACTGAACTTTATCGTGGCGCTGAGTATGTTGTTGATTTTCTGCCTAAAGTGAAAATCGAAATCGCAATCAGTGATGACATGGTAGATTCAGTGATTGAATCTATTACACGCGTTGCTAGCACTGGCAAAATTGGTGATGGAAAAATTTTCGTGACTAATTTAGAGCAAGTAATTCGTATTCGTACAGGTGAAACAGGTCCAGACGCTGTTTAATTTGGCACGAAGATTGCTGGTTATGTATATCAATACATAACTCACAAAATTAGGTTGGGGGATACGAATGAAAAAAATGCTATTAGCGCTCAGCCTGTCTGGCGCACTTCTTGGCGGATCAGTTGCGTGGGCAGAAGAAAACGTAGCTGAGCCTGCATCTACAGCTGTTGCAACGGCAAGTGATGTGACTGCAACAGTCGCCGATACATCGGCAACCGTTGCGCCTGAAACGGTGACTGCCACAGCTGCGCCAGCAGCAGAAGTAGAAAAACCAACTTTAAATACAGGTGATACAGCGTGGATTCTTGTATCTACAGCACTTGTATTGCTGATGACAATTCCCGGTTTAGCATTATTCTACGGCGGTATGGTGCGTAAGAAAAATGTGCTTGCTACTATGGCGCAAAGCTTTACTGCTGCAGCAGTGGTCAGCATCGTATGGGTGGTCATTGGTTATTCACTTGCATTTGGTTCTGGTAATGCTTTTATTGGTGGTTTCGATAAAATCATGTTATCTGGGATTACAACAGATGCGCTGAGTGGCACAATTCCAGAAATTCTTTTCGTTATTTTCCAAATGACTTTTGCGATCATTACCGTTGCCATCATCAGTGGTTCTGTGGCTGATCGTATGAAATTTAGTGCTTGGATCACGTTCATTACAATTTGGGTCATTATTGTTTATGCACCAATTGCTCATTGGGTATGGGGCGGTGGCTGGTTAATGAATGATGGTGCGCTTGATTTCGCGGGTGGTACTGTTGTTCATATTAACTCTGGTGTTGCAGGTTTAGTTGCTGCGTATTTGCTGGGTAAACGTATGGGCTTGGGCAAAGAATCTATGGCGCCACACAACTTAACCTTAACTGTATTGGGTGCAAGCTTGGTATGGGTCGGTTGGTTTGGTTTCAATGGTGGTTCTGCTTTGGGTGCAAATGGTTCAGCAGCGTATGCTTTAGTAACGACTCAAATTGCAGCAGCAGCTGCAGCAATTGCTTGGTTAGTGGTTGAAAAAATTGTTCGTGGTAAAGGTTCAGTATTGGGTGCGGCATCGGGTGCAGTTGCTGGTCTGGTTGTGATTACGCCAGCGGCAGGTTTTGTGACTGTAAGTGGTGCGTTGATCATGGGCTTAATCGGTGGTGTAGTATGCTTCTGGGGGATCTCTGGTCTTAAACGTATCCTTAAAGCAGACGACTCATTGGATGCGTTTGGTTTACACGGTGTAGGCGGTATTGTTGGTGCGATTTTAACAGCTGTATTTGCAAGCTCATTCATTATGGGTGATAAAGCACCAACGGATGTAATGCATCAATTATGGGTGCAAGTTGAAGGTGTGTTAGCAACCATCGCATACTCAGCAATTGTGACTTTTATCTTGCTTAAAATCATCGATGTTGTGATTGGGATCCGTGTTGAATCTGATGATGAACGTATGGGGCTCGATTTAAGCCAACATGGCGAACGTATCGAATAATTAATAAGATCTGAATAATAACTATATATAGTATAAAACAGTCCGTAAGGGCTGTTTTTTTTCCATATCTTGCGAAAGGCTCAACAAAATCAGGTTTTTTTGCTACACTAGCTGAAATCATGAATTTTGTTCAATAAAACCACTATGCACTGTCCATTTTGCAATGCTGCAGATAGTAAAGTAATCGACTCTCGTTTGGCTGCTGAAGGTAGCCAGATTCGTCGACGTCGTGAATGTATCAGCTGTGGCGAACGTTTTACGACATTTGAGAGTTATGAGGTGGTGATGCCACGTGTGACCAAGTCAGATGGTAAAAATGAACCATTTGATGAAGCAAAATTACGACGTTCTTTAATGCACGCCTTACAAAAAAGACCTGTGACTCAAGAACAGATTGAAACCGCCATTAGTGATATTCAATTACAAATTCGCCGTTTGGGTGAACGTGATGTACGTTCACGCACCATTGGTGAAATCGTCATGAAATCTTTGTTTGCATTGGATCATGTGGCTTATGTGCGTTTTGCATCGGTGTATCAGGATTTCCAAGATATCGATGCTTTTCGTCATCAAATTGAACAAATGCAAGATCGTGGGCAAGACCACTAATTTTATTTTTTGAACGTTATTGATTAGGAATTTTATGTCTGAGTTTGATTCAAACTCTAAACCCGAAGATTGTTTAAACATAGATCAGGTTTGGATGCAGAAAGCAATTGAGCTTGCGAAGCTTGGACAATATTCCACACGACCAAACCCGAACGTCGGTTGTGTCATTGTAAAAGATGGACAATGGGTGGGAGAGGGTTATCATCCTCGAGCTGGGCAACCACACGCAGAAGTTTTTGCAATGCGTCAAGCAGGCGAGTCTGCGAAAGGTGCAACTGCTTATGTTACATTGGAACCTTGTGCGCATTATGGCCGTACACCACCTTGTGCCAAAGGGCTGGTTGAAGCGGGTGTAAGTAAGGTTGTTGTTGCATGTGCTGATCCAAATCCTTTGGTGGCTGGTAAAGGTGTTGATATCTTACGTCAGGCAGGGATTAAGGTTGAAACAGGGATCTGTGAGCAACAAGCGGCACAACTCAATAAAGGCTTTTTAAAGGCAATGGCAACAGGGTTGCCTTATGTTCGTTTAAAAGTTGCTTCCAGTTTAGATGGCCGTACTGCAATGGCATCTGGTGAGTCTAAATGGATTACTGGGGCCGAATCACGTCAAGATGTTCAGCATTGGCGGGCCATTTCAGGTGCAGTGATTACTGGGATTGATACTATTTTGGCAGATGACCCACAATTAAATGTACGTTCATTGGGCGATATTGATATTGCAAAGATTGTACAGCCTAAGCGCGTGATTTTAGACCGACAAGGTCGCTTGCCACTCAATGCTCAAATTCTTAACACACCTGAAACAGTGGTGGTCATGGGGCCATTTCGTCAAGAACTTGCTAAGCTGGGCGTGGTACAATTAGAAGTTCAATCTTTAAAAGATTTGCTTGCTACTTTAAAAGATTTCCAAATTTACGATGTGTTGGTTGAAGCTGGTGCGACATTATCCACTGCATTTTTGCAGGGAAATCTGGTGGATGAATTAATCAGTTATGTTGCCCCGACCTTTTTAGGACAATCAGCACGTGCCATGTTCAATGCCGAATTTGAAACGATGGCACAACAATTACGTTTTAAGTTACAAGATGTTCATCAGTTTGGTGATGACATTCGCTTAAGACTTATCCCTTCACAAGAGTCAGTATGAATCCAGAGTCAACATCATCGGTTTACCATAAACGTCGTCATGCTGCGCGTACAACAGATGAATATCTTTTTCATCAGTTAGTTCCCTATTTAGGAAACAAACGCCGTTTGTTGCATCTGATTCTTGAAGCGCTTGAAATCACAGGAACTTTGAATCCTAAGGGTAAACGCGCCCCAATTTTTGCCGATTTTTTTGCTGGCAGTGGTGTGGTTTCGCGCTTAGCTCGTCAAAATGGCTATAGGGTGATTGCCAATGACTGGGAACCTTATAGTCATGCATTAAATCATGCCATTTTGGCATGCACAGATGCACCTGCATTTAAAGAATTGGGTGGGTATCAGAAAGCCATCGATTATTTAAACCGCTTGCCTGAAGTGAAAGGATGGGTTACCCATAACCTTTGTCCGCGCAATGATGAAATTTATGACCCTGCACGAGACCGTTTATTTTTTAAACGCCGCAATGGGATGCGCATAGATGCAATTCGCCAGCAAATTGCTACTTGGCAAGCACAGGGTGCAATTGACGATGTAGAAATGAGTGCGTTATTGGCACCTTTGCTCTATTCGGCAAGTTTTGTCAGCAATACCAGCGGTGTATTTAAAAGCTTCCATCATGGTTGGGGTGGAAAAACCCAAACTGCGTTAGAACGTATTGAATCTTTATTATGGCTAACACCCAGCCGCTTTAGTGAAGTAGGACATAATCAACAGAAAACCCCTATGGCAGAAGTGTGGTGTGTGGATGCACAGCATTTGGCGAATCAGATGAGTGGTTTTGAAGTTGATGTGGCTTATCTAGATCCACCGTATAACCAACATGCCTATAGTAGCAATTATCATGTGCTCAACTCGCTAACACTTTGGGATCAAACTGATTTACCTACACCGGATACAAAAGGTTTTAAAAGCGGGATTGACCGTGCATGGCGTAAAGAACGTCCAAGTCCTTATAATTCCTCTAAGTATGCACAAGAAGCCTATGAGAATTTACTGGAAACCATTAATGCGCGTTATATTCTCACCAGTTACTCCACTGATGGCAATATTGAAGCCAAAGACTTATTGGCAGCTAATCTGAAACGTGGCAAAGTCACCTTATTGACTCAGGATGTGCCTCGCTATCGTGTCAGTAAACAACGTCAGTCTGAGCGCGCACGTGTTCTTGAGTTTATTGTGATCACCGATACCCATGCCAAGTCCGGACCACCATTGCGTCAGCTGTTGGGTCAACTCTATCATTTTGCAGAATTGGGTGGTGTGGATACATCAGGTGTCAGTACGCAATTGGCCTTATGGTAACAACTCGCCTTTGCCTTTAAAATATGTAGCAAGTGCAAAATAAACAAGATTGAACTTCATCAGTTTCTCTCACTGCAGCAGTAGGTAGAATTATGTTCACAGGTATCATTGAAAGTTTGGGTAAAGTCGAAAGTTTACAAAATGTAGGTGGTGATGTGCGCTTACGTATTCAGACTGACTTGGATATGTCAGATGTGCATTTGGGCGACTCTATTGCGACCAATGGGATCTGCTTAACTGTGATCGACTGGGGTAACAACTGGTATGCTGCTGATGTATCCCGTGAAAGTTTAAATCGTTCGACTCTAGCAAGTTGGAAAGCGGGGCAGGCGGTCAATGTAGAAAAAGCAATGTTGCCAACAACACGCTTCGGTGGACATATCGTCAGTGGGCATGTCGATGCTGTGGGTGAAATCACCGTAGTACGTTCAGATGCTCGCTCACTGTATTTCGAAGTCACTGCACCTGTTGAAATTGCTAAATATTTGGCTGAAAAAGGTTCTGTGACTGTAGATGGGATTAGCCTTACTATCAACCATTTACGTGGAAATATATTAAGTTTAAATTTAATTCCACATACTGCTGAACGGACCAATATTGGAACGTGGAAAGTGGGTTCTCAAGTGAATTTAGAAGTGGATGTATTGGCACGTTATATAGAAAGATTGTTACTTGGTGATAAAGCTGCTGAGCCAAAAGCAGAGTCTAAACTCAGTATGGAATTTCTGGCAGCCAATGGTTTTTTAAAATAAATAAAAACAAAACCCGATTAAAAAAGCCTAATTTATTTAGGCCTTTTAATATATACATGATTAAATTAGGCTAATATATCGTGAATTCTTCTGTAAGAGAGTTGAGTATTGCTTGAATTTTTATTGCATTTAGAACAATTATTGCCCACTTTTTTAGAGAATTACGGGTTGTGGATTTATGCCATTTTGTTTCTAATCATTTTTGCAGAAACTGGCTCAGTCTTTATGTTTTTTCTCCCTGGCGATAGTTTATTGATTGCTGTCGGTGCTTTATGTTCTACCGCTGAATCTGTGCATTTGCACTATATGGGTGTGTTGCTGATTATTGCTTCAATTTTGGGTTATATGGTTAACTATTATACTGGGCGTGCGCTAGGTTTTAAGTTTTTCCATGCGCATTCACGTTGGTTTAAGCCTGAATATATTAAAAAGACCAATCATTATTTTGAAAAGCATGGCGGGAAAACCATTCTCGTTGCCCGTTTTGTGCCTTTTGTTCGTTCTTTTGCTCCTTTTGCAGCAGGTGCAGGGCATATGAAAATGCCTGTATTCATGTTGTATAACATTTTAGGTGGATGGATTTGGATTGCGCTATTGCTTGGTGCGGGTTATGGCGCGGGTAACTTATTATCTTTACTGCTCGATTCATTTTAATCAGATTTAGACAGTCGTAAACTGCCCCGATGAATAAGCCGAATATGGATCCTCAACATTCGGCTTATTCATGTTGAGAATAGAATAAAATCACGAGGGTTTTATTTAAAAAATCAGATGTATTTATCAAAATAATTTGCTGCTATTTTTACGCACTGACACAAAAAAATATCTAGAAAGTGAAAACAGAAAAAGCTTTCAAATCGCCAAAGTGCTAACATTTTGCAAGTTTTAAAATCTTAATGCTGGTGAGCAAAAATGTTAATACAACGTGGTGGGTTAAAAGTTGTGGCTGGGCTTGGAATTTCAGGCGTTTCAGCAGTAAATTTTCTTCATGAAAATGGCTACCGTGTTGCAGTCACAGATTCTCGTGAAGTTCCACCAGGACATGAGCAAATTCCAGCAGCAGTTCAAACCAGCTTTGGTCAACTCGATCAAGATTTACTTTTGCAAGCTGAAGAGATCGTCATTAGTCCAGGGTTAGATCCTCAGTTACCAGCAATTCAAGCTGCGATTGCAAAAGGCATTCCAGTCATCAGTGAAATTCAAATTCTCCGCCGTGCTACAGATAAACCGATTGTGGCGATTACTGGCTCAAATGCAAAAAGTACCGTGACCACTTTGATTGGCCTAATGGCGCAAGAAGCAGGAGTAAAGGTTGCGGTAGGGGGTAACTTGGGTCGCCCAGCTTTAGATTTAACCCATGATGATCCAGATGTTTATATCCTTGAGCTTTCCAGCTTTCAATTGGAAGCAACCTCGAGTTTAAATGCCGAAGTGGCTGTGGTCTTGAACATGAGTGAAGACCACTTGGACCGTCATGGGGATATGGCAGGTTACCATGCGGCAAAACATCGTATTTTCCAAGGTGTGAAAAAAGTCGTATATAACCGTGACGATTCATTGACGCGTCCATTGGTGCCAGATGTTACACCGATGCAAAGCTTTGGGCTCAATGCACCTGATTTAAAACAATACGGTATCCTAAGAGAAGATAACGGTACGATTTGGTTAGCGCGAGGTCGTGAACGTCTACTCAAAAGTTCAGAGATGTATATTCAAGGGACACATAATGTTGCCAATGCTTTGGCATGTTTAGCTCTAGGTGAAGCGATTGGTTTGCCTATAGACAAAATGCTTGAAACCTTAAAAACATTTAAAGGTTTAGAGCATCGTTGCGAATTCGTTAAAGAAGTCGATGGTGTGCGTTATTATAATGATTCTAAAGGCACCAATATCGGTGCAACTTTGGCTGCATTGGATGGCTTAGGTGCTGCAATTGAAGCACAAGATGGTCAGGTTGCGATTATTCTGGGTGGTCAGGGCAAAGGACAGGATTTTACTGCATTACGTGAGTCTCTGCAAAAATATGCCAAAGTTGCAGTACTGATTGGTGAAGACAGCTCAATTATTGAAAACGCCATTACAGGGACAACAGAACTTCTACATGCAGCATCTTTGCAACAAGCTGTAGAACTTTGTCAACAACATACGCATGCGCAAGATGTAGTGCTATTATCACCTGCATGTGCAAGCTTTGATATGTTTACAGGCTATCCTGAGCGTGGTCATCGCTTTGTTGAATATGTAAATGCTCTAAACTAAAAAGAATCATAAGGAAATAAAGTATGGCTGGGTTAGCTCAGACGACTATAAGTAAGATTAACCAAGTGTATGATCGTTGGATGCCAAAATTGCCGGCAGAGATTACACCACGTAATGTACTGATATTTTGCGTCATATCATTGTTATGTATTGGAACGGTGATGGTGGCTTCGGCTTCAATGCCTTACGCAGAAAGAATGCATGAAAACGAATTTCACTATGTGATTCGCCATGCAATTTCGATTGTGGTGGCTTTTGTTGCGGCCGCAATTACCTATCGAGTTTCACTCAACCTTTGGTTTAAAAATACCTTTCCATTGTGGTTGATCACCATTGCTTTATTGCTCGCCGTTTTAGTTGTGGGTACTGAGGTTAATGGCTCAACACGATGGATTCGTGTCGGGGGATTTACCTTGCAGGCAACCGAAGTCGCCAAGGTGATGATGGCGATATTCACGGCGGACTATGTGGTCCGCCGTGCTGAAGAAGTCCGTAATAATATTAAGGGCTTGGTACGTCTTGGTGTGGTGATGTTGCTGACGGTCGGACTGATTATTGCAGAACCTGATTTAGGTGCAACTGTGGTTATTGCAGTTTCGATGCTGGGTGTATTCTTCTTGGCTGGTGCGCCTATGATCCAGTTTGGCTTTGCATTTGGTGCGATTCTGGTGGCATTTGTATCATTGATCGTGTTTGAACCTTATCGTTATGAGCGCTTAATGTCATTCTCAAACCCTTGGGCTGATCCTTTAGGCTCAGGTTATCAATTGTCGAATGCATTGATGGCGTTTGGTCGTGGTGAATGGTTTGGGGTAGGCTTAGGACATAGTATTCAAAAAATGTCTTATCTACCAGAAGCACATACCGACTTTATGTTGGCAATTTTAGGTGAAGAATTCGGTTTCTTTGGTATTTCGACTGTTTTGTTGCTCTCGTTTGTGATGTTGATTTGCTGTATTCGTATTGGTCAACGTGCGCTCAATCATCAATATTTGCGAGCAGGTTATTTGGCTTATGGGATTAGCATTATTTTCTTATTACAGATCTTAGTGAATGCAGGCATGAATATGGGAATGTTACCGACCAAGGGGCTGACGCTTCCATTTATTAGTTATGGTGGTTCATCTTTAATTATGTGTGCGGTGATGATCAGTTTAATTCTTAAAATTGATGCAACCACCAAAGATGCTAATCCAGCGCGAGAAGAGTCCAGTTTTTAGCAATTTATTTAATTTGAATAAAAAAGCCATTTGATCAAAAGTGGCTTTTTTATTGGTAAATGGCTTTTATCTCTGTTCCTTTGGGAATACTTGTAATATCCCACTGAGTGATGGCTTGAACCAACATTTTATCTGGCTGATCTAAGTCCACTGGCGCTTGTCCAAGCGCTATAATCGCCTCTAAAAGCAATTCAGACGCATGTTTGACATCAAGGGCTTGAGCATGGTTCTGTTTAGAGAGTTTTTGCCCTAGATGATTCATTGCAAGCGGCAAGTGCATATATTCAAGAGCGGGATAGCCTAAAAGCTGCCCTAGCCAAATTTGACGTTCAGTATTATCCAATAAATCCGCACCACGTACCACATGGCTGATCTCTTGTAAATAATCATCGACAACGACTGCCAATTGATAGTTGATAATGCCGTCACGACGTGTGAGAACAAAATCACCTAAATCGTGGTGTAAATTAGCGCAATGTTGCCCTTGTAATCGATCATTGAAACAAATATTTTGATCAGACACTTTTAAACGAATGGCTTGGTTTTCGAAGTCGAGCTGTTTGTCTCGGCAAGTTCCAGCGTAGATATGATTTGACCCTAATATTTTTCGGGTACATTCACAAGCATAAACTAAATTGTTTTGTTTGAGTTGTTCGATTACTGACTGGTAAATGTCTAAGCGATGTCTTTGATAAACGATTTCAACATCAGATTGGAAACCAAAAGCGTCTAGACACTTTAAAATGTGCTGTTCACTATCTGGATAAATACGTGGAATATCCGTATCTTCTATTCGGACGATCCATTGCCCATGATGAGCTTTAGCATCGCAATAACTCGCAACAGCAGTCACCAAGGAGCCAAAATGTAACGGCCCTGTGGGTGAAGGTGCAAACCGTCCTTTGTATACAGTATTCTTCCTCCCTCCCTTTGGAAAAGAGAGGGGTGGGGAGGAATTTGACACAGCGTTAACCGTTATTTTGCTTCTCTTTGATCTCAGCAAGGGTTTTGCAATCGATACATAAAGTTGCGGTTGGTCGTGCTTCTAAACGGCGTAAACCAATTTCGATACCACACGTTTCACAGAAACCATAGTCGTCATTTTTAATCGCTTCAATAGATTGCTCTATTTTGCGAATAAGTTTACGTTCACGGTCACGGGTACGTAACTCAATGGCAAACTCTTCTTCTTGCGTAGCACGGTCATTTACATCAGGTAAAGAAGAAGATTCATCTTGCATTGTATTTAGGGTGCGATCCACTTCCGACATCAATTCAGCTTTCCATGCCAGCAAAATTTTACGAAAATGTTCGAGCTGCCCCTCAGACATGTATTCTTCATTTTTCTTTGGCTGATAAGGCTCGATACCGAATAGACTTGCTGTAGTACCGTTTTCATTGGTCTTCGGCTTGGTTTTACGCACTCGCTTTACAGACTTATCATCTGCTGCTGTTTGTTCTTCCAAGACTTGATTTTGGTTGTCATTCGCCATAAAGGGCATTCCTCATCATATACGTATTATCTATACGCAAAAAATATGGTGATATGCAAGTATTTTTTATCACTACCAACAGAATGAATCTATCGGGGGCGTCATCATATAGATTTTTTTACCAAGATGAAAGTCACCTAACCCTGAATTAGACTTTCTGCATATCTCGTTGGACGAATAACTTAATAGAAAAAAACAAAAATGAAAAGCTAGTAACCTGAAATTTCTTCATTAATTGTAACTTTGAAGTGATCCAAGCGGTGTACAAAGGTCTCAAATTCACCATTGGCTTTTAAATGTAAGCAACGGTAACCAGGTGCAATTGGATCAAATGAAAACTCTTGGCTGAGTGGTTTAAATTGCACACAAGTCGCAGGCGTAGAAATAAAATGTATTCCATTCCATATATTATAGGACTCTTGATGAACATGACCATGTAAAACAGCTTTGATGTTATCAAATGGTTCAAGTACAGCTTTTAATTCATCTGCATTTTTTAACTTGTGCTGATCGAGCCATTTCGAATGCATATCAAAAGGATTATGATGACAAGCGATGAGTATGAATTTGTCGCTCATTTTTTCCAATAACAGTTTTAGATGTGCCAATTGTTCTGTTTGAATGTTTCCATCAGTACGCCCGCTCACAGCACTATTCAGCAAAATGATACGCCATTGATCTAACTCAATAACTGCGGGAATCGGTTCTGGCGCATGGAAGGGAAACAAGTTCAGATTGTCGTGATTTCCTGGAATTTGATAAAAATTGATACCAAAACGCTGCATATAATCTAAATAGCGCGCATAGGTTTCTGGAAACGCAGCTTGAGCCAAATCACCTGTATGTAAAATTAAATCGATATTTTTATAGCGTTGCTGAATATCATTCATAACGGCATGAAAGCTTTCTTCAGGATTAATCCCGACAAATTCAGCCTCAGGTCTATCCATCAGATGTGTATCTGTGATTTGGATAATTACTCTATCTTTATCAGTTTGCGGCAATATCTCTGATTGCATGCCTTTCCCCTAGACATTTTCAAATGTATGCAAGTGCTGTTGTAGCCATTGCAAAGCCATAATCACAGGCGCATTTTTTAAACGATTACTTTGTAATAAGATGCACAGATCTGAATAATCAATGATATGAAGTTTGATATTTTCACTTTCATCAGGCATACCAAACACCCCACCTTCAGCGGGTAACGCTGCTTGAGCAACATAGAGATGGAAGATTTCATCACATGCACCAGCAGATGGATAGAAGCTAAACAAGTGTCTGATTTGATTTAATTCACATCCAGATTCTTCAACGCTTTCTCGCCGAATGCAACTTTCTGGAGATTCATCTCCATCGAGTACACCTGCGATGATTTCAAGTTGCCAAGGTGAAACATCATCATCAATCGCCCCCACACGAAACTGTTCAATCAATGCAAATTTCTGTTGCTGATCATTATAAATCAGTACACCAGCAGCCTCTTTACGGCGAATCAATTCACGTTGGATGGTTGTGGTATATTCAGTTTGATTAAATAATCGGTGTCGCAAGCTCACTTTTTCGACTTGAACAAAACCTTTAAAGGCATATTCACGAGATTGTATTTCTACATCATTAGGTGTGTAGGTTGCTTGCTGAATGATGTTCATGTGCACAGTTAGGATGAAACATATTCATTTCATCCTAACTGAGAAATAGTGAAAGACAAAAGTTTTTTTTAAACTTTACACTTTATGGTACAACTTTTGCCCTTGTTCCTGATAAACGGATTTCATGGTTTTGAGACCATCTTCTATAACCGTTTTGTTATTTACAGGGTGTGCTGCATTTTGTTGATTTTGTGCATAATCTCGCACGTTTTGAGTGATTTTCATCGAGCAGAACTTGGGTCCGCACATTGAACAGAAGTGTGCGGACTTATGTGCCTCTTTAGGCATAGTCTCATCATGCATCGATCTTGCTGTATCTGGATCGAGGCTGAGATTGAACTGATCTTCCCAACGGAATTCAAAGCGTGCCTTAGATAAAGCATTGTCACGGACTTGTGCACCCGGATGTCCTTTGGCTAAATCAGCAGCATGTGCTGCGATTTTATAGGTGATAATCCCGTCTTTAACATCTTTCTTATTGGGCAGGCCCAAATGCTCTTTTGGGGTCACATAACACAGCATGGCCGTGCCATACCAACCAATCATTGCTGCGCCAATCGCAGAAGTAATGTGGTCATAGCCTGGAGCAATATCTGTGGTGAGTGGCCCAAGGGTATAGAACGGTGCTTCTTGACAGACTTCAAGTTGCAGGTCCATATTTTCTTTCACCATATGCATTGGAACATGGCCTGGCCCTTCGATCATGACTTGAACATCATGTTTCCATGCTCGATGGGTCAGTTCACCTAAAGTGCGTAATTCTGAAAATTGCGCTTCATCATTGGCATCTTGAATACAACCTGGGCGTAAACCATCACCTAAGCTGAAAGACACATCATAGGCTTTCATGATTTCGCAGATTTCATCAAAATGTGTATAGAGGAAATTTTCTTCATGATGTGCCAAACACCATTGCGCCATGATCGAACCGCCACGTGATACGATTCCAGTCAAACGATTGGCTGTCATTGGCACATATCGCAATAAGACCCCAGCATGAATGGTGAAATAATCGACACCTTGTTCAGCTTGTTCAATTAAAGTATCTTTAAAAATTTCCCATGTGAGGTTTTCTGCAACACCATCGACTTTTTCAAGTGCTTGATAAATAGGAACTGTACCAATTGGAACAGGCGAGTTACGGATAATCCATTCACGAGTTTCGTGGATATTTTTACCTGTCGATAAGTCCATGATGGTGTCTGCACCCCAACGGGTTGCCCATGTCATTTTCGACACTTCTTCATCTATTGATGAACCCAAAGCTGAGTTTCCGATATTTGCATTAATTTTCACCAAGAAATTACGTCCAATAATCATGGGTTCGCATTCAGGATGGTTAATATTGGCTGGAATGATGGCACGCCCTTCAGCGACTTCCTTACGCACAAATTCAGGGGTGATTTGCATAAGATTGTGGGCGCCAAAATTTTGTCCTGCATGTTGGCGCATATCTACACCCTCATGCTGGCGTTGATTTTCACGAATGGCAATGTATTCCATTTCAGGCGTAATAATACCTTGCTTGGCATAATGCATTTGAGTGACATTATTGCCTGTTTTTGCACGACGTGGTTTTTGAATATGGGCAAAACGTATTTCAGCAGTACGAATATCTTTCAGACGTTCTTGACCAAATTTAGAGGTTAAGCTGGCTAAATGCTCAGTATCCGCACGTTCTTCAATCCAAGATTCACGTACATTGGGTAAGCCTTTATTCAAATCAATGTGTACGTTGGGATCGGTATAAACACCTGAAGTGTCGTAGACCATAATTGGTGGATTTTTTTCACCACCAAGGCCTGTTGGGGTATCCGTGAGTTCAATTTCACGCATCGGTACTTGAATATCTGGGCGTGAACCTTGAATATAAACTTTTTTAGATGCGGGTAAAATTCGAGTCAGATCTTTGGCTTCTTGCTCGTGTTGAGCCAATTGATCAGCAGGGGATAGATTCGTTAATTGGTTCATTACAATGATCCTTATGAATGACATCAACGAATCAAGCACGACCAAAAACGGTGGCAAATCTAGTCTATTTTATCTGCTAAATTCATCATCAGAATAAAGCGCTATTGCGACAAAAATAGATAAACTATGGGCTGTCAGTTTTTAGATGCTTGATTCCTACGCAGGTCTTAACCTGATCAGGTTCAACGGTACTTTAGTTTAAGTTTTGGCAAGGAGATGCAAAACTGACTAAATCTCAGCGAGGTATTACTCGCGCTCCGTCAAGCGATGTTCAAATCTTAGCATGTTCTTATTGAAAATATGCTGGCATACAGATATCAATTTCAATTATTTTCTTGAGCCAGAATTACCTCGACAGATTTTCTAATTTTTTGTTCAAATGCTTCACGTTGTGCTCGGATGTCTTGCTGTTCAGCTGAATTATCTTCAGGATACTGGCTAGATGGTTTTGGCATTTGTTGCCAAAGCGTTTCACTTGCATTGATTAAATTCACAAATTTCTGTGCAGTTGGGCTACTTGCAGTTTTACTTCCTGCAATTTTTTCAATCGCTTTGATTGCTTGTTCATCTGCAATTTTATCGTCATCGAACCAGAGCGTGCGAGTGTTGTCCTCGCCTTGAAAAAGTGCACTACGGTATTGTTCAATGTTCTCTACGACTTGATGTTTAAAATGGTTGTTGGGGTAGTCTTTATTGAATTTTTCCCAATATAACAGTCGATTGGCCACTTCATCAAAACTAATTGCTAACCCTGCGTCCATAATATAGTTGGCACCTGTATACTCTTTACGGATCTGTTTAAAGTAGACCTGATCTGATTTTTCTAAATAGGGTGCAAAAGTATCCAGATCATATTGTGGATGCTGTACAAAGGTGTACTCACCTTCGCCGATATAAAATTTTGCTAAATATAAGTCTTTTGAGTGATCAACTAAATATTTCTCACGAGGTTTTAACTTTTTATACAGTTCTTGTTTTTGTTGAGCTGTCATCGACTGACCGTCTGCAAGTGTGTCGGTCATATATTGAAATACTTCAGGCGAGGCATCTGCGATGAGTTTTTGATAAATGTTTTCAATTTTTGCTTGCCATTGATAGCGTGTTTTTAATGGAGTAGATGCGAGACATTTTTTAAATAATTGATTGAGGTCATTTAAATCTTCAACGATAACCTTTTTTTCTAATTTTTTGATGCTTGTATCTATCTCGTTACAGTTTTGTGGAACAGCTGGAATTTCAATTGTACGGGTCTGAGCCACTTCAGAAGCAGCTGCTTCGGTTGTTTCATTTTTTTGATTATTCTCATGTTTTTGGCAAGCGCTGAATTGGACACAAATGAAAAGTGTTGTGAGTGACAAATGTTGTTTTAAAACTTTCATAGAATGACTGTTGTTGTGAGTTATTGAATGCCACAAGAATAATAAAAATTGAACTGAAATAACATCTAACTGTCAGAACAAATCGCATCGCTAAAGCAATCTTTTTTAACACGCTTAAAGTCGATTGGGCTTAGATTTAGATATTGATTGAGTTGGGAAAGTGCCAATAATTGAGGAATATTTTCTAGTTTAGTGCGTTCTTTTTCACTAATTTGAATTTTTTGTTGTCTTTGCTCTTTGCTCATGTTTAAAAAATGAACAAACTTTTTCGCCTGTGCTGAAAGCTCACCATCATTAGATTTTGCCAATCGTTCAATCACCAACCAACTTAAGGCATCTATATCGGTTTGATTTTCAAAACTTATCGAAATAGGTGCTTCTTCAGTACCTAAAAATAATAGACTGCTATATGCATTTTTTAGGAACTGCGCATCATTTAAAAAAGGGCTATTGGGGTAGGTTTGCAGGTAATCTTGCCAAAATTTAGCTCTTTTGGCAGTTTCTTCAGCATCAATATCGAGTTTATGATTTTTAAAAAGTGGGTGAGTATTTTGTTCTGCAAGATTTTCGATAAAAACTTGTTCAGGCGCAGTTAGATACGGCGCGAAAACTTTTGCTAGATATTGCGGGCTTCTACGATACACAATTTTATCATCTGTTTGTTCGGTCAGCTCAATATAAGCTTGCCCTTTGTGACGTAATAAATATTGATCACGAAGATTAAGTTGTTCAAATTTACTTTGTTGAATGGTGGGGTATGCAGCTTGATCTAAAGCATAATTTTCAAATGCTTGCTGTTGTTCTGAAGTACGTTCGATCTGTAAAAATTGTTGATACATACGTTTTGACTGATGCATCAATACCATTTGTTCCGCAGGTTTCATCAATGGCAAACACATACGAATATCTTGATTGACTTGCTCTATTGCAAGTGTGGTTCTTTTTTCGTTGATTGCAAGCATTTCATTTTTGAGATTTTGACAAATTTGAGTTAAATCAGGTATTGGATTTTCTTTTGGTGGAGTCTCTTTAGACTCTTTAACAATGTCAGTCGTTGGTTTTTGGCATGCGATAACCATCATGCAACTCAATATAACGAGTATGCCTGAAATGAGAAAATGAAGGATATTGCGAGGAAATTTCATTCGACCAGCATTTAAAAGAAGCTCAATTTTGTTCGGTGCCATTGTCGCTGAATCGAGGCTAAATAAATGAAATATTTTGTAGTTTTGTGATAATAAAACGTTAATTTTTGCAAGAAACTGAGGCGTGTGTCTAACTTAAGGTTGGTAAAAATTAGCATTCGATAAATAATCAAGAACTGGGTTTATATGGATTTTCATAGCAAAGTTACATATTTAAATTCAGTAGATTGTAGTAGTATATTTACTCTAATCACTTTGATTGGAAGCAAAATGAGCTATATTGAGAAATTTATTTGAAAGAAAAATACTTGTCATAAAATATTCATGATGAATGTGCTTTAATATTAATCCATAAAAATAGTTTTGTTGCGTGTGGAGCATCTAACCTTGAGCCCAAGTAATCCTGTATTAAACCATCACATATCTTCTCAATTTAATGAGGACTTACAGGATGTGAATACCAAATTTATGACCATGGGTGGTTTGGTAGAACAACAAGTCGCAAATGCAGTGCACGCTTTATTGGATACCAATGCCAATATGGCGATTGATGTTCAATTTCAAGACAATACAGTCAATCGTTATGAACGAGAAATTGATGAAGCACTGACTTTGATTCTGGCGCGTCGTCATCCAGCTGCAATCGACTTACGCATGGTAATTGCCATGAGTAAAGCCAATACCGATTTAGAGCGTATTGGTGATGAAGCTGCAAAAATTGCCCGCATAGCACAGACTTTATGTGAAGAGGGTGAATCGCCGCGTGGTTATATGGAAACACGGCATATTGGTAATCAAGTGCGTGTAATGATTCATGATGCTTTAGATGCTTTTGCGCGTGTAGATGCAGAACAGGCTTTAAAAGTTTTGTTGGCAGATGCAGATATTGACCGTGAATACCAATCTGCGACGCGCACACTAATGACCTACATGATCGAAGATCCACGTCATATTAGCCGTGTAATCAATGTGATGTGGGTATTGCGTTCACTTGAGCGGATTGGTGATCATGCGCGTAATATCTCAGAACAAGTCATTTATATTGCAAAAGGTTTTGATGTTCGTCATACCAGCGTTGAAGAAATTGAGCAAAAAGTACAAGGCAAGTAATTGAATTTATGATCAATAAAAAGACCTGAATCATTCAGGTCTTTTTATTTGTAATATTTAAGATTACAAAAATAAAATTACACCTGAGCAAGTGCTTGTTCTAAGTCCGCAATCAAATCCTCGATATGTTCAATACCCACAGATAAACGCACCATATCAATACTCACACCAGCTGCTTTTAGCTCTGTTTCATTAAGTTGACGATGAGTGGTGGTTGCTGGATGACAGGCTAAACTTTTTGCATCACCAATATTCACTAGGCGAGTAAACAGCTGTAGTGCGTCGATAAAACGGGTACCACCTTCACGTCCATCTTTTACCCCAAAAGACAGAATTGCAGAGGGTTTACCTTTAACATACTTTTGTGCCAAAGCATGCTGTGGATGATCTTTTAAACCTGCATAGTTAACCCATTGCACTTTTGGATGCGCCTGTAAATATTCAGCGACTTTTTGTGCATTTTCAGTATGGCGTTCCATACGCAAATTTAGTGTTTCTAAACCTTGTAAAATTAAGAATACGCTGAGTGGGCTAATCGCTGCGCCTGTATTTCTTAATGGGACAACACGTGCACGGGCAATATATGCTGCAGCACCCAAAGCTTCTACATAGTTCACCCCATGATAACTTGGATCGGGGGTATTTAAGACTTTGAAGCGCTCGGGATATTTGCCCCAAGGAAATTTACCACTATCGACAATCGCACCACCAATCGAGTTGCCATGACCTCCAATATATTTAGTCAATGAATGCACCACGATATCTGCACCATGTTCAAAAGGTTTCAGTAGGGCAGGTGTTGCAACAGTATTATCCACAATGACGGGTACACCATATTCATGTGCGATTTTAGCAATGGCATCTAGGTCAATAATATTACCCAACGGATTGCCAATCGACTCAACGAAAACCAATTTGGTTTTTTCATCAATCAAGCCGCGCAATGCTTCAGGATCTTGGTAATCAAAGAAACGTACTTCAATGCCTTGTTTAGGTAACGTATGGGCAAATAAATTATAGGTGCCGCCATACAGCGTTGAAACCGATGCAATATTGTCACCTGCTTCTGCAATAGTCTGGATTGAGTAAGTAATCGCAGACATACCAGAAGCCAATGCTAAAGCACCGATACCGCCCTCAAGTGCGCTCAGGCGTTGCTCAAGCACAGCTGTGGTTGGGTTCATAATACGTGTATAAATATTCCCTTGAACTTTAAGATCAAATAGATCTGCGCCGTGCTGCGTATTATCAAAGGCATAAGAGGTTGTTTGATAAATGGGAACGGCTACGGCTTTAGTCGTTGCTTCTGGTTCATAGCCTGCATGTATCGCAAGAGTTTCATCTTTATATGTCATGTTCTTCCGTCAACTTTTTATTAAATTTCAATAGAGTGTAACAAATAAATATATGAAGTAAACAAGGGTTTATATATTTTAAAATCATAAAAATAGATAAAGCCAACATTGTAGCCCGAGTTGAATTCAGTTTGAACGAGTAAATAGAGACCGAATATCGCTGAGTTCATTAAGCTGTCATTTGCTCAAACTAGCATAGACACTTCTATAAATTCTGTTATTAAAAAACACAATAAATAAGCAGTAATAAATAAACTAACTCGCCATAAAACAACTTTAACTTTAGTACGCTCTAGTTTACTGGGTTTGACCGCATGTTCTGATGATGAACAAAATTCAACAACACAGATGACCTTAACCAAAAATATAACATTGGCGTTTGGTGCTGACGCTTGTGTAATCATTGTCAAACTACAATGCACCAAGTTCAACTCAGACCAAGACACAATTTGTATATCATTATCAGTCGAATTTTTGTTGGTGATAATGTTTGAGATTGCAATTTGATTGAGATTATTGGTGTTGAAAATGTTTTCTTGATGCTTTTAAAATATCTCAATCAATTGGACAAATCTGAACAAAAATAGATAAATTCAGCGTATAATTGACGGTATTTATTTATTCGCATTTTGCGAATTTCTATTCATTATAGAGGAGTCCTACGTGGCCCAATATATTTACACGATGAACCGTGTGTCGAAGATGGTTCCGCCTAAACGCGAAATCTTAAAAGACATCTCTTTATCATTTTTCCCAGGTGCAAAAATTGGTGTACTTGGTTTAAACGGTGCAGGTAAATCTACCCTACTCCGTATTATGGCTGGCGTAGATAAAGATTTCTCAGGTGAAGCTCGTGCGCAACCAGGTATTAAAATCGGTTATCTTGAGCAAGAACCACCATTAGATCCAAATAAAGATGTTCGTGGTAACGTTGAAGATGGTTTACGGGAACCATTGGATGCATTGGCACGTTTAGATGAAGTTTTTGCTGAATATGCAGCTGAAGATGCTGACTTTGATGCGCTTGCAAAAGAGCAAGAGAAATTAGAAGCAATTATCCATGCTTGGGATGCGCATAACCTAAGTAACCAAATGGATCAGGCTGCGGCAGCATTGAATCTCCCAGCATGGGATTCTGACGTAAGCTTACTTTCAGGTGGTGAACGTCGTCGTGTTGCATTATGTCGTTTGTTATTGTCTAAACCAGACATGCTACTGCTTGACGAACCGACGAACCATTTGGATGCAGAATCTGTATCTTGGTTAGAACGCTTCTTGAAAGACTTTGCCGGTACAATTGTTGCAATTACCCATGACCGTTATTTCTTGGATAACGTTGCAGAGTGGATTCTTGAGCTTGACCGTGGACATGGTATTCCTTATCAAGGTAACTATTCTTCTTGGTTGGAACAAAAGAATGCTCGTTTAGAGCAGGAAAATAAACAAGAAGAATCTTTTGCTAAAGCATTGAAAAAAGAATTGGAATGGGTTCGTTCAAATGCTAAAGGTCAGCAAAAGAAAAACAAAGCACGTATGGAGCGCTTTGAAGAGCTTAACTCTCGTGAGTTCCAACAACGTAATGAAACGTCTGAAATCTATATTCCACCTGGTCCACGCCTAGGGAATAAGGTTGTAGAAGTTGAGGGCATCAGTAAATCGTTTGATGGTCGTCTACTTTATGAAAACCTATCTTTCACGGTGCCACCAACGGCAATTGTTGGTATTGTTGGTCCAAACGGTGCGGGTAAAACTACATTATTCCGTATGATGACAGGCGAACAGCAACCGGATACGGGTAGCGTTGTATTAGGTGAATCTGTAAAAGTTGCTTATGTTGGTCAGATTCGTGACACTTTAGATAACAATAAAACCGTTTGGGAAGAAGTTTCTGGCGGTTTAGATATCTTAAGAATTGGCGAATATGAGATCGCATCTCGTGCCTATATCGGTCGTTTTAACTTCAAAGGTCAAGATCAGCAAAAGCGTGTAGGTGAATTGTCTGGTGGTGAACGTAACCGTTTACAACTTGCAAAGATTCTTCAGATGGGCGCAAACGTGATTTTGCTCGATGAACCGTCGAATGATTTGGATATTGAAACATTACGTGCACTAGAGGATGCAATTCTTGTATTCCCTGGTACTGTTATGGTGGTATCGCATGACCGTTGGTTCCTCGACCGTATTGCGACACATATCTTGTCATTTGAAAATGAACAGCCTGAATTTTACGAAGGTAACTATGCTGAATATGAAGCATATCGCTTAGCTCGTTTGGGTGATGCTGCTGTGCAAAAACGGACCAAATACAAAAAAATTGGGGGTTAACTCCTCATTTTGTTGATAAAAAACCAGCTTTCGAGCTGGTTTTTTATTGCTGATAGAAATGACATAGTTGGTCTCGTGCTTCGAGATAACCCTGATTTGCAGCAAGTAATAACCATTTGTATGCATTGACTTTATCTGGAGATAATCCAAGTTGCCCCTGTAAGTAAATCATGCCTAATTTATATTGTGCTGAGCTATACCCTTTGAGTGCTGAATGTAAAAAATACCAAATCGCATTACGTTGATATTTATATATTTTTTCATTGTGATGGTAATCAATATCAAGTTTATACTGCTGATTCAGCGCTAAATGTTCATAACTGGTTGCGCGATGGTAAATGTGCATTGATTCAGAGATATTAAATGATTGATATGGGGTGGAATAATGGTATTTATAACTGAAGATTTCCTTTAATTTTCGTATTGTTTTTATTAAATCCATAATGACTCATGCTTATTTTTTATAAAGTTCCTATCATAAGATTAAAGGAAATAAATAGAATAAGAAATACCCAGTGATCAGGATTTTTCCATATAAAAGTATTTAAAAAGTGATTCAAGATAAATAAATAATTTATTCAGTTTTAATTCTTATTCAGTTTGATATCAGTGAGTTTAATAATTGATAATTTATATAAAATGAGTTGTTAGTCGTTATTTAAAATAATACCTATTATTTATGTATTCTATCTAGGTGTTTTAATAGGGCTTAATAAATAATATATAAAAGAATGCAAAATAACATTCTTCTATATATGTACTCATTATCAATTAAAGACGCATTTCAATTCCTTGCTCAGCAAGATATTTTTTCGCCTCAGGGATAGAGTATTGACCAAAATGGAATATAGAGGCTGCCAATACAGCATCGGCACCACCTTTTAAAATACCATCTGCTAAATGTTGTAAATTACCCACA
This sequence comes from Acinetobacter legionensis, assembly GCF_048551735.1. Lineage (NCBI taxonomy): Bacteria > Pseudomonadati > Pseudomonadota > Gammaproteobacteria > Moraxellales > Moraxellaceae > Acinetobacter > Acinetobacter legionensis. Next base: position 64,670 of record NZ_JBIMBV010000001.1, read on the forward strand.
CCACCTGATGCAATGGTCGGAATGGTGACACGATCATTAATTTGACGCATTAAACCAATGTCATAACCCGCTTTAGTCCCATCTGCATCCATAGAGGTAACCAATAACTCACCTGCACCGAATTGTGCCATTTTCACAGCCCATTCAATCGCATCTATGCCTGTCGGTTTGCGGCCGCCATGGGTGAAAATTTCCCATTTATTTTCACCAGTTCTTTTTGCATCGATTGCTACAACAATACATTGTGCACCAAAGCGCTGAGAAGCTTCTTGAACGAATTCAGGATTAAATACTGCAGCAGAGTTGATGCTGACTTTATCTGCACCTGCATTTAATAACAAACGGATATCTTCAACTTTACGAACACCACCACCAACTGTAAGGGGGACAAACACACTTTCAGCCATACGTTCAACAGTACGATAAGTGGTATCACGGCCATTCGATGTTGCGGTAATGTCTAAAAAGGTGATTTCATCTGCACCTTGCTCATTATAACGACGGGCAACTTCTACAGGATCTCCTGCGTCACGGATATCTAAAAACTGGACACCTTTCACCACACGACCATTATCTACGTCCAGGCAAGGAATAATACGTTTAGCGAGCATAATTTTTTCCAAAAATAACAGGCGATTATGAAAGTTCGTGACTTAGGTGCTACACCTCGATAGTCGAAGCGGTTATTCTATCAAACTTATGTAAGTTTTTTCGCAGGTTTTCTATGTCGGTTTATACCACTTTGAGTTTAAAAGAAGTTCAACACTTTGCAGCACCTTATGGATTAGAGGTGGTTGAACTTAAACCAATTCAAGGCGGTGTGCAAAATACCAACTATTTTATCATTTGTGCTGATGGAACACAGTTCGTATTAACATTATTTGAAAATATGGATGCGCAAGCAGCAGGGGAATTAATTCCTGTTTTAGAACACTTGGGTCAACAAGGTTTGCCAGTTCCTGTTCCGTTAAAACATAGCGGTCAGTCGATTCATAATTTAAAAGATAAACCTGCACAAATTGCGCCACGGATGTCAGGTAAACATCCGATGCCCTCTACAATCGCTCAAGTTGAGCAAATTGCTGTGGCACAGGCCAAAATGCATGTGGCGTTACAAGACTTCCCATTACAGCGTCAAGTGGTGCGTGATCATGCTTATTGGTACAACGTTGCTCAACAAATTAAACCGACTTTAGATGTAGCTGATAGTGCTTTGCTGAATAATCTTTTAGGTTTGTATGAAGCACTGACAATGATGTATCCAAATCGACCTAAAGGTTTTATTCATTCGGATTTGTTCTGTGACAATACTTTGTTTGAAGGCGATGAGTTAAAAGGCATTCTTGATTTTTATGAAATGAATCAAGATGAATTGCTTTTTGATATTGCGATTACGTTAAATGATTTTTGTACAGAATATCCGAGTGTTACTTTGAATGAAGCCAAAGCAATGGCTTTCTTAAATGCATATACCTCGATTCGTCCTTTGACTGAAGATGAAAGAGCTTGTTTAGAGTTATATTTGGCTATGGCCGCAGGTCGCTTTTGGATGATGCGTTTACAAATTGCTCAGATGAATGCTGCTGAAGCACGTACAGGTGATGATATTTTGCAGAAAAATCCGCAAGAAATGCGTAATATGTTGATCGAAAGATTAAAGTTTGTTACTGCTTAATAGTTTTTTAGGAAATAAAATGCGTGATCAAGGTCGTTTAGTTGAATGGTTTGATGATAAAGGCTATGGCTTTATTCAACCAAATGATGGTGTAAAAGATCGCGTATTTTTACACATCAAAGATTTTGCACAAAAAGGGCCACGCCCAATCGTTGGCTGTGCACTTGAATATGTGGTGCAATTAGATGGTCAAGGGCGTTATAAAGCAAAACAAGTCACGTATTTAAAAGCTACACAAATGGCGAAAGTGACAAGCCCGCAAGCGGCTAAAGCCAAACATTTACATGCAACAAAGCAGGCTAAATTACAGCCGATGCAAATTCTTTGCGCTGTTTATATTATTGTTTTGGCAATCTTGAGCATAAGTGGTTTGCTCAATGGCATGTTTATTCTTTTTGTCAGTATCATCAATGTGATGACCTATTGGTTTTACGCACAAGATAAAGAAGCTGCGCAGAGCAATCAGCGTCGTGTTCCTGAAAATACCCTGCATATTTTAGCTTTTTTAGGCGGTTGGCCCGCAGCTTGGCTAGCCCAGCAACGCTTACGACATAAAACACAAAAACAACCCTTTAAAAAGATTTATTTGTGTACCATATTCTTTAATATTTTATTGATTTTATGGTTAATTTCGCCTTTGAATATGTTTAAGATTTAAACGGGCGTTAGCAAATTTAAAAGGGCTTACAATGAATAATTATGTTGATCCAAATAATAGTAAATCTCTGACTTTAATTTTATATATCCTTTATATTGTTGCAATTTTTTCTGCGGGAATTCTTGCAATCATTGCATTGATTATCAATTATGTAAAATTGAATTCGGTCCGTGGTACGATTTTCGAAAGTCATTTTAGATGGCAAATCCGCACTTTTTGGTGGTATTTAGTCTGGACGGTAATTGCATTTATTCCGTTTATTTTTCTATTTTTTACCATGGATAATGTCAATGCCTTTGCTGGTGTTGCGGTGGGTGCTACGATCTTTTGTGCTGCCACTTTATTTATTTCTTGGATATGGATTGTCTATCGGGCCATTCGAGGCATTATTGCGCTGAATGATGATCAAGCCTTACCGATATAACTGAATGAACAATATTTGGTAAGTCTTGTTCTTGAGCAATACAGCTTGATCAAACAGTAATTTTAGTAAAAACAGCGTTCTGATTAAGAACGCTGTTTTTCTATCTCAGCCGAATTTTCTTCAAGCTGTCGTTTGTATAAAAATTTGGGTTTCCATTCACTGATGATAACCCCCAATACTACAAGTAAACCGCCAAAAAGAGCCAGCAATGGTAAGCGCTCACCTGCAATTCTCCCAAATAAAGCTGCCCAAACTGGTTCGCCAGCATAAATCAAGGCAGCTTGAGAAGGATCGACAGAACGTTGTGCCCAATTCATTGTCAATTGTAATAGAGCACTGGTTAAGCCTAGCCCAACTGAAAGCATCACCAATTGCCACGAGAAGGGTGGAATATGCAACTCGTCCACAAAAGGCATACTGGCAAATGAAATCAATGAAGCAAAGGCAAGCTGAATCACCGTTACACGCTGAATATTGACGCTTCCAGCAAAGTACCCGATGAGAATGATCTCCATAGCAATTGCAAATGAGCCAACTAATGTGACGATTTGCCCTGTATTTAAATCAATTTGATCAAAACCATTTCCTGTCAGAAAAATTAAACCGATAAATGCTAAAAAAATACCAAGCCAGATCATGATATGTGGTCTTTTACGAAAAATCACCCAGATAAGAATCGGAACAAGTGGTACATACAAAGCAGTTAAAAATGCAGACTCACTGCTACTAATAGTTTGCATACCTACCGTTTGTGAGCCATAACCTGCAGCAATCATGCCACCAATGAGCGCACCTGCGATTAGCTCTTTTAGATTTATACCTTTTAGATATTTATAAGATAATAATCCAACAGCAATGGTGGCCGCAGCAAAACGACAACCGACAAAAAACATAGGGGAACTATAGTTTAGGGCACAATGTACAATGACAAATGTACCACCCCAAATCATGGTCATGAGTATCAACGCAATTTGAGGTGTTCTGGACTTTAAAAATAAAGCGAGGGGAGAGGAAGACATAAAATAGAGTAATGTGGAAGAGCAGGGCTATTTTACGTGAAAGCACAGGATTGTGCAGATGTTAAGCTGAGTAATCGGGTATTTAAATCATTCAATTGTCATGCAATAGTGATAGCCTATTGAATCAAAATTTTGATAAAGAGAAATAAATCATGGTGATCGAACAGGCTTTATTTCATATTGTTGATGGTCAACAAATGGCTTTTGAAAAGAAATTTTATGAACTATCGGATACCTTTAGAATTGCTCAAGGTTGTGAAAAATTTAAATTGATCCGATGTATAGAAGACAATCAAAAATATATTCTACAAATTCATTGGATTGACCTTCAAACCCATACAGATATTTTTATGAAAACGGATGAATTCAAACAGTGGTTTATGTCAATGAAACCCTTTTTAGCCAGTAAAATTGAAATGCAACATTTTGAAAATACATTGGTTTAAATAAAAATATAGCAATTCAAACACTATTTTTCACATATAAAAAAAGAGAACCTCTTAGGTTCTCTTTTTTAATCAGATCTTGATTTGGACATTAAAACCCTTGTTCATCCAATAACAATTGAGCTTCACGTAGGTTGAGTGTGCCTTCGTAAATTGCACGACCTGTGATCGCACCTAAAATACCTGGTTTCCCTTTTAAATTACGTACATCGTCTAGATTGGTTACACCGCCTGACGCGATCACTGGAAGACCTGAGTATTGCGCAAGATTTACAGTCTGTTCAACATTTACGCCTTGCATCATACCATCACGCGCGATATCGGTATAAACAATGCTCGAAACCCCAGCATCTGCAAAACGTTTTGCAAGATCAGTGGCTTTTACATCTGTGACATTTGCCCAACCATCTGTTGCAACCATACCATTTATTGCATCAATACCAACGATTATGTGTCCTGCAAACTTATTGCATGCTTCTTCAACAAATTCAGGATTTTGAACTGCTTTAGTTCCAATGATTACAAAAGAAACACCTGCATCTAGGTAATGTTCAATTGTTTCCAAAGAGCGAATACCACCACCAATTTGAATAGGAAGTTCAGGTTGTGCTCTAGCAATTGCCTCAACTACTGGTTTATGAATTGGTGTTCCCGCAAAAGCCCCATTCAAATCAACCAAATGTAAACGACGAGCGCCTTCATTCACCCAATGCTGTGCTGTTGCGACAGGATCATCAGAAAATACGGTATCGTCTTCCATACGACCTTGTTTTAAACGAACACATTTACCATCTTTCAGATCAATTGCCGGGATGATCAGCATGCTTTCGCTCCTTGCTTAATCTCAATTAAGAATTTATTGATCTTCATATTAGCAAAAACTTGATCAATTTCTAAGTGTCAGTTTAGGCTTTTATTGGGCTGAATGCTCAATTTAAGCTGAGTATACGCGATCGTGTCAGGTATTAAGCCTAAATCCAGTAAGGCTTTGAAAATTAATATAGCAGCATAAGCATCGGCTGCCGCATATTCAATTTGAGGTGTTGTGAGGATTTTACGTGACCAATTTGAAGTGCTAATTGATTTACTTTTAGGGAAGTTGACCTTGAATAACAATGCCATCGCATTTTTAATCCCCAAAGGATTGTTGAAACCAAAACTCGAAAAGCATTTTGAAAGTTCGATAACACTGTTGAGTTGTATGCCTTTTTTACGAAATAGATGTGCATCATTTTTTAAGCCAAAACCGACTTTAATTTGATCAGGATTTTCAAAAAAAGGGGTTAAAAAATGAAGAACATCAGGTGAAACTTGAAATAAATAGGCTTTTTCAAAAGTCGCGAGTTGAATAAGGTGTGGACCTGTTTGTATTTCACCTTTATTAAATGTAGGTTTAGACTCGGTATCGAAACCAAAAAGGCGCGCCGTTTTTAATTCTTCTGCAATCGCGTGGCATTGTTGCAAGTCATTGATCACCATAATTTTATTCAAAAGTAAATTTTGAAAACGGGGAAAGCTCTGAATTTGCTCTTTACTTGGAAGTTGCTGAGTTTGAATATTCACAAATTTAAGCTCACAAATTTTAGTCGACCGGTTTAAGCATTAAAAATATTAATCATATTGTGTTATAACAAACTTTGAATAAAAGATGATAGTTTTATGGGTCGAAAACACAGGAATAAAGTGTATGGTTGAAAAAGATGATGATCTTTTTATCGAAGGTGCAAAGCGTTTAAAACAATTGATTCAGGATAAAAATATAAAAGCCAGTGATATTGTTAACGTACTCGAAACTTCTAAAGGGACCATGACCAAATGGTTGCAGAACTCCACACCCTCGAGTGCGCAAAGTCTAATTGAATTGGCCCGTTTAGTCGGAATGACTGAACGTTGGAATATGGAGTCTAAACACCAAGATAAAGCTGATCTTGTAACTAAAGCTTATGCTGAGTCTGAATTGGATTTAAGTCATGTCACAATGGAACAATTGATCAATGAAATTAAAGACCGGTACGCAGCTTTAAATTTAAAGGCGGATATTAAAATTAGTGTTGAACCGTTGGAAGGTGGTTTTGTCACCAAAGAGTAAAATAACCACCTTATAAACATAGGGTGGTTATTCCAGATGCTTTATTCAGATTGATTAATTTGCTGTTGATATTGTTGTAGTTGTTGTGCTTGCTCTATATAACTTTGATATGCTGGAATTGCTGTAATTGCAAGAATTAGAATACTGATTGGTAATACTACAATATAAATCCAGCCGAGTACTTTTTCCCAACCCTGAGTAATACGAGGTGCGCCATAGTTATTTGCCCCTGTATCTCCTTTTGCACAACTTAAATAAATAAAAAAGAATAAGTTAACCAAAGGTATAAACATGAGAAGAGATAGCCATCCACTTTGATTTTTGTCATGTAAGCGGCGGATTATAAAAATAAAACTGAAGTAAATCAGAGCAATGTAGATAATAATCGCAACTGCACCTAATATAAATAAGAGTGCCATAGAAGGTGAATTACTTAAAGCAGGGATGAATAATGCAGCGATAATACCCACTACGCACATAGATAGACCCAATAGCATATTCCATCCTAAATAAGATAATCTGCCGAAACGGCCACCGGCGCTTAGAGCTGAATCATGGGTTTGAAAATTAGAGGGCATTTTTGTTTTCCTAGAATGAATTAAGGTTTAAATCAGTTTTTAAAATGAATTGTTGGATTTTTATTCAATTTGAATGAATCATAATAAACAGAGGATAAAAAATAAAGTCTTAATAGAATAAAAAATCAAGCCAACTGCAATTGGCTTGATTTTTAGAGATATAAATCAGGATGAAACTGACGAATGAATTAGATTTTCCATTCCACAAAGTTTTTCAGTAACTGCAAACCTGCTGTATGGCTCTTTTCTGGATGGAATTGTGTCGCAAACAAATTTTCTTTATGAATGGCTGTGCAGAACTGCAAACCATAATCACATGTTGCAGCAACAAGAGACTGCTCTTGTGGTTCGACATAATAGCTATGTACAAAGTAGAAACGGGTATCTTGATTAATATCTTTCCACATAGGATGATTCGGATCTATTTGATGAACTTGGTTCCATCCCATATGTGGGACTTTTAAGTCTTTCATATCTGGGAAATGTTTTACAACTCCATCAAAAATCCCCAGTGCTGGAGTACCTGCATTTTCCTCTGATGATTCAAGCAAAGCTTGCATACCGACACAAATCGCAAGTACAGGTTTATTAAACGCCGCATGGCGTACAACTTCATCAATACCAGCTTCATGCATACCCTGCATACAATCACGCATTGCACCTACACCAGGAAATACGATTTTATCTGCTTGAGCGATTAATTTTGGATCATTTGTGACATCTACAGTTGCGCCAACATGTTCGAGTGCTTTGGCTGCTGAATGAAGATTTCCCATGCCATAGTCAAGAAGGGCAATACGGGTCATTACAAGGTTCCTTTGGTCGATGCAACAGTATTTTCTGCACGAGGATCAACTTCACATGCCATACGAAGTGCACGTGCAAATGCTTTGAACACACTTTCAATTTGATGATGGCTATTTTTGCCTTTTAAATTGTCAATATGCAAAGTCATTAAAGCGTGATTTACAAAGCCCTGAAAAAACTCGGAAAATAAATCCACATCAAAGCTGCCGATACGAGCACGTGTAAAAGGGATATCCATCCATAAGCCCGGACGACCTGATAAATCCACTACGACACGGCTTAAAGCTTCATCAAGCGGCGCATAGAAGTGACCATAACGTTTTAAGCCTTTTTTATCACCTAGTGCTTGCGCAAATGCTTGGCCTAGTGTGATTCCACAGTCTTCTACAGTATGGTGATCATCGATTTCTAAGTCACCATCACAATGAATATCGATGTCAAATAAACCATGACGCTTGATTTGATCAACCATATGGTCTAAAAAGGGAACACCTGTATTGAGCGTGCCTTGACCAGTACCATCAAGATTCACACGAACTCGAATTTTAGTTTCGTTGGTGTTTCTTACCACTTCACTGATACGTTGCGCCATAGACACGTTCCTCAAAAAACGTCAAAAATTAAAAGTTTGATGTAAAGATATTTCGCTGTGACGAAAGTCACAGCATATTAGATTGCTCAGGAGGGTTAATCAATGCCTATTACCGTACATGCTAAAACTTCACTCGAAAATGAAGAAGTTCGCGATCAGCTTGAGCGATTATATGACACCAGTCCTGAATTTGGGGATGGTCATGATGCCATAGAACAACTTGAGCAAAACTTTGCTCATTATACCTTACTTTATGTCGCAGAATTTAATACAAAGATTATTGGTGCATTATGGTGTACAGGGCAAGGTGAAAGTCGGACTCTAGAAAATATTGTGGTGCATCCTGCTAACCGAGGACGAGGCGTTGCAGAACGTTTAGTCGAAGAAGTTTGTCGGATCGAGGAAGAAAAGGGCGTTAAAAATTTTGAACCGGGCTGTGGAGCAATCCACCGTTGTTTAGCTCACTTAGGCAAAATCTAAGATGATCAAGAGTCTTTAATCAATTGAAGCAACCTGATTAGGTTGCTTTTTTTATTTGGATATTTTAGGAAAAATAAGTTTGGGCTAATCTTGAAGCAGAATATTCTAGTTTTCAGAGAAACACTTTAGACAAATTAAATTTTGGATGAATACCTTGGTCTCTAAATAGAAAATGCAGAAATTGGCACCCCATCACTTAAAAGTGTATGGAAAACAACCTTATTCAGTGTGAATGAGTGGTTTTTGTTGTAAAAATAAACTATTGAATGATTTTTGTGATTTCAATGCTTGACGGCTAAACCATTAAATTGTTTAATACGCCCCATCGGCGTGATAGCTCAGTAGGTAGAGCAACGGATTGAAAATCCGTGTGTCCCCAGTTCGACCCTGGGTCTCGCCACCATATTTAAAAATCTTTGAGATTTCAATCCCTGATCCCATCAGGGATTTTTTTTGGATGAAAAATATTCGGTTGAATAAAAAAGTCATGATTTTTATTGACTATTGAACTGAGATACGGCTTAATACACCGCATCGGCGTGATAGCTCAGTAGGTAGAGCAACGGATTGAAAATCCGTGTGTCCCCAGTTCGATCCTGGGTCTCGCCACCATATTTGAAAAACCTCAAACCTTGTTTGAGGTTTTTTATTGCCTGTTTACTTTTTGGGAATTCAAAAATTGATTCTCATCATTAAAAAATGTCACTGAGAAGTTGTAAATTGAAGCCATTGTCTTACAAAATATCTTGTCATGACTTATAAATGTCGTAAGATAAATTTTAGGTAAGTGAAATAGATTGTTATAAGAACAATGAAAGATTTATTTTCATCAGGTAGCCAGCTTTATCAGCAAGCCCGACCGAGTTATCCTCCTGAAGTGGTTCAGGAAATTTTAAATCATGTTCCAGAACGTGGTTTTGCTTGGGATTGTGGTGCAGGTTCAGGCCAATTTACTCAACTGCTCAGCCCTTATTTCGATCATATTGTTGCAACAGATATGAGCGAAAAACAATTAAGTCTTGCACCTTATTTTGATAATGTGAGCTATCAAGTCCAATCTGCCGAAAAAACCTCATTTATAGCACAGAGTTTTGATTTGATTTCTGTTGCTCAGGCCATTCATTGGTTTGATTTTGTAGAATTTTATAAAGAAGTTGAACGCACACTAAAACCCCAAGGTATTCTTGCGGTGATCGGTTACGGCTTAATTCATGTCGAAAATTCAGCCATCAATACAATGATTCAAAACTTATATACTGAAAAACTAGAAGGCTATTGGGATACAGAGCGCCGTTATATCGATGAAGAATATAAAACCATTCCATTTCCTTTTGAAGAAATAAATGTTGCTGAGTTTAAGATGCAGTACCAGTGGTCGTCTGCGCAATTATTAAAGTACTTATCCACTTGGTCTGCAATTAAACACTATTGCGAAAGAAATCAGGATCATCCATTACTTGATTTAGCTGAAGCATTAACCAACGAGCTTGCAGATTTGACCATCACATTCCCGGTTTTTTTAAGAGTGGGCAAAATTAAAAAATCAAAGAAAAAATGCTTTATGCACAAATAAAATAAGGATCGCATTTTATCTTTGATTACAACAAATATTGCTAACAATATACTTACTTATATATTATTTAAAAGTAAGATAATTGATGAAAACTCCTGTTAAAATATTATCCCTTACTGTATGGGTATCGGTATTCAGCTCTACATCTTTTGCAACGACAGGTTATTTTATGCATGGCTATGGGGTAAAGGCCCAAGGCAATGCAGGAACTTCCATTGCTCAATTTCAAGATGCATTAACGATTGCTAATAACCCAGCAGGGTTAAGCTGGGTTGGTGATCGTATTGATGTTGGTGCAACTGTGTTTTCACCTGATCGTTCAGCTGAGTTTGTGGCTAATCAAATACCACAAGATTATCCTAATGCCAATGGTACATACGACGGCAATGGACGCAAATATTTTGTACTACCAGAGCTTGCCTTCAATCACCAAATTAGTCACCAAGTAGCTTTAGGTTTAGCAATATATGGGAATGGCGGAATGAATACGGGGTATAAAAATAATCCATTTGCAGCATTTGGCAACACTGGAACAGCAGGAGTGGATTTAACACAGGTTTTCATTACTCCAGCAGTTGCTTGGAAATATTCAGAAAATCAATCTATTGGAATTGCAACCAATATTCTCTATCAACGTTTTGAAGCGCAGGGAATTGGTGGGTTTAGCGCATTTTCAGCCGATAGTTTAAATTTAAGCAATCGTGGTAAGGATTCTGCGACTGGCTTTGGTGCACGTATTGGTTGGGCTGGAAAATTCTTTGATCAACGCTTAACTTTTGGTGCAAATTATTCTTCAAAAATTAATGCAGATCGCTTTGATCGATATCGTGGGTTATTTGCTGAACGAGGTGACTTTGATGTTCCTGAAAGTTATGGTGTTGGTGTAGCTGTCAAAATCACACCTTTATTAACAGTAGCTGCGGATGTGCAACGGATTAACTATTCGGATGTGAAATCGGTAGGAAATCCTTTTGATCTTGCACAATTACAACAAGGTCATGCTTTTGGTACACTACAAGGGCCTGGATTTGGCTGGAACGATATCAATATCTATAAACTGGGTGTGTCTTATCAAGCACATCCAAAGCTCACACTAAGAGCCGGTTATAGTCATAATGATCAACCGATTCCAGACAGTGAAGTCTTTTTAAATATTCTTGCTCCAGGGGTGATTCAAGACCACCTCAGCGTAGGTGCAACTTGGAATTTCGATCAACATCAAGAAATCAATATTGCCTATACACGTGCTTTAGAAGATGAGGTAAAAGGAAAAATTTCCCCTGCGTTTGGTAGTGGTGAAGCGAAACTCAAAATGAGTCAGGATATTCTAGGTCTATCATATGGCTATAAATTCTAAAATTTTTTGTAAATAACTATGAGATTAATTCTATTGGGCTTATTTTAATCTGGGATAAGGCGTTTACCTAAACACACGACTTCAATTTCTTCATAGCCAAGTTGCTCATAAAAGCTTTGTACATCAATGTTATCTTTGCGGATCAGGAGTTGCAGTTTTGGGCAGCCTAATGCAACTAAGCGCTTTTCAAGTTGTTGTATCAGTGCGGTCGCAACACCATTACGTTGATCATGAGGGTGCACGGCAAGATAGTTGACCCAGCCCCGATGCCCATCATACCCCCCCATAACCGTAGCGATCAATTGTTCATCTTTGACCGCCAATAGAAACAATCCGTCTTTTTGTGCGACTTTACGGAAGATATCAATTTCTGGGTTGTTCCAAGGACGGGTTAAATCGCAGACTTCCCACAGTGCGATGACTTCGTCTAAATCGGTTTCCTGAAACTGTCTGATAATAAACATAGAATTTTTATCTCTTGTTTTTTAAAACAATCTTTACAGCAGATTAATATAAAAAACCGCAGTTGATAAGTTTATTTTTTAGACAATGCGTAAATACTTTTTGCTGAGTTTGTTAACTTATAAAAACGTTATAGGCTGAGAATAGTGATTTTTTATTGATTGAAAGTGTGCATAATAATGGAGGCATAATTTAAAACAAAAAAGGAACTTCACGTGAATAAACAGGAATTTGATTATATTATTATCGGTGGCGGAAGCTCGGGCTGTGTGTTGGCTGGGCGTTTATCAGAAAACCCGCAAGTTTCTGTTTGTCTACTTGAAGCAGGAGGGGCTGGAGAGGGCTGGAAAGTAGAAGTTCCTTGTGCAGCGGTGATTAGTATTCCAACCAAGATCAATAACTGGGCCTTTGAAACTGTACCGCAAAAGGGCTTAAATGGTCGTAAAGGCTACCAGCCTCGTGGAAAATGCTTGGGTGGCTCATCGGCAATTAATGCCATGGTGTATATCCGTGGACATCGACAAGATTATGACGATTGGGCAGCCTTAGGCAATACTGGTTGGTCATATGATGAGGTCTTGCCTTATTTTATTAAATCTGAAAATAACCAAAGAATTAAAAACAAATATCATGGTAATGCTGGCCCACTTTCAGTTATTGATTTACGCAGTGATAACCCATTACAGCAAAAATATATCGCAGCCGCTAAAGAACAAGGTTATCGAATTCTGGATGACTTCAATGGTGAAGAGCAGGAAGGTTTAGGGGTTTATCAAGTGACCCATATCAATGGGGAGCGGTGCAGCTCCGCGCGGGCTTATTTGTTTCCACATCGAGATCGTAAAAATTTAACGGTCGAAACCCATGCACAGACTCAGCGGATTTTGATTGAAAATGGGGTGGCTGTGGGGGTGGAATATAAGCAGAGTGGGCAGCTCAAACAAATTTTTGCACGTCGAGAAGTGTTATTGAGTGCGGGAGCGATGCAGTCGCCACAGATTCTGATGCTCTCAGGTATTGGTGACCAACAAGAACTTGCTGAACATGGAATTGCAGTGAAACAGCATTTACCTGGTGTGGGTAAAAATTTTCATGATCATCCCGATTTTATTTTTGGTTATAAAGTCAGTGAAATTCAAGGGACATTTGGATTATCCTTGCCAGGTTCGATTGATCTATTTAAACAAATTGGGCGTTACCGTAAAGAACGCCGTGGTTTGATGACTACGAATTTTGCTGAATGTGGCGGATTTATTAAAAGTTCAAACGAACAAAGCCTACCGAATTTACAGTTACATTTCGTCATTGCGCTCGTGGATAATCATGCACGAACAATGCATACAGGACATGGTATTTCCTGTCATGTCTGCCTGCTCAATCCAGTCAGTCGTGGTTCCATTAAGATGAGTGGACCAAGTATCGATGATCCTTTATTGATTGACCCTAATTTCTATGGGGAAGAGTCTGATTTAGAGGAAATGGTCAAAGGCTTTAAACTCACTCAGAAATTAATGCAATCTGATGCTTTTAAAAGCATGATTAAAGAAGATTTATTTACAGCCACTGTAAAAACAGATGAGGAGATTCGACAAGTTTTAAGAGATCGCTCAGATACCGTTTATCACCCTGTAGGAAGTTGTAAAATGGGAGTGGATGAGATGGCTGTGGTTGATCCACGTTTGCGAGTTTATGGTATTCAAAACTTGCGTGTGGTCGATGCGTCAATCATGCCAAAAGTGGTGAATGGCAATACCAATGCCCCTGCAATTATGATTGCAGAGAAAGCGGTTGAGATGATTAATCAGGATCAAGCCAGTGTGGCGTTTATTCAAAAGAAAGACAAAGTGCGTGTCGCAATTTAAGTCTTTAGATATTTAAAAATGAAGAGAACTCATTATTGAAATTTCAAATCAACTTAACGATACTTTTTATAGAACAGTAGATATAGCGTGAATTTAAAAATGGGGAAATGAGCATTCAAGCAAAAATAGCTCAATAAAAAACGCCCCTCATTCAGGGCGTTTTTATTTTTACATCAGGTTTAAAATCTTATGCAGATTTTTTAGCTTGATCTACAGAAGCAAGCATATGGCCTGTTTCTTCAAAGTTATAGTGCCAAGAAAGTGCTTCACGAAGAATATGAGGTGTTTGACCACCCTTTTCACATGCACGATCAAAGTAATCATTCAATGCATCACGATACATTGGGTGAGCACAGTTGTTGATGACTGCACGAGCACGTTCACGGGGTGCTAATCCACGTAAGTCAGCAAGACCTTGCTCAGTCACAAGAATATCTACATCATGCTCAGCATGGTCGATATGTGAAGCAAATGGGACAACAGAAGAGATGTCGCCACCTTTTGCAATCGATTTGGTCACGAAGATTGCTAAATGTGCATTACGTGCGAAATCACCAGAACCCCCAATACCATTCATCATCTTGGTACCGCAAACATGTGTCGAATTTACGTTGCCATAAATATCGAACTCAAGCGCGGTATTGATACCAATGATGCCTAAGCGACGAACCAATTCAGGATGGTTTGAAATTTCTTGTGGACGGAGAACCAATTTGTCTTTGTACTGTTCAAGGTTGTTAAATACTTTTTCACCATATTTAGCAGAAAGAGTAATTGAAGAACCTGAAGCAAACTTCATTTTACCCGCATCAATCAACTCGAAAGTACAGTCTTGAAGTACTTCTGAATACATCACTAAATCTTCAAAGTTAGAATCTTTAAGACCTGTCAATACAGCATTGGCGATTGAACCGATGCCTGCTTGTAAAGGACCAAGATTCGAAGGTAAGCGGCCTTCTTCAACTTCTTTTTCGAAGAATGCGATTAAGTGGTTCGCAATACCCTGAGTTTCGTCATCTGGTAGTGTTACAGTTGATGGAGAGTCATGATATTCGCTATTAATCACGATACCCACGATTTTTGCAGGATCAATATTGATTGCAGGTGTACCAATACGTTGCTCAACATGCGTCAATGGAATAGCTTGACGTGTTGGGCGATAGGTTGGGATGTAAATATCATGTAAGCCTTCAAAAGCAGGGCTTAAGTTGGTGTTGATTTCAACAATCACTTTTTCAGCGAAAATTGCAAAGCTTGCAGAATTACCCACAGATGTTGTTGGAATGATGCCACCATCTTCAGTAATCGCAATCGCTTCAATCACCGCAACATCAGGTTTTTTCAACTGAAGGTTACGCATTTGCTCAACAGTTTCAGACAAATGTTGATCAATGAACATCACTTCACCATTATTGATGGCTTTACGTAAAGTGTTATCGACTTGGAATGGTAAACGACGCGCAAGGACACCAGCTTCAGTTAATTGTTTGTCTAGGTCATTACCTAAACTTGCACCTGTGATTAAAGTAATCTTCAACGGATTCACTTTGGCTTGTTTTACCAGCGCTAAAGGTACAGCTTTTGCTTCACCTGCACGAGTAAATCCACTCATCCCCACAGTCATCCCATCTTGGATAAAAGTTGCAGCTTGTTCTGCGCTCATGACTTTGTCATGGAGAGATGCTAAACGAATACGATCTAAAGACATGGTTTACGCTCAATTCTTGTTCAAAACTAGACGGATTGTACCGCCCTCAAACTGAATTGTGCATGCCTCTAATGCTAAGGTCTAATTTTTTCAATAAATGCAGGTATAAATTTTGGTGATGGTTTTTAAGTTATTATTTATTAATAAAATAATGATAGCTGTTTGTTAAATAAACAAAGTTAAGTGTTGGTTTATTGAGCAATCACTAAAAGTGATCACTCAAACTTTGTTTGATTTTTTGAATTGGATTTGTAGGTATCGGTTCTTCCTCAACTTTTATTGACGTTGGTAGTGAAATGATGGCTTGTAGCCCGCCTTCAGGACGGTTGGAAATCAACAGTTCACCTTGATGAATATCGACAATTCGTTTGACAATGGCCAAACCTAAACCACTCCCTTGCACCGTACGTGCAGCATCACCACGCACAAAAGGTTGCATAAGCCCTTCAATTTGGTCTTCGGGAATTCCTTCCCCATTGTCTGCTACACAGATTTTAATATGCTCATCTTCTACAAAAGCACTGAGTTCAATTGGTTCTGCACCATAGCGTTTTGAATTGTTGATGAGATTACCAATCAAACGTTTTAACGACAGTGAGCGAGCAGTAATGACAGGTAGTTCTTGCGGCGTGAACTGAATATCTAAAGGTTTAAACTGAATGATCAGTTCTTGTAGCAAAGCATTGATATTGGTGTCTTGAAGCTCTTCATCTGAGCCATCACGCATATATGAAATAAACTGGCTTAAAATGGCATCCATATCATCGACATCATAAATCAAACCTTCTTTTAAAAAGTCATCATCAGACATCATTTCTGCGCTTAAACGGATCCGTGTCAGCGGTGTTCTTAAATCATGAGAGATACCTGCCAACATGATTTGACGATCACGTTCAGTTTGTTCCAGTGTATAGACCATATGGTTAAAGGCTTGGTTCACCTCACGAATTTCTTGAGGACCATGATTGGTTTCTAAATAAGGCGCTTTTCCTGTTTTACTGTAGTTATTTGCTGCATGTTGTAAACGACGCAATGGACGATTGAGCTGCCTTACCAATGTTAAGATGATCACTGCGGCAATCAGTGGAATACCGAGTAACCAACCTAAAATCAGTTCAGGGCTATAGTTGGCATAAGTATTCAGAGGTTCACGCACCCAATTGCCATTCATTTCAGGTGTTTGAACCCAAATACGTGGACTGGGTTTAAACTGGAAATAAACCGTCACGTCTTTGATTTTTAATTCTTCTGCAAGCTGGTTCTCAATACGATTGGTAAAAAAATCGGCAATAATTTTATCTTTTACATTTGGATATTCTTTGGGATCAGTAACATATTCTACACCTACCCGTTGCTTTAACCACTCGTCAATATCAAGTTGTATTTCGTCATGATAAATCTGCAAACGTGGATTGTTAACCATTTCAAGTTCAACTGCTAAAAAACGTGCATGTTGCTGAATTTCAGGTAAATAAAGCGTTTTCCAGAAAAACCATAATGACATAAACAGGCTAAAGAACACTACAAATACGACCAATACGGTGGTCCGCATGGCTGCCGAGCGAGGTTTGACTTTATCGAGGAAGCGTTCCCAATGTGTACGTTTCCGTTCTTTGTAGGTAACAAAGTCGGTAAATTCTTGTGGATCTATGGGTTCTAATTTCACAGGAGCATTCCAATCTGTGCGATATTCTTAATCTATTGATTTCAGTTTAAAGGATGGTAGATTTATAGCAATATTATAAGTGTTAGGCTGTCTTGGTTTAACTTGTTAGTCAATATAAATATTTGATATTTATACTTAATACGATAAGGATTATTACTATGTTGAGATCACATATCTTTTTGCAGGATATCCAAACAATAAAACATTAGCCAAGTCATAAGTAAAGCTCAGGTCTATGGAAAAGCTATCACGGCTGTAATTCTATAAAAATGGATAAAAAAATACTGGCACATTTAAAACCGAGCATGTGACCAGTATTTTTCAAGCTAGATTCATTCTATCGAATCAAAATCTATTATTCGGCACCATCTGGAACGAACACATAACCTACGCCCCAAACTGTTTGAATATAACGTGCACGTGCAGGGTTTTCTTCAATCAAACGACGTAAGCGAGACACTTGAACATCGATTGAACGCTCCATAGCACCCCATTCACGACCACGTGCTAGGTTCATTAACTTGTCACGTGTCAATGGTTCACGTGGATGCTGGACTAATGCTTTTAAGACTGCAAACTCACCTGTGGTTAATGTGACCACTTGCCCTTCACGTGTCAGGGTGCGTGTTGATAAATCTAGAGACCAAGGCCCGAAAGATACAACTTCTACATTTTGACTTGGCGCACCTGGCACTTCACGAACCTGACGACGCAGTACAGCACGAATACGTGCTAATAACTCATTTGGATTAAATGGTTTTGGCAAATAATCATCCGCACCAGCTTCTAAACCAGCAATACGGTCAGAGTCACTGCCTCGTGCAGTGAGCATGATGACAGGTGTATCTATATTTGATGAGCGTAAACGTCTACAAATACTTAAACCATCTTCTACAGGAAGCATAAAGTCTAAAACGATGAGTGAGAATAACTCACGTTGTAATAGGCGATCCATCTGCGTTGCGTCGTGGGCCGTTTTTACCACAAAGCCTTTATCTTCAAGGAAACGCTGTAAAAGGGTACGTAAACGCACATCATCATCGACCACTAAAATGCGTTCGACACGGTCAGTTTCGTTTTGTACGATATCTGTATTTTCAGCAGGTACAACCAAACTCATGATGTACTCCCTTAATGTTGTAAATTATAAATATTCGTCAATCTCAGTATACTGCCTAAGCTCTTGTTAAGACTATGTATCAAATTGCTCAAAAATACAATTTTCAGGCTGTTTTGAAACCAAAAAACAACATCTATAACGAATTGAGATGATTCTATGTTTATAAATAAAAAGATATACCATATGCAAATGAAAGTTTTATGTATTTTGGCAATATGTTTTATTTTAAGTGCATGTATTAGCCGACTTTCCAGACCTGAAATCTTAGGACAAGTGATTGACGAATTTGACCAACCAATTGCTCTAGTCCAGGTCGGTGAAGCCCAAACGGATATGCAAGGCAACTTTCGACTCAAAGAACGGCGCTATTCTGCATTTTTACTGAAAGAAATCATGTATATGGAAGCGCCACCGATATGGGTGCAAGAACGACTCAATAAACAGGGCTATCAGCAATGCTATTTAAAATATTTCAATTCACATGGCGGTGGGCAACGTAAAGGTGCGCAGTGGGACGTTGGAAAAATTATTTTACAAAGCAATTTAAATACAGCTAAGCAGGATGAAATACACGATTGCACTGTAAAAACTCAAGAAAAATGATCTTTTATCACTTTTTTCACTGCTAATTTGCAAAACAATTGTGGATTTTATGGTCTTGGTCTTTATAATCACTAACTTTTAGTCCTTATCCTTGTGGAATTAAACACGATGACTGACTTAGTTCAGCAGTTGGCAAGTGAACTTGCCGTACGTCCAAACCAAGTAGAAGCTGCCATTAAACTGATAGATGAAGGCTCTAGTGTTCCATTTATTGCACGTTACCGTAAAGAAGTAACGCAAGGCTTAGACGACATCCAATTACGCCAACTTGATACACGCCTTGTTTATCTACGTGATTTATTTGAACGCCGTGAAAAAGTAATCGAATCATTAAAAGAACAAAATAAGCTCTCTGATGACTTACTTGCTCGGGTAAATGCCGCTGAAACAAAAAATGCATTAGAAGAACTTTACGCACCGTATCGTCCAAAACGTACCAGTAAATCATTTAAAGCTAGAGAAGCGGGATTAGGGGAGTTTGCTGAGAAAATTATTGCAGAGCAAATTGATCCGACTGAAGCTTTGGCTGGTTTTAGCCATGAAGAATACCCAGATGTTGAAAGTCAATTAGACGCGATTCAACACATCATCATTGATGACTGGGCACAAAATATTTCATTAACCACAGAACTTAAATCAACATTTGCCAAAACAGCAGTGTTAAAAAGTTTGGTGGCATCTGATGAGAAAAAAGAAGTCGGTAAGAAATTCCGTGATTACTTTGATTTCTCTGAAAATTTAAATAAAGTTCCTTCACACCGTTTATTGGCAATGCTACGCGGCCGCCAAGAAAATGTATTGGGTCTTAAAGTTGATGGTGATGATCATGCACCACTTGCACGTATTGAAACTGAATACGCGCTTGAAAGTGTTCAACCACGAGCACGTCAAGATTTCTTAAAGCAAATCGCAAAACTGTTTTGGTTAGGTAAAATTCGCCCAACGATTGAACATTCTTTGTTGACTGAAAAACGCCTTGTAGCTGAATCAGAAGCAATGGACGTGTTTGCAGAAAACTTACGTCATTTATTGCTCTCTGCTCCTGCTGGTTCACGTACAACTTTAGGTGTTGACCCTGGTATTCGTACAGGGGTAAAACTGGCGGTTGTTTCTGATTCAGGTGATGTGCTTGCACATAGCACGATTTACCCATTTGCACCAAAAGAAGATAAAGCTGGCTCGATTGCTGAACTTGCACGTCTTTGTCGTGAATTTAATGTCGATTTAATTGCGATTGGCAATGGTACTGCGAGTCGTGAAACTGAAGCTGTTGTTGCAGAAATGATGGCTGCAAATGCGGATCTTACATTAACGCGTGTTTCAGTAAGTGAAGCGGGCGCATCTGTTTATTCAGCATCAGAATTGGCTTCTGCTGAACTGCCTGAGCTTGATGTTGCGATTCGTGGTGCTGTTTCAATTGCCCGCCGTTTACAAGATCCATTGGCTGAACTGGTTAAAATTGACCCTAAATCTATCGGTGTAGGTCAATATCAGCATGATGTGAATCAAACCAATTTGGCAAAAACACTGGATGCTGTTGTTGAAGATTGTGTGAATGCGGTAGGTGTAGATGTAAATACGGCCTCTCCAGCAATCTTGGGCTATATCGCAGGTTTAAATAAAGCCATTGCACAGCAAATTGTAGATTACCGGAAAGAAAATGGTCGTTTTGATAATCGTCAAGCATTGAAAAATGTACCACGTTTAGGTGAGCGCACGTTTGAGCAAGCTGCGGGTTTCTTACGTATTCAAGATGGCTCAGAACCTCTAGATGCTTCCTCTGTTCACCCTGAATCGTATGGTTTGGTCAACAAGATTGTTGAAGCAAAAGCGACTACAGTGAAAGATATCATTGGTAATACTGAAATTATTCGTCAAGTGAAAGCAGAAGATTTTGCCGACGACAAATTTGGTCTACCGACGATTCAAGATGTGTTAAGCGAGTTGGAAAAACCGGGTCGTGACCCTCGTCCAGAATTCCGTACAGCAAAATTCCGTGAAGATATCACTGAAGTCAGTCAATTGACTGAAGGGATGCAGCTTGAGGGCGTGATTACCAATGTGACTAACTTCGGTGCATTCGTCGATGTTGGTGTGCATCAAGATGGTCTAATACATATTTCAGAGCTTGCCAATGAATTTGTTTCTGATCCACATAAAGTTGTGAAACCAGGGCAAATCGTACAAGTACGTGTGTTGACTGTAGATGCTGAGCGAAATCGTGTGAATTTATCGATGCGCCCAGAAGGTTCAGAAGCACCAGCTAAAGCACCACGTCAAAAGCGTGAGTTCAATAACAATGACCAACGTGGTGAGCGTAAGCCTCAGGGTAAACGTCCACAGCAAGGTCGTCCAAACCATGATAATAAAGACAAAGCACCACGTCATGACAAGAAACCACAAGCAACTAAACCTCAAGAGAACAAAATTGGTGGTTTAGGTGCATTGTTATTACAAGCAGGGATTAAAGGGTCTAAATAAGCTATAATTTCTCAATAAAGAAACCGCCGTTAGGCGGTTTTTTTATGGATTAGACAATTGCGGAAAGATCACAATCTTTTTTAAATGGACATGCTTCCCCAACCACAAGATTTTCAAGTAGGTTCTGAATATTCTGTAATTGGATAATTTTTTCACGAATGACATTGAGTTTGTCTTTTAAAATCATATGAAATTGTTCTGCTGGAATTTCATTGACGTTGACCAAGTCTAAAATCTGTTTAATTTCAGCCAAAGTAAAGCCTAAATTTTTAGCGACCTGAATCAGTTGTAATTGCTGTAAGTCTTGTTTTGAATAATCCTTATAACCATTATTTCGTGTCAAGGGGCGGATAAGATCAAGCTTTTCATAAAAACGAATCGTATCCCGACTGAGATTTAATTGCTCTGATAATTCACCGATTAACATCACTTGCTCCAAATTTTATGTATTTGCAAGAAATACTTGACTGTGGAGTGTACTCCATCCTTTAGCTTAAGTGTGAACATATAAAGGGTGTATAAAGTGATGCAAAAGAATCAAAGCGTAGAAAAAATTGCCTTGGTGGTTGGTGCAACAGGGTTTATTGGTAAATTTCTTGTTGCACGATTACTTCAAAGCAATGATCAAGTTTTTGCCTTGTGTCGTAACCTTGATCAGCAAGAGTCAAATTTGAGAAATTGGCTAGAAAAACAAGAAATAAGTCATCAAAAATTATTCTGTATACAAGGTGATGTTACTTTACCTGCATTAGGTATTTCAGCTGAAGATTGGCAAGGGCTTGCTAAGGTGAATTATTTATTTAATACCAGTGCCTTATTTGCATGGAATCTTTCGACTCAACAGGCAAGAGAAGTCAATGTTAAGGGATTAATCAATTTGCTTGAATGCGTAAACGAACATTGCCAATTGAAACGTGCAATTCATCTTTCTGGCTATATGTTAACACTCACTCAGCACTTACAAGATGTTGGAGTCTGTTTGGAAAATATTGAGAAAACAAATTGGAAACGGGTGTACCAACAACTGGGTGCTTACGAGGCTTCTAAAATTGAAGCTCATTTTACTTGGGTGAAATATGCTCAACAGTTGAAAATTGACTGGACAGTGATCCACCCTGCAACAGTGTTAGGGGATGAAGACTCTGGTGAGATTGCTGAAAATCAACCGATTGCTCATCTGATTACCCAGCTTAAACAGGGGAAGTTGACCGCTATTCCTGCAACTCCTCAGCATTATTTACCTTTGGTTTCTGTGACAATGTTGGTCAATGCGATATGCAACGCATCACAGGATCAACTTACAATTTATCAAGATATATTGATTGCCAATCCTACTCAGATTTCTTTACAAACTCTTATTCACAATGCGGCTCACAGATTAAATCTAAAAGCACCGCAATACTTCGTCTCGCTGAACATTTTAAAATTGATTTTAAAATGGAAGTGGCTTGCTCAAAAGCTAGATCTATCTGCTGAGATGTTGGATTTCATCCGAACTGAGCAATTAAATATAGATCAGTTTTTAACATTAAATCAAAAATGGAAAATACCAGAAACCAATCTTAAGCAGACCATTGAGTTGACTGCTAAATGGGTGAGCCAGAATCATTAGATCTAGCGATAAAAATGCCCATTTCAATAAATGGGCATTCAATATTATCGTGTTGTATAACCGCCATTGGCAAAAATAGTCTGACCAGTAATCCACCAACCCTCTGTTACCAAAAAGCGTACTAAAGGCTCAATATCTTCAATCTTGGTTAAACCACCTAGTGCAGATGCAGATTTATGATAGGCCACTGCTTCAGGCGCTTCTTGACCATAAAAAAATGGCGTATCCATTGGACCCGGTGCAACAGCCGTGACGGAAATACCACGATCGCCATACTCTTTCGATGCTGCACGGGTATAGTGCTCAACAGGCGCTTTTAAGCCTTCATAGGTTGAATACAATCCTGTGTAGGCTGCTAAAAGACTGGTCACGATAGAACAAATTTTTCCACCATTATTAAGATGTTTACCCGCAGATTGGATGAAGAAATAGGCAATTTTATTGTTAATGTCATTCATTGAATCAAACTCTTGTTCAGTTGTTTCAATCAACGGTTTTTTAAGTACTCGCCCTACGGTATTAATCGCAATATCGACGCCACCGAAGATTTCTTTGGCTTTGATGAACAATGTTTCGATATTTTGAATATTGGAGAGGTCTGCTTGTATCAAAGTTGCATTAACACCTAATTGTTCAATGGCTTTGAGTGTTTCTTCTGCATCTTTTTGGGTTTCTAAGCTGTTATAGTGAATGACAAGATTTGCACCTTGTTCTGCAAACTTACGTGCGATCAGACCACCTAAATTTTTTGCTCCACCTGTAATAATGACGGTTTTATCTTTTAAACTATGCTGTTTCATTTTTATTTTCCTATCTTGATAAGTGATGATGGAATGTTAAATGCTATTTTTTATTCTAGATAGTGATTATAATCGAATAGATTGTTTGAAAAAATTGAATAATAGATGGATAAAATTGAACGTCTCAAAATTTTTTGCTTAGTTGCGGAAAAGCATTCATTTGCTCAGGTTGCTAAAGCGCTGGATTTACCACGTTCAACAATTACCTATGCAATAAAAGGCTTAGAAACAGAATATCAAGTATTGTTATTTAATCGAACAACACGAAAGGTCAATTTAACCAATGAAGGGGCTCAATTTTTTCAAGAGGTTAAACAACTGATTCTTCAGGCTGAAGGGTTGGATAAATTCAAATTAAAAAACCGTGAGTATACGGGTCAAATCAAAATTGGATTACCGTTAAGAATAGCCACAGGATATCTGATCCCTTATTTGCATGAATTTTATGAGAAGTATCCAAATATTAAAATTTCAATTCATAGTCACGATCATTATTCAGATTTAATCGAACAGCGACTAGATTGTGTGGTTCGTGTTGGAAATGTGACGAATGAAAATTTAATTGTGAGACCAATTACAAAAGTTGATTTATATACACTTGCCTCTCCAGAATATTTGCGTAAATTGACTAGCAATTTAGAAATAGGGCATTCAAATCACCATATTATGATTGGTTATCAAATGAAAAATATGGATTCAGATTTTGCAAGTCTAGTATTTGAAGATACTCAGATAAAACTTCCTTACCAACTTTTAGTTGAGGATACAGAAAGTTATTTACATGCGGGGTTGCAAGGATTGGGGGTTATTCAGATTCCAGCATTTGATGCAATTCCTTTTATAGAAAGCAAAAGATTAACTAAAATATTTGAGCAAGAATCATGCTTAAAAATACCAATCAATTTTCTTTTTTTAGAAAGGAAATATCGACCAGTATATTTTCAATTCTTTATTGATTGGCTAGAAAGTCTACTCAAACGTAAACTTTCTATTAGCTCTTAAACTTACCAATGCTCACCTGGGAACAAACGAGCATATGCTCTTTGAACAAGGTTCAATTTTTGTTGCTCACCGACAGATGCAGTTGAGCTTGGGAACAGATTGAAGCCAATTGACATTAATTTGTTATTGATTCCAGGTGCAATTGAGTAAGTAATAGAGGCTAAACGACCTAAATTTGTAGCAACTTTCTTAGGACGTTTTACAATTGCATATGCAACTAAATCAGCGGCTTGTTCTGGCGAGAGTGTTGGTACATATTTATAGATCTTAGTTGGTGCAATCATCGGGGTGCGTACTAAAGGCATATAGACTGAAGTAATGGCAATTTTATGTGAATGTACTTCCGCTGATAAGCAGCGGCTAAATGCATCCAATGCGGCTTTTGATGCAACATAAGCGGAGAAGCGAGTTGCATTTGCCAATACACCAATTGAACTGATATTAATGATGTGGCCGTCTTTACGAACCATCATTTCTGGCAAAATATTCAATACTAAACGAACTGCACCAAAGTAATTGAGTTGCATAGTACGTTCAAAATCATGGAAACGATCAACAGACTCATGCACAGCGCGCCGAATCGAACGGCCAGCGTTATTAATCAAAATATCAATATGATCAACAGAAGCAACGATCTGTTTAGATACTTCATCAATTGCGTTCATGTCATTTAAATCACAAGGGAAAATATCAGCTCGACCACCTTCAGCTTGAATTTCAGCTTGAACCTCTTTCAGTGTTTCTTCAGTACGAGAGACTAAAAGTACATGCGCACCTGCTGCTGCAAGCTTTTTTGCAACTGTTAAACCAATGCCACTAGAGGCACCTGTGATGAGTGCAATTTTACCTTGAACCTTTTTTTGAAAAAGTTGCTCTAATTTTTGATTCATAGCTATTTTCCTGAGCCTACCGACATGAACAGATGCTGTATTTTTTTGTTTCGGGTGATTGGATCTTTGTTTAAAAGATGATCACTTTTGTTGGAAGGCAATAATATACAAAAAAAATAAAAATACTAGCATTAAGTGGCTGAATTTATAAAATATTTTTAGAGTAAATACTCTATTATATTTTTACTTATTTCGTGATTTTTACCATATATAACTGAGTTTTGAAAGCAAAAAAACAAATCTATTGCATAAAATATAATCAAGTGAATTTACTTGAAAATTAAATATATTTTTAAGTAAACAGAGCTGCTTTACAACTCTGTTTATAAGGAGGATATATACAATATATTTAACCTACTTTAAGAAAAAGCAAGTTCATCATATGCTTTTTTTAATTGTTCTTTGGCTGGGGTATGACCTTGGTGAGCAGCTTGTTCAAGCCATTTTTCTGCATGGCTATAACTTCGGTCTAAACCAAGTTGTCCATTCAAGTAGCTGAGACCCATTTTATACTGAGCTTCTTGATCTCCACGTAAAGCAGCCCTTAAATAGCACCACATTGCATTACGATTTGCGATTTCATCTAAGCTTAGATTTTTGTCTTCAAAATCATGTGCTTGAGCCTTTTCGAGAGCAGCTTCAGAAGCATTCTGTTCGAATGCCCGACGAGATGTTGAATCTCCTAAAAAACGGTTAAAAATATGTACCAACATATACAACCTCCTTGCTAATCCATTAACAAAGTAAAAGAGACTGCTAATCACAAAAAAATGATTAGATATAATTAATCTAGCTGATTTTTTAGAGTTTGCAAATAGTTAAATGTAATTTGTCAATTGCGATTTTTACATATTTGTTAAAAAACACATTATTTAACAAATTATCAATTCTATTTAAAGCATAAAATTACTCACTGTAATTTTATTACATGAAGAAAACTTGCTATATTTAGGTTGTTTTGGATTTCGGATAGAATCTGTGAAACGCTCAAGTGTTTTCATCACAGTCTTGCTTAGTTTGTTTATGTTCCAAAGTCTTTGGAATGTAGCGGCGGCTTTTTGTGATCATGAAAGCACTAAGCTTCCATCACAACGTATAATTAGTCAGCATTTTGGACACCATAATGCGCCTGATTGTACCCAGGATCAACAGCAACATCCGCAGCTGTTAGATATATATGGGATAGATAAACCGATTTCTGATCAGTCAGTATCAAAACAATTACCAGCACACCAAGATGTGCGTTCCAATGATTTCCTCAATCATATAAATGATGATCATCGTGATCATTTGCCTTCTTTTGCGCATTTCATTGTGGTTGATAATCAGCAACACACAGCACAGCCTAAATTTGTAGGCTATCCTGAATCTATCTTTATTGGCTGGAATAATTTGTATCAGTCCCCTGATCTATATTTGCCCAATCCTCCCCCTCTTTCATCCCCGCTATAAGGTGGGGTAGCCGAAAATCTTGCCCACCGCTAATGGTTTAATTTAGTGGGGCATTTTCATGTCAAAAGTAATACGTAATTTAGTACAAAAAACTGCATTCGGTTTTAGGCCGTCTTTGCTCGGTGCACTGATGTTCAGTGTGATGTCATCTGTTACTTGGGCAGACAACACATCTCAAGCATTAACGTTACAACAGGCAATTGCAAAAACTGAGCAATATCAGCAGACGCAGAAGGTCTGGCAAACGCAGCAGCAAATTGCAACAGCGAACATTAAACAAGCAAAACTGTGGACAAATCCAGAGTTATCCGTATCGCAAACGGGTTTTGGTTCCAATCAAGATCAAGAGCTTTCAATTGGTGTTTCTCAACGATTGGATATTTTTGGTGAACGTAAGTCAGCACAGAGGTTGGCACAACTTTCAAAAGATCAAAGTGACTTAAATCAGCGAATTTATCAGGCTCAACTTGAATTGGCTGTGAAATACCAATGGTCACAGCTGGCGATTTTTGAATTAGAACGCAACGTGGTCCAAGAGCAGCTCAACGTCAGTGAAGAAAATCTGAATGCGATTCAGAAGCGCTATCAAGCGGGGAGTGTCGCGCAGGTTGATGTAGATCGTGCCAGACTGAGTCATGCAGAAAATGCTCGCTTATATCGTCAAGCCGATTTGCAGGTGCAAGTTGCCAAGCAGCAATTGTCCAACCTTTGGGGCGATGCTGATAAATCGATTCGTATCGGTTTAAATCCTCAATCTTTATGGCCGTCTTCGACACACCAACAGGTACAAGAATATCTCGCGGACAATCTTTTTGAAAAATCACGTCAGTTACAGGTGTTGCAAGCAAAAGCGACAGTGGCGCAATTAAAAGCTTCGGCACGGCCTAATCCGACTGTGAATTTAGGCGTGAATCGTACTCGATCACCTGAAACCTCGACTGACAATGCTTTAGTTGTGGGGGTCTCTATCCCATTGAATATTTTCAACCGCCAGCAATACGGTGTGCAAATTGCGCAAGCAAAGCAGGATTTACTTAGTAGACAACAGGAGTTTTATCTCCGCCAAAATGCTTTGCAGGTGGGAACATTATTGACTGAATTGCAAGGACTGGAAGTACAGTTTAAAGCAGTCGATGAGTCTCAGATTCCGCTTGCAGCTCAGGTTCAACGTAAAACTTTGCAGGGGTTTACTGTTGGTAAATTTGCCGTTAACGATGTGCAACTCGCAACATTACAGTTGCAAGAAGTGCGTTTGAGAAAAGTGCAATTATTGAAAGATGGCTGGCAACGTGCCATTGAAGCGGAAAGTTTGAGCCTCGGTATTGAACCAAGTCAAATCATGGCAAAAGATGCTTTAGCGCAGATCAATCAGAGTTTATGGCAGGACACACAAGCTTTACCAATTGTGGGCGGGGGAAATTAATATGCTGAATCAATTTAAATCTTTTAAACTTCAGAAAGGCAAAATTTCTCAACGCCTACTGATCATCATTACGCTTGTAATGACTGCTCTTATTGCCATGGGATTGTTCTTTTCAACCAAAAAAGGCACGAGCAAAGAAGGTGGCGAGAAAGAAGCAGAGCATGCTGAAGAAGGACATTCACATGATGAAAATGCTAAGGGAACCACCAAAGATGGTTCCGAAGAAGCGAAGCACAGTGAAGAAGAGGGTGGCGAGAAAGAGAATGCTGAAGCCATTAGTTTGACTGCTCAGCAGATCACAGAACAAGGGATTAAACTAGCTAAAGTAGAGATGGGTACTGTTACCAAATCAGCTTCTTATCCTGCAAAAGTCACAGTCAATACAGATCGTCAAGCACATGTATCACCTGCATTTAGTGGGCAGGTAGTTGCCGTGAATGTTGAATTGGGACAGCGTGTGCAAAAAGGGCAAGCGCTGGCCACTATAGTAGTGCCTGATTTGGTCGATCAGCAGGCAAACTTACAGGTTGCACAGACAAGTCTAGAGCTGGCACGTCAGGACTATGAACGAGAGCGCCAGTTATGGTCACAAGGTATTTCTGCCAAGCAGGATTATCAACGGGCTTATAATGCCTACAAACAAGCACAGATTCAGGTGCAAGCCACCAGATCACGTTTATCTGCTTTTGGTGCCTCATCAAGCAGTAATGGTCGTTATGTTATCACAGCACCAATTGCAGGCATTATCAGTAAAAAAGACTTGGTTATGGGTGAAAATGTGCAGCTTGCTAGCCAGCTATTTATCATTGATCAACTGGATCAGCTATGGCTTGAATTTATTGTACCAAGTTCAGAGTTTTCAGCGATTGCTCCAAATCAACAGCTTGAATTTAAGTCACTGCAGACGGGGAATATGTTTAAAGCACAGATTCAAAGTTTAAACAGTGAAGCTGATGTGCAGACAGGACGTTTACAAGTCCGTGCCAAAGTGTTGTCGAATGCGGCTGAATTGCGTCCGAATTTGATGGTCAACGTTCAACTACAACAGCAAGGCATTTCTCAAGCATTGCGTGTACTCAAAAGTGCTATACAGAAAGTTGAAGGAAAAGACGTAGTGTTTATTTCCAGCGAACATGATAAGAAAATCGAGTTTACTGCGCAGCCTGTTGTGTTGGGTCAGGTGTCAGGAGATGGTCTGTGGGTTGAAGTGAAAACTGGTCTGACCCAAGGCCAGCAATATGCTGGTCAGGGTAGCTTCTTGCTGAAATCTGAATTGGAAAAAGGAGAGGCGAGCCATGGGCATTAATGATTCTTCTGATTCTAAGTTAGACAGAGATGCGGATTCAGCATTACCTCAACCTGAAGGGGTGTTTGATCGACTGATTCAATTTTCGATTAAAAATGCCATTTGGGTTATGCTGTTTATTGTGGCGTGGATTGGCGTGGGGATTTACGGCTATCAAAAATTACCAATTGATGCTGTACCCGATATCACCAATACCCAAGTACAAGTGAACACACAAGCTGCTGGTTTTACCGCATTAGAAGTTGAGCAAAGGATTACCTATCCTATTGAAACTGCGATGGCAGGTTTACCCAAGCTAGAGTTGACTCGTTCCATTTCCCGTTATGGTTTATCCCAAGTGACCATTATTTTTAAAGATGGGACGGATATTTATTGGGCACGACAACAGATTAATCAACGCTTACAAGAAGCCCAAACCGAACTGCCAGATGATATTGCACCGACAATGTCTCCTGTATCGACAGGATTGGGTGAGATTTATCAGTGGGTGATCAAGGCAGAGCCGAATGCAAAAAAACCTGATGGTACGCCCTATACAGCGATGGATTTACGTGAAATTCAGGACTGGATTGTACGACCGCAGTTACAACGTGTTCCTGGTGTTGCAGAGGTCAACTCGATTGGTGGCTTTAATAAAACTTATGTGGTCACGCCTGATTTAAATCGTTTGCAACAATTACAAATCCCTGTCAGTGACCTACAAAATGCTTTAACTGGAAACAATGAAAACCGTGGTGCTGGTTTTATTGAAACCAATGGGCAGCAATTGACAGTACGTGTTCCGGGAACCTTGAACAATATTGAAGATATTCAAAATGTAAGTATAGGCAATAAAAATGGTTTTCCGATCCGAGTTGCAGATGTAGCGACTGTATCGATTGGACATGATTTACGTACAGGTGGTGCAACTTACAATGGCGAGGAAACTGTACTTGGTATCGCCATGATGATGATGGGTGAAAATAGCCGTACTGTGGCGAAATCAGTGGATGCCAAAATCAAGGAAGTTCAGCAATCTTTACCGAAAGGTATTGTGATTCAAACCGTATATGACCGGACAGCTTTGGTTGAGCGTGCGATTAGTACAGTACAGAAGAACCTTGTAGAAGGGGCGATTCTGGTTATTGTTATTCTGTTCCTATTTCTTGGTAATTTCCGTGCAGCGTTGATTACTGCATGTGTGATTCCATTATCGATGCTATTTACTTTGGCGGGTATGGCTGAGCAGAAAATTAGTGCCAATCTAATGAGCTTAGGCGCACTGGATTTCGGGATCATTGTAGATGGTGCGGTCGTTATTGTTGAAAACTGTATTCGGCGACTGGCAGAGGCACAACATGCAAAAGGCAGATTACTTTCACGGGCAGAGCGTTTTAAAGAAGTTTTTCTTGCGGCTAAACAGGCACGTCGCCCTTTAATCTTTGGTCAATTAATTATTTTGGTGGTGTACTTACCTATTTTCGCCTTGTCTGGTGTTGAAGCAAAGCTTTTTCACCCGATGGCTATGACAGTGGTATTGGCACTGGTGGGTGCAATCATTCTTTCAGTTACTTTTGTTCCTGCTGCAGTGGCTTTATTTGTTAATGGTGAAGTTAAAGAAACAGAAAGTCGCTGGATGCTGTGGTTAAAGCAAAAATATGAAAAGCTACTCAATTTAGCCTATAACTTCCGAATGTTAGTCGTCACCCTTGCGGTGAGTATTCTGTTTTTAACGGGCGTGCTTGCCACACAAATTGGTAGTGAGTTTGCACCCACCTTGAGTGAGGGCGATTTTGCAGTGCAACAAATGCGTTCGCCAAGTACTGGCCTAGAGCAGTCTTTACGTATGCAGGAGAATACTGAAAAGTTATTGCTCAAAGCGTTTCCAGAAATCAAAGCTATATTTGCCCGTACAGGGACGGCAGAGGTGGCAACAGATGTCATGCCGCCTAATATTTCCGATGCTGTGGTGCTGTTAAAGCCACGTGATGAATGGAAGAATCCAAAGCAAACAATTGATGAGCTACGTCAACGTATGATTGTATTTCTTGGTACATTACCTGGAAATAATAGTGAATTTTCTCAACCGATTGAGCTTCGTTTCAACGAATTGATTTCTGGTGTACGAAGCGATGTGGGAATCAAGATTTTTGGCGATGATATGGAGGTGTTGAATCAACAAGCCACTAAAATTGCACAACAAATCAAAGGTATTATTGGCGCAACCGCCGTCAATGTGGAACAGACTTCAGGCCTACCGCTTTTAAATGTTGAAGTGAACAAAGCTGCGGCAGCGCAGTATGGTTTGTCAGTGAGGGCGATTCAAGACTTGGTGGCGACTAGCGTTGGTGGTCAGAATGTTGGGCAAATACTACAAGGTGACCGCCGTTTCGACTTTGTGATTCGTCTGGATGATGCTCAACGTACACCTGAGCATTTGGCCGTTTTACCTATTCAAACACCAAACGGTGGTCTAATCCAACTTCAGGATGTGGCTAAAGTTGAAAATATCTTGGGTATTAATCAGGTCAGTCGTGAAAATGGTAAACGTCGTGTAGTCGTGACAGCCAATGTTGAAGGGCGTGATTTGGGCTCATTTGTCACCGAATTACAATCGACTCTGGCAAAAGAGCAAATGCCAGCGGGTTATTGGTTGAGCTATGGTGGACAGTTTGAAAACCTAACCTCTGCGAAAGCCCGTATGCAACTGGTCGTTCCACTGGCACTGATGACTATTTTTGTGCTGTTAATGGCCGTTTTCCATAACTTTAAGGAAAGTTTGTTGGTGTTTACAGGTGTGCCATTTGCGTTGTGTGGTGGTTTGATTGCACTGTGGCTTCGGGGTATACCATTGTCGATGTCTGCAGGTGTTGGCTTTATCGCGCTCTCGGGTGTAGCGGTATTAAATGGTTTGGTGATGTTGACCTTTATCAAGGAATTACGTCAACAACTCGATATTTATCAGGCCACATGGCAAGGTGCAATTTTACGATTAAGACCTGTATTGATGACTGCTTGTGTAGCATCGTTAGGTTTTGTGCCGATGGCACTGGCTACGGGGACAGGCGCTGAAGTTCAGCGGCCACTGGCAACTGTCGTGATTGGCGGCATCATGTCATCCACCTTATTGACTTTGGTGATTTTACCGGTGATTTATCGCTGGATGAATGAACGTAAAGTTAAAGCACAAACTGATGCTTGATCGTTAATTTAAAAATAACCTCACCGTTCTTCGCTTAGAACGGTGAGGTATTGAAACTCTATTTGCAGTTTATTACTAACTGGTAGGCAATACACCTAGACTGATGATGGTGTAATTTTGATTCACAGGTTGAATGGTTTTGTTAAATGCTTCACTGACTTCAACCAGATATTGCCCTGAATAAGGAAAAGTGACTGTCGCTGAACCATCTTGAGCAACTGGAACTTTTTGTGCTTGTTTATCGGTTTGCCCTTGAGCCCGGATAAGTAGTTCAGCATTTTTGAGCGCTTGTCCTGATTTTTTAATCAAGATTTGCACAGGTTGCTGTGCAGTAATGCTGTTGGGATGTGTTTTAAATTCAACTTGTATTGCTGCATCAGTGTTGTTTTGGGCTGGTGAAGTTCTTTCTTTAGAAATATAGCTTTGGATTGACCATTCTCGGTTAATGGTGATCGGTACAGGTGGTTTCTTAAAGTCAGCAGGAATCACATATTCGCGTTCAGCGATCTTACCTGCTTTTTCAGCAGGTACATCAAAAAGCATTTTCCATTCTTTATTATGTTGGACATATTTGAGTGGGAAAGACGCTTTACTGAAGATGAGATAGGTCCCAGCTTGTGGTAAGGCTAAGTCAAACACCGTCGCCGATTTTAATGTGCTTGCAGCTTCAACTTGTAACTTGCTCTGATCTGGTTGAATTACGTTGAGAGCGGTTTGTTTCATGGCATGTTCTGCATTCAGTGCTTCTTCAGCATAGGATGCAATCACTGGGATTTGTGTATTTGTGGTGTTATAGCCCAGAGGTGCAACATAGGGTTCATGCGCATAACTATAAGAGCAAAGAAGTACAGAAAGGTAGAGGTATTTTTTCATTGTCGATATTCCATTAACAGGGGTATTTTAACTGTGGAAAATAGAGTCGCCATTATATAGAAGAATTTTACTATTGATAATAATTATTATTATCAATAGTAAATAGAAAGAATATTCAATATTTTGATAAAACAAAATCAGAGGTATGAACATGAGTGAACAACAAGGGCATGATCATAGTCATGCTGTCGTCACAGAAGGAAATGTAAAAAAACTAACTTTTGCATTGGCATTAACCAGTACCTTTTTAATTGTTGAAGTGATTGCCGGTTTCATAACACAAAGCTTGGCTTTGTTGTCCGATGCAGCACATATGTTTACTGATGCAGCAGCATTGGCAATTGCATTGGTTGCCATCAAAATTGGTAAATTACCCGCAGATGATAAACGGACTTTTGGCTATCAGCGTTTTG
Source organism: Acinetobacter legionensis (assembly GCF_048551735.1). Classification (NCBI taxonomy): domain Bacteria; kingdom Pseudomonadati; phylum Pseudomonadota; class Gammaproteobacteria; order Moraxellales; family Moraxellaceae; genus Acinetobacter; species Acinetobacter legionensis. The sequence goes on from NZ_JBIMBV010000001.1 coordinate 99,222, forward strand.
AAATTTTAGCAGCACTGTTTAATGCCATGATGCTGTTTGTCGTTGCAATTTATATTCTCTACGAGGCGTATCGGCGTTTTAGCCAACCCCCTGAAATTCAGAGTGTCGGTATGATGATTGTGGCGGTTGTTGGGTTGGTGATTAACCTTATTTCAATGAAGATTTTATTCTCCAGTTCAAAGGAAAGCCTTAATATAAAAGGTGCTTATCTGGAAGTATTGAGTGATGCACTGGGTTCTGTGGGGGTGATCATCGGGGGCGCAATTATTTATTTCACTGGCTGGATGTGGGTGGATACGATTATTGCTGTACTCATCGGCTTTTGGGTCTTACCAAGAACATGGATTTTGCTAAAACAAAGTATCAATATTTTACTGGAAGGTGTGCCTGAGGAAATTGATATTGAAAAATTACGTAATGATCTTTTATCCGTTAAAGGTGTAGAAAGTATTCATCAACTTAAGGTTTGGGCCATTACATCTAAAAATGTGCATCTGACAGTACATTTATTTGCACCAGAAGCGGATCGAAATCAACTGTATCAACATGTTATGGAAATGCTTAGCCATCAACATGGGATTACTGAGATGACGCTACAAATTGAAGATAATGAGTGTATGGTACACTCGCATAATGAATCAGATGGGAATGATTACAGTAACGCTGATGAAACACATACAGATGAAGCAAAAAACCATTCACATTAAGGTGAATGGTTTAATTTGAACATGAGGCAAAGCTGAAGGATTAGATTTGCCACTCATGATTGCAGTCACGGCACTTCCAGCTTTTATTGGCTTGCATAAATGATTGCATTGATATTTTAAAATCGGGCAGATCACGCCAAAACATTACCCCTGCAATCACAGCTGCAATGAAGATCACGACGGTTGCAATTTGCAATGTTTGACCTGCGCCGTTGCTGAAAATCCACATCACAATACTAATGACAACCAATAACAACAAAATAAAAAGTAACGGAATCAAAAATACCAAGCTTTTTGGAACAACAGGACGTACAGCAGGTGTATTCCCGTGGGTAACAGGCAAGATTTTTCGACTTTGGCACTTTGGGCATTGGTATTGCATGGTGGCTCCACATTTATAATCTAAGCATATTCTAATCGTTCTATTTTAGAATGCAAAAAAGACTGAATTGCAGCTTAAATCAAAATTTAGACAATAAAAAACCCAAGTCACTATGCTTGGGTTTTTTACAAAGATGTCGCCATCTTGAATATGGCGTCCCTACGGGGATTCGAACCCCGGTTACCGCCGTGAAAGGGCGATGTCCTAGGCCTCTAGACGATAGGGACAAGTGAGGCAACACAGGTAAAACTTTTGGTGGAGTCAAGGAGGATCGAACTCCTGACCTCTACAATGCCATTGTAGCGCTCTACCAACTGAGCTATAACCCCCAGTCTGTGTGAGCGCAATATTAGGGATATTGCACTCACACGTCAACAGAAAATTTAATTAAGCTTCATCAACTGCATCATTTTTCGGCAATTTGATGCTTTCGTTCAGTTTTTCCCAAACTTTTGCTTCTTTTTTGCTCGGACCGCCCACGATTTCAAGTGCATGACGTAAACGGGCAAAGGTTAAATCAGGGCCAATGGTGACCATCGATTGCATCACAGGAGTAGATGATGTTGAACCTGCAATTGCGATAAAGAATGCTGGCATGAAATCACGGAGTTTGATTTCCATTTGATTCGCCAAATCCATCAAGGTTTGGCTCACAGTATCGTTGTTCCATGTAAATAAGCTTTCTAAACGCCAAATTGCAAATTGTAAACTTTGACGAACTTGTTCTTCAGTCAGCTTTTTGCTGTCAAATTGTTCTTTGGTCAATGTTGGGAATTGGTTGAAGTAAAAACCAGCCCAATTTACCGCTTCAGACAGTAAGTTAATACGTGGCTGAATGGCAGCAGCAATATCTTCTAGCGTTTGGCGATCAGATTTCCACGTCAGAAGTGTATTTAACAGTTCAGCAGGGCTGAGTGCCTTAATCCATTGTCCATTTAGCCAGTTTAATTTTTCAACATCAAAAATTGGACCACCCAAAGACACACGCTGGATATCAAAGTGTTCAATCATTTCAGCCAAAGAGAATTTCTCTCTTTCATCTGGCATTGACCAACCCATACGGCCTAAATAGTTCAGTAAGGCTTCAGGTAGCACACCGATGTCTTTGTAGTAGTTGATTGAGGTTGGATTTTTACGTTTAGACAATTTTGACTTGTCTGGGTTACGCAACAATGGCATATGGCACAACGTTGGCATGTCCCAACCAAAATATTGGTAGAGCAACTGGTGTTTTGGTGCAGATGGAATCCATTCTTCACCACGAATCACATGGGTGATTTCCATTAAATGGTCATCGACTACATTGGCTAAATGATAAGTTGGCAAACCATCTGTTTTGAGTAGAATTTGCATGTCGACTTGCGCCCAAGGAATCTCCACTTCACCACGAAGTAAGTCATTGAATTGGCAAACGCCTTCTTCAGGGACTTTCATACGGATCACATGGGCTTCACCCGCAGCCAAACGCTGTTGTACCTCTTCTGGAGAAAGCTTTAAGCCACGACCGTCATAACCAGGGGTTTCACCACGGGCTTGTTGTTCAGCACGCATTTGATCAAGCTCTTCCGCTGTTGCGAAACAGTAAAAGGCATGCCCTTTTTCAACAAGTTCTAATGCATATTGTTTATAGATTCCCATTCGCTCAGATTGGCGATAAGGAGCATGAGGTCCGCCGATATCAGGCCCTTCTGACCAGTTTAAACCTAACCAACGCAGTGAATCTAAAATCATTTTTTCAGATTCAGGTGTTGAACGGAGTTGGTCGGTATCTTCAATACGAAGAATAAATTCGCCACCATGTTGTTGTGCAAAACATAAGTTAAACAAGGCAATATAGGCAGTGCCCACATGTGGAAAACCAGTTGGAGAGGGTGCGATACGAGTACGGACTTTCATAACTAAATATTATTCAGAATGTAAATTGAAACTATTATAACGAAAAAGCCCAACTGCTTAAGGGTTAATTCACCAATAAACGATTGGGCTTCTAAATTCTTTTGAGGAGCGTAGAATTTATTTTTCTAAATCAAATTTTTACAAAGTATGTGGTTGGAATAAAGCTTGTACAAAACAGGAGAATTTCTGATGTTGTTCAGCTAAAAAGTTTTGTGAGGCTGTAGTTTTAATTGAGGTTAAAACTTTAAGCTGATCTTTATCTGAGATCAATTTATTCTCGCCACGCTTTTGCTGATTAAGCGCTTTTTCAATCGGTGATTGTTTGTCTACCACAACAATTAATGATTGTATTGGCTTGGTTGTATCTTTAATTGCAGCAGTATGGCCTGTCTGTGCCATCACTGCGAGTCCTAGACTTAAGCCCAAGATCTTTAAATAAGAATCATTCATTCCATCGGCTCCCCTTGATGGTCAAATTTTTGTTCTTGAACATGTTTATTGTAGCAAAACAACTTACAAAAAGCATAACTACGTCACATTTTTTAATAATACTACACAAAAAATGTTTAAAAAACAATCATTGAAACGAAATGTAATATTTTAATTGATAACATATAAATGTGGATGAATCGTGAAGAATTCAAGTTTAGGTTAATTTGTGTAAAAAACATACTAAATAATTTACATGAGTAATACACATTTTTAGATATATTAAATTATGAATAAGTTAGTTTAAATATTTATAAGTAATTGATTGTTAAATCAAAATAATAAAAATATAGTGCTTCTAAATCATTAGAAACTGAGAAAGAAATGAAAAAACTACTGCTTTTAAGTGCGATCAGTTTAATCGTCACAGGGAATACTTATGCAGCGAAAGAATTTTTAAATGTATCCTACGATCCTACCCGAGAATTTTATCAAGAATATAACAAAAGTTTTGGTCAATTTTGGAAATCAAAAACAGGCCAAGATATTGAATTTAAACAGTCTCATGGTGGTTCTGGCAAGCAAGCACGTTCAGTAGTAGATGGTTTGCAAGCAGATGTGGTGACACTGGCTTTGGCTAATGATATTGATGAAATTGTCAATGCAGGTTTGATTGAAAAAGGCTGGCAAAAAGAATTTCCGAATAATTCTGCACCCTACACATCTACTGTTGTTTTTTTAGTGCGTAAGGGCAATCCGAAAGCAATTAAGGATTGGAATGATCTGGTAAAACCAGGAGTTGAAATTATTACACCAAACCCTAAAACAGGCGGTGCACCACGCTGGATTTATTTATCAGCATGGGGTTACGCACTAAAACAACCGGGTGGTAATGATGCAAAAGCGCGTGAATTAGTCAAACAAATATATAAAAATGTCAAAGTGTTAGATTCAGGCGCTCGTGGCTCGCTCACAACATTTGCGGATCGTGGTATTGGCGATGTTTTGTTGTCTTGGGAAAATGAAGCAATTTTGGCGACGTCTGGTCCAGATAAAGATAAATATCAAATTATTTATCCATCGATTTCAATTCTAGCCGAGCCTTCAGTCGCAATCGTCGATAAAGTGGTTGATAAAGATGGCAATCGTAATTTAGCAAAAGGCTATTTAAATTATCTTTATTCACCAGTAGGGCAGGACTTGGCAGCAAAATATAATTTCCGTCCGCGTAATGCCAAAGCTGCGGGCAAATATTCGGCAAAATTTCCAAAAATTAAACTCTTTACCATAGATCAAGTTTTTGGCGGCTGGGCAAAAGCGCAAAAAACCCATTTTGCCAATGGGGGGATTTACGATCAATTTACGGCTGAAAAGTAATTTGAATCAAATACAAACAAGTCCTCTTTGATCAAAGGGGGGCTTTTTTAGCTTGAAATATTTGTGATAAAACAAATAAAACAGACAAAATATAAGCCACAGTGATGTTGAGCGCTTTCATCAATTAAAACCATAGATGGATTTTTAATCTGTTCTAAGTTTGCGGGTATTTCGCTTTTTGATTGAAGTTTATTCGCTTATTTCATATATTTAGAATAATTTTAGCGATGTTAGCACTCATAATATGAAAACTAATTTTAAAGCACTGATGAGTGCTGTGGTTATGGTGACGGGATTAACTGTTGCAACGACAGCAAGTTATGCTGCTGACCGTGAATTTTTAAATGTGTCTTATGATGCAACGCGTGAGTTTTATGATGAGTTTAATAAATCATTTGGTGCTTACTGGAAATCTCGTACAGGTAAGACTGTTGATTTTAAACAATCGCATGGTGGTTCGGGAAAACAAGCGCGTGCCGTGGTTGATGGCTTAAAAGGTGATGTGGTGACCTTAGCTTTGGCCAATGATATCAACGAAATTGTGAAATCAGGTCAAATTAACCCAGGATGGGAAAAAGAATTTCCAAATAACTCAGCACCGTATACGTCTACCGTTGTGTTTTTGGTACGCAAAGGTAATCCCAAAGGCATCAAGGATTGGATAGATTTGACCAGACCTGGGGTACAAATCATTACGCCTAACCCTAAAACAGGTGGTTTACCTCGCTGGATCTATCTCTCAGCTTGGGGCTATGCACTTAAACAACCAGGTGGTAATGATGCTAAAGCACGTGATTTTGTTTCTAAGATGTACCATAACGTAAAAGTTATGGATCCAGCTGCACGTGCATCGATGACCACATTTGCTGAACGTGGGATTGGTGATGTTTTACTGACGTGGGAAAATGAAGCCATGGTGAGTAAGAAAGCATCTGGCAATAAGTTTGATATTGTCTACCCCTCGATGTCAATTTTGACTGAACCATCAGTGGCAATTGTTGATAAAACAGTAGAGAAGAATGGCAATAAATGGTTAGCAACGGGTTATATTAACTATTTGTATTCTCCAATAGGTCAAGATATGGCAGCACGCCATTTCTATCGCCCGCGCAATGCAAAAATCTTAGCTAAATATTCCAATCAATTCCCTGAACTGAAAACTTTTACGATTGATGAAGTCTTTGGTGGTTGGGCAAAAGCGCAACAAACTCACTTTGCCAATGGCGGTGTTTTTGATCAGATTTATAATAGCAAGCGCTAAACATCAACTATTTTGATTGAATCAACCTCCTTTTTAGGAGGTTTTTTCATTCTGTTATGAATCATTTAGACTAATATTAAACTGAGTAATCAATTTAACTATGGATATTGTACTAAGGCTCGCAACTGAAGATGATATTGAGATTATTTTTGATATACGAACGTCAGTCAAAGACAACCATTTGTCAAAACAACAACTGACTGAACTGGGTATCACTGAGTTGGTAATATTAGATTTGATTCAAAATACTTCGACTGTCTAGCTTACAGAGCTACAGCATCAAGCGTGTGGTTTTTCGATCGCAGATTTAACTGAGAGCAGTGTATTTGCCATGTTTGTCCAGCCCGATTTTGAAGCCAAAGGTGTCGAAACTGCGCTTTTGAAAAAATCAGAAGATTTATTATTTGAATCTTTTCACGAAATTTGCTTAGAAACTGATCAAAAAAGTCGTACTTTTGAATTTTATCTCCGACAGGATTGGCGTGTTTCAGAGTATTTTGACAAGGGTGATGTGAAAATGGTCAAGACACAATAACGCTTTGTAGCAGAATGAATGAGCCATTTTTTGTACTGAACTTTTATAAAATGCACTTTAAAACGGTTTTCTCTATAAAAAGTAATATTTCCCTACAAAAAGTCGTTTGGAGCTTTGGCAAAACAAGGTAATAATGTGCAGTTACTTTTTTTGCTTAAACTGAAACCATAATTATGTCTCATATTTCTGTATTACTACATGAAACTGTCGATGCTTTACTTGCAGATCGCAATACAGGAATTTACGTGGATGGGACATTTGGACGTGGTGGACACACGCGTTTATTGTTATCTAAATTAGATGAACATTCAAAAGTTTATGCTTTTGATAAAGATCCACAAGCGTTAGAAGTAGCATATCAGTTAGAAAAAGAAGATCCTCGTTTTAAAATTATTCATGCCAGTTTTGCAGATTTACAACAAGAATTAAATCAATTGGATATTTATCAAGTCGATGGGGTTATGGCAGATTTAGGGGTATCATCACCACAGCTAGATCAAGCAGATCGTGGTTTTAGTTTTATGAAAGATGGACCACTTGATATGCGTATGGATAATTCTCAAGGACAAACAGCCGCAGAATGGCTACTGGATGTCGATGAAGAACATTTGGCCAATGTGATTTTTCAATATGGTGAGGAACGTTATAGTCGTCGTATTGCACGTGCGATTAAGCAAGCAGGTTATATCGAAACCACTGGAAAATTAGCGGAAATTGTTAAAGTTGCGCATCCAAAGTGGGAAAAGAATAAACATGCTGCGACACGGACGTTCCAAGCTATTCGTATTGAAATTAATAAAGAACTCGATGACGTACATACCTTTTTACCTCAAGCCGTAGATTTGTTAAAATCAAATGCACGTTTGGCTGTCATTAGTTTCCACTCACTTGAAGACCGGATTATTAAACAATTTATTCAAAAAGAATCAACGTTGCCAGAAGATAATGGTTGGGGATTACCTCAAAAAGTACAAGATACTCGTCGACTGAAAAAAGTAGACAGAATTCGTGCCAGCGAGGAAGAAGTCAAAGCCAATCCTCGTTCACGTAGTGCATGGCTTCGAGTTGCAGAACGCTTAGAACAAAAAGGCGCAGAATGAAACAAGAAATTATAGAAGAATCAAGTCATAAGCTGGCCATTAAAAAAACTATTGTTTATGGTGTATTGGTTGCTGCTGTGTTGATCAGTGCCTTTATGGTGGTGTTGCAAGTCTTTGCCTATCGTCATGATTTTCGTGATCTAAATAGCTACATGCGTGAACGTGAAGATATCAATGCAGAATGGGGACGTTTGCTCATTGAACAACAAACATTTGGTGCAACTGCACAAATTGGAACGCGTGCAGTGACACAATTGAGAATGTATTCACCGCCAGCTGCGCAAACAGTTGTCATTTCATTACCAACTGAATCAGAGCAGAAGAAGTAAGGCATCTGTATGGCAGATAAGCAAACTAAACCAACCCGGCAGCCGCGTAAAAAGCAGCCTTCAATTACCCAGAAAAGTACTGTATCGATAGATATGTGGCGTTTCTATTTAATGTGGGGCGTGGTTCTTTTATGTTTTGTGGGTTTGGTCGGTCGCGCATTTTATGTGCAAGTGATTAACAAAGACTTTTTACAAAATAAAGCCAATGCCAATATCCTACGTTCTGAAACATTAAAAGCCATGCGTGGTGTGATTAGTGATCGTCATGGCGTGCCTCTGGCAATCAGTTCCCCAATCATGAAAGTAGTGATTGATCCACGGGAGTATTTTGAGACTAAAAAACAGTTTGATACTATTACGGCTGAATTACAAAAAACACCCAATAGTCGCAAGCTTAAACGTCAACTGCCTGATGAAAATTTAAATCTAGATGAGTTAGCAGATGCAGTTGGTCTTGATCGCGCAGATTTAAAAAAGCGATTAAGTGAACGTCCTCGTTCTCGTTATTTGGTACTCAAAAAAGAAGTTCCACCACCTCAGGCTGATTTTATTACACAGCATAAATTTGCTGGTGTTTATGCAGAGAAAACCTACAAACGTTACTATCCTCAGCCACAACCCAATGCGCAAATTATTGGTCTCACCAATAGTGAAGGAACTGGGATTGAGGGTTTAGAGATGCAATTGAACACACGTCTGGCGGGTGAAGATGGTGAGCAAAAGATTTCTCGTGATAAACATGGTAACCGTATTACCACGCCTGAAGTGGTGAAAGAAGTTAAAGCAGGGGAGAACATCACCTTAAGTATCGATTCACGTTTGCAATATATTATGTATCGTGAGTTGACTGCGGTGGGTGTTGCCAATAATGCACGTTCCGCTTCTGCAATTGCTGTGGATGTAAAAACGGGCGAAATTCTGGCTATGGCGAGTTGGCCTTCTTATAATCCCAATGATAAAAATGGCTTAAGTAATAAAGATGCTATGCGGAACCGTGGTGCAATTGACATGTTTGAACCTGGTTCAACCATGAAACCTTTTACTATTGCCGCAGGCTTAGAAAGTGGCAAATATACGCCTAACTCTGTGGTTAGTACTAGTCCTGGTTCGATGCGTTTAGGCTCCCATACTATTCGTGATACGCATAATTATGGTTCGTTGACCGTCACTGGTGTGATTATCAAATCTTCGAACGTGGGATCGGCAAAGATTGCCTTGTCTTTACCAAAAGAAACTTTACCAAGTTTCTTTAGAAAAGTGGGTTTTGGTCAGCGTTCTGCAGTTAAATTCCCAGGTGAGAGTGGAGGTTTAGTACTTCCACCTGAAAAGTTAAATTCTTCACAAATTGGCACAATGGCCTATGGTTATGGTTTAAATGCTACTATTTTACAGTTGGCGCAAGGCTATGCAATGTTGGCCAATCATGGTGTGGAATATCCTTTAAGTCTCTATAAATTAAATGATCAGCCCAAAGGTAAACAGGTTTTAGCTCCTAAAATTGCTGATGAAGTTTTGTTGATGTTAGAGCAAGTCACGATGCCCGGTGGTACTGCAAAACAAGCCAATATTCCTGGTTATCGCGTGGGTGGTAAAACAGGTACAGCACATAAGTTGCGTCCTGACCACAGAGGCTATTCGAATACTGAATACCGTGCTTTATTTGCTGGTGTGGCACCGATTAGCGATCCTCGTTTAGCCGTTATTGTTGTAGTCGAAAATCCGCGGGGACAATATTATGGTGGTTTGGTTGCAGCCCCAGTATTTGCTCGAATTATGCAAGAATCTTTACGTTTAATGAATGTGCCTTTAGATAAACCTCTTGAAACGGCTAAGGCCAAGCCATAGGTAAACCATAATGATTAATTTTCAAGATATTTATAAAGTTGATAATACAAAGACGTGGATGTCTGAGTCATTTAATGGCTTTTCTCTAGATAGTCGTTATGTACAACAAGGACAAATTTTTATTGCTTTAACCAGTTATTCGCAACCAGAAAAAACAGCACAATTCGCTCAAATTGCTTTAGACAAAGGCGCATTGGCGATTATTAGTGAAACAGATTTAGGTTTTGAATCTGCATTGATCTGCCCAGATGTTCGTCAGTTAATGGGTCAATGGCAAAAACAATATTTACAAGCAACATCCCCTGTAAAAGCTGCGCGAATTCTTGCAGTCACAGGAACCAATGGTAAAACTACGATTTCACGCCTCGTTGCTGAATTACTGGCATTGCAAAAGAAAAAATGTGCAGTAATGGGAACCACAGGTAATGGGATTTTGCCAAACCTAGAAGCGTCTTCACATACCACTTTAGATGCTTTACATTTGCAAAGTCTTTTGCATGAATTTTCTATGCAAGGTGCTGAATTCGCTTCTATTGAGGCAAGTTCACATGGTTTGGCACAAGGTCGTTTAAATGGTTGTGATATTGAGATTGCTGCATATAGTAATCTGAGTCGAGATCACTTGGATTATCACGGGACGCTTGAAGCCTATGCTGAAGCAAAAGCGTTACTGTTTAAATTTGCTACGCTAAAAGTTGCGGTAATTAATATAGACGATGCGCATGCAGATCTAATGATGAATGCGGCAAGTAGCAATCTGTCACATCCAAAAGTATTGACCTATTCAACCTCTAAAGCGGCTGATTACCAAGTATTTGGGATTAAATATAGCCTAGATGGAGCAACATTCCATCTAAAAACAGCCAAAGCTGAATTTACTGTGAATAGCCCATTACTTGGGCATTTTAATATTGAAAATTTGGTGGCCAGTTTAATTGTTGCTGAGCAAGCAGGTTTTGATTTAAAGCAACTTATCGCAGTTGTACCTAACCTAAAAGGTGCACCTGGACGTATGCAAGTGATTCGTGATCAAGATCGTCTGTTTGTGGTGGATTATGCACATACACCAGACGCTTTAACTCAGGTTTTAAAAACCTTAAAACGTCATGTTGAAAATCAGCTTTGGGCTGTCTTTGGTTGTGGTGGCGATCGAGATCGCGGTAAACGCCCATTGATGACCAAAGCAGCTTTGGAACAAGCCAATCCTGTGATCATCACATCAGATAATCCGCGTACAGAAAATCCTGAGCAAATTTTTGCCGATATGAAGCATGAAATTGATTTTAGCCAGCATGAGGTTCACGAAATCCGTGATCGCCGTGAAGCAATCAAATATGCAGTAAAGCGTGCACAATCAGGTGATATTGTTGTGATTGCCGGAAAAGGGCATGAAAATTATCAAGAAATTGATGGTGTCCGTCATTGGTTTGACGATATCGTTGAAGTGCAATCGGCAATAGATACACAACACAATAAACCCAATTCAGCTTATCCAGCTCATTAGGACTAAGAGATGCACACCTCTACCACCAGTACTGTGCCTTTGGAGCCATGGTCAGCAGCACAACTTGCTGAAGCAACTCAAGGTTATTGGTATTTAGATCAAGCACCACAAGGTGAAATTAAACGTATTTTGACTGATTCACGTCATGCTGAATTAGGTGATGCTTTTTTGGCGCTCAAAGGTGAGCGTTTTGATGCACATGATTTTGTTGCCCAAGTGGCTGCGAATGGCTGCCAAATTGCCATTGTTAGCCATCCAATTGAAGCAAATATCTGCCAACTTGTCGTGGCGGATACTCGTTTGGCATTGGGGCATTTAGGCGCGTATCGTCGGGCTCAACATCCACAATTAAAAGTGATTGCACTTACAGGTAGTAGTGGTAAGACCACCACCAAAGAGATGTTGGGGAGTATTCTTTCACGTTTAGCCCCGACCTTGATTACACGTGGCAATTTAAATAATGATCTTGGTGTGCCAATGATGTTATTGGAGCTACGTTCAGAGCATCAATATGCGGTGATGGAACTTGGTGCAAGCCATCAAGGTGAAATTGATTACACCTCAAATCTTGTACAGCCACATGTTGCTGGTATTCTAAATATTGGAACTGCACATTTAGGCGAATTTGGTGGACGTGATGGAATTTGCCGTGCTAAATCTGAAATTTACCGTCATATTGATCCAGCTGGAATAGCAATTGTTCCTGCTCAGGATGATTTTACGAATACGATTCGCCAAGTGGTACATACTGAGCAAGTGTTAAGTTTTGGTCAGGGTGGCGAAGTCTTTGCGACGGATGTTCAGTTACACGCACAGTCTACAATCTTTACACTTAATACGCCTCAAGGTGTAAGAACGGTCAATCTGCCTTTTGCAGGCGAACATAATGTTCATAATGCAGAAGCAGCGACAGTATTTGCTTTGGCGATTGGTGTTGAGTTAGACGATATTGTGATTGGCTTGGAGTCGGCACAAGGTGCAAAAGGGCGTTTGAATTTTATTCATAAGCGCAAGCACTTATTTATTGATGATACCTATAATGCCAATCCGACTTCAATGCGTGCAGCAGCTGAAGTACTTGCGCAACAGCAAGGGATCAAAGTGATGGTGATTGGCGATATTGGCGAACTGGGCGATACTGCTGCTCAGCAACACTATATGTTGGGTCGTGATCTGGTTTCAGTGGATGGGATCGACTTTGTTGTCGCGGTAGGGGAGTTTGCGCCTGCCACACAAGAAGGTGCGCGAAGTACTCAATATGGTAAAAAATTACAAGCTTTTCTTAACCAAGAACAAGCTTTACCTTTATTGTTAAGTTTAATTGCAACACATCAACCACAGTCCATGAGTTTCTTGTTTAAAGGTTCTCGCTATACCCATATGGAAACGTTGATGGCTGATTTGATGGAGAAAGTTTAATGCTGTATTGGTTATTTCAACACTTGGCGGGTTATGAAAACGCGTTCCAAGTTGTTCGATACTTATCGTTACGAGCATTGCTCAGTGTACTCACTGCACTTGCGATTGGTTGGGCCTTGGGACCAGTAATGATCCGTAAATTACAAGCGCTCAAATATGGTCAGGCGGTTAGTTCATATGCACCTGAAAATCATGCCAAAAAAATGGGTACGCCCACTATGGGTGGGATCTTAATTCTGCTTTCAATTGGGATTAGTACTTTACTGTGGGCAGATTTATCCAATCCTTATGTATGGATTGTCTTGGCTGTTATGGTGATCTTTGGTGCTGTAGGATGGGCGGATGATTGGATTAAAGTACGCTATAAAGACAATGCGGGCTTACCTGCTAAGAAGAAGTTCTTTTGGACTTCAGTTGGTTCTTTAGGTGCGGGTATTGCTTTGTATATAATCGCCACTCAGCAAGACAGTCCTGTACATACTGCGAATATGTTGGATTTATTGATTCCATTTTTTAAAAATCTGAGCATTCCATTGTCGTCCATTCCGTTGGGTATTGGATTTATTATTTTTACCTATCTGGTGATTAATGGTGGATCAAATGCAGTAAATTTGACAGATGGCTTAGATGGCTTAGCGATTATGCCGATTGTCTTGGTTGCTGCAGGTTTAGGTGTTTTTGCATATTTGGCAGGTGATATCCGCTTTGCCAATTATTTACATATTCCTTATGTAAAATATACGTCTGAGCTGGTGATTATTTGTGCTGCAATGATTGGGGCTGGTTTAGCATTTCTTTGGTACAACGCGCATCCTGCCCAAGTCTTTATGGGGGATGTAGGGGCGTTATCATTGGGGGCAATGTTAGGTACAATCGCGGTAATGGTTCGTCAAGAAATCGTCTTTGCTATTATGGGTGGTGTATTTGTTGTAGAAGCAATCTCCGTATTCTTGCAAATCGGATCGTTGCGTATGCGGAATAAGCGTGTATTTCTTATGGCGCCGTTACATCATCATTATGAGAAAAAAGGCTGGCGTGAGACTCAAGTGGTGATTCGTTTTTGGATTATCACAATTATGCTGGTAGTTTTGGGTCTAATGACATTAAAATTACGTTAAGCCAGAGTGATTTGAAAAAGTCGGCATTTGCCGGCTTTTTTATGGCCAAAAAATATCTTTTTGGAGAATGCAATGAATTTGTTGATGTGCCCCGTATGTCGTGAGGTATTGAGCCTATCGGATCGGACTTGGCGCTGTGTAAACAATCATAGTTATGATGTAGCAAAACAAGGCTATGTAAATTTACATGTAGTACAACATAAGCATAGTAAAAATCCTGGAGATACGCCTGAATCTGTACAAGCACGACGTGGATTTTTAAGTGGTGGATTTTATGCACCTTTACAACAAGCCGTTGTTGAGAAAATTCGTGGGTTGCGTGTTGAAAACCTACTGGATATCGGTTGTGGTGAGGGCTACTATACCGATGCTATGCAGCAAGAAGTGATGCAATGTATTGGTGTTGATATTGCAAAAAATGCGGTTCAAGTTGCTGCAAAACTCAATAAAGACGTGACATGGATTGTGGGTACAGGTGCAACCTTACCTGTATTGGATCATTCTATTGATTTGTGTACCAGCTTATTTAGTCCGATCCCTGAAGAAGAAATACTCAGAGTTCTTAAGCCTAAGGCTTATTTGATGGTGGTGACACCTGCTCCTGAGCATTTATATGCAATGCGTGAGGGTTTGTTTGATGAAGTTAAAGTGCATGAACCACAAAAATTTGTAGAGCAATTACAATCCTCTTTTGAGTTAATTGAGCAGCCTATTGTTGAAACAACGTTTGAGTTGGATCAAGCACAATTAAAAAACTTGATTGCGATGACCCCCTATGCTTATAAAGCAAAACCTGAAAAGCGTTTGGCTTTAGAGGTACACATTAAAACCACATTAAAAGCTGCATTCCAAATTTATATTTTTCAAAAAAAATAACAGAAATCTTAGCCATAAAAAATGCCATCAATTGATGGCATTTTTTATTTGAAAAGCTAATTATTGAACTTCATTAATCAAGTTTTCAAGAGAATCGCTTTCTCGTTTCGCACTCCCTTGATTCATTGCAGGAGGGGCTACTTTGTTCGGTTTTAGCGGTTGATCTGAACCCTCATCAGGTAGGTCTTCAAAGTCATTTGATGAATTACGTGATGGTGTAACAGGTGCAGGTTTGAAGATTGGACGGGCTAAAGGTGGTGATGAACCATAGCCTTCGTTTTGAGTAGCGCCTTCAACTTGTGTTTGGTTGCGTTCTTCACGAGAAATTGGTGCTTTGGCATTTTTATCAAAATGTACCCAAGCAGATGGCGTGTCTTTTAAGGCTTTACCCATAAAGCCAGTCCAGACTGGAAGTGCTGCGATCCCACCGAACTCACGACGACCAAGTGTTGAAGGTTGGTCAAAACCAACCCAAGCAATCGCGACTAATTTGCCGTTGAAGCCAGCAAACCAAGCATCTTTAGCATCATTGGTTGTACCCGTTTTACCGCCAATGTCATCGCGACCAATTTTAAGCGCTGCACGACCTGTACCATGCACAATGACATCACGAAGAATATTTGCCATATCAAAAGCAGATTGTGATTTTAAAATCCGTTGCGCTTGGCGATATTTACTTTGCTCTTCCTTACTTAGTGGGGGTTGAGTCTCATCTACTGTAAGGTTTGCACCTTTAATAACTTCATCATCAGGAGTGATTGCTTCTGCATCTGCAACAGTTTCTTTTTGATTGATACATGGAATACACGCATATTCAGGCGCTGCTTCGTAAATGGTTTTTCCATAAGCATCTTCAATACGACTGATGAAATGTGGTTGAATCCGATATCCACCATTGGCAATTGCGGCATATCCTGTAGCCATTTGAACAGGAAGTACTTGCGGAGTACCAAGAGCGATGGTGAAGTTTCGTGGAATTTGATCTTCTTGTAGGCCAAAATCCATCAATAATTGACGAGCACGTTCTACACCGACGCTTTGTAATAAACGTACAGATACTGTATTACGAGATAAGTACAACGCACGTCGTAAAGGAATCATACCCAAATAACGACCATCTGAGTTTCTCGGTGACCAACGACCAATCGTAATTGGGCTATCGTTCACCATGGTATAAGGGGTCATCCCGCGTTCAAGTGCAAGGGCATATACGAATGGCTTAATGGTTGAACCAGGTTGACGCCAGCCTTGTATTGCGCGGTTAAATTTAGATTGGTAAAAGTTGTATCCACCCACCACAGCTTCAATTGAACCATCGTTCGGGTTGATAGCGATGAGTTGACCCTGTGCTTTCGGCGTTTGAACCAATGACCACGCTGTTTTACTATCATTGGGACGTAAACGAATAATATCTTTGACGTTTACAATCTGTGAAGCACGGCTTGGTGCTCCACCCACTGCATTGGCATTGATATATTTTCTTGCCCAAGACATACCAGACCAAGGTACTGTTACTGTTGAACCATCTTGCATTTTGGCATCAAAACTATTGCTGCCTACTTTGATGACTTCAGCAGGGTAGGTATTGGCATAAGGAATAAATTCTTTTAACGGTTTGTCATGAGCTTCAGCACCGCGCCATCCATGACGCCGATCATAATCTTCCAAGCCTTTTTGTACAGCATCTTCCGCATATTGTTGGCGTTGGCTGTTTACAGTTGTATAAACTTTATAACCTGAATCAATTGCTTGATCGCCAAATTTTTCTACCAGTTCTGACCGAACCATTTCTCCTACATAGGGAAATCGATTACTTAGGCCTCGATCAGGCATACTCAAATTAATTGGTTCAGCTACGGCTTTTTCATATTCTACTTGTTTGAGATAGCCGAGTTGTAACATACGACCTAGAATCCAGTTACGACGTTCTAATGCACGTTCAGGATTGACCACAGGATTATATTTTGACGGTGCTTTAGGTAGACCTGCAATCATGGCCATTTGAGCAACACTGAGTTGATCTAAACTTTTGTCATAGTAAATTTTTGCAGCAGCAGCAATACCATACGCATTTTTACCTAAAAAGATTTTATTGACATATAAAGACAAAATTTCTTCTTTCGATAGATTTTGTTCTATTTTACGTGCCAAAAATACTTCTGTAAGTTTGCGTTTTAGCGTCCGTTCAGGTGATAAATAATAATTTTTAGCAACCTGCATGGTAATTGTTGAGCCACCTGTTTGTACATTTGACCCAGTTACACTTTCACTCACTGCTCGACCTAAGCCTTTAAAGCTAATCCCGCTATGTTCGAAGAAAGAAGAGTCTTCGGCAGCAAGGAAGGCGTGAATAAAATGAGGAGGGATCTGATTGTACTCAACAGGGACCGAAAGCTTGCCACCATATTCAGCGATCAGCTGATTATCTGCTGAATAAACTTGCAAAGGTTTAAGCAATGGCGCCTTTTTTAAAGAGCTCATTTCTGGTAGTGATGGCGCGATATATAGATACATTCCATAAAAGCCCATCGGAATTGCGACTAAAATAATGATAATCAGCAAAAAAAAGGGATGAATATAACCTGAACAAGATAGCTTTTTCATAACAAGTAAGTTTTAATAATAGCTAATGGCAAACTAATTGCGTTCAGTATAGCTTCTCATGTGACGGATTGTTAGATGGGATATTGTATCTGTAAAAAATTAAGACCAAATGCAGTCAGTTTGTGTTATTTATTGGGGATAAAAAAATAATAGGAATTCAATCGTGCTTAGACTATATCGTAAGCCAAATAAGGGGTTAATAGGAGTAGATATTAGTTCTACTACTGTAAAGATTTTAGAGCTCTCTGTTAAGAACGGTCGTTACTGGGTTGAAAGTTATGGGTTAAGCCCTCTGCTGGATGGGAGTGTTGTTGAAAAAAACATTCTTAATCCTGAAGCAGTGGCTGATGCGTTGGAAAGGGCAGTCAATATTGCCAATCCTCAATCACAAAATGTCGCGGTTGCTGTACCTACTTCTATGGTGATTCACAAAATCATTGAAATGGATGCAGATATGTCGGATGAGGAGAGAGAAGTTCAGATCCGAATGGATGCTGAACAATATATTCCTTTTCCATTAGATGAAGTCAGTTTAGATTTTGAAGTTTTAAAAGATAAGCTAGCAAATCCAAATCGAGTCAATGTATTACTCGTTGCAACACGTGCAGAAAATATCGATTCTCGTGTTGAAGTTTTAGAAATCGCAGGCTTGTCACCCAAAATCGCAGATGTAGAAAGCTATGCAATTGAGCGTGCTTTTGATGTCTTTTCTGATACCTTGCCAATTGGTGTAAATCTTGTGGGTATTCTAGATATTGGTCATACCATGACGACTTTGTCTGTGATGCAAAATGGCAAGATCATTTATACCCGAGAACAAGTTTTTGGTGGCAAGCAGCTGACTCAAGATGTACAGAACCGTTATGGTTTGTCTTATGACGAAGCTGGTCGTGCCAAAAAAGATCGGACTTTACCTGATGATTTTGAAACAGAAGTTTTAATGCCGTTTTTAGAAGCAGTTGTACAACAAGCTGCTCGTTCATTACAGTTTTTCTTTTCATCTTCTCAGTTTAATGAGATTGATCATATTTTACTGGCTGGTGGGAATGCTAATATTCCTGGTTTGGCAAAATTATTACAACAAAAACTAGGCTATCGCGTCACGATTGCAAATCCTTTCTTGCAGATGGGATTTTCACCACAAATTGACTTAAGAAAAATAGAAAATGATGCACCTTCTCTAATGGTTGCGTGTGGTTTGGCGTTAAGGAGTTTTGATTAATGGCAAAGATTAACTTACTCCCTTGGCGTGATGAGCTAAGAGAACAGAAGAAAAAGCAATTTGTTGCGATATGTGTTGGGGTTGCACTGATTGGTTTAGTTTCCGTGTTATTGGCATGGTTCTATTTTGATCATAAGTTACAAGATCAAGAGCAGGCTAATCAATTGGTGACCAGTACCAATCAAAATTTAGATACGCAACTCAAAACTTTAGATGGTTTGCAAGAGCGCCGTAATGCAATTATTGAGCGTATGAAACTTATTCAAGGCTTACAGGGTCAGCGTCCTGTGATTGTTCGCTTAGTTGATGAATTAGTCCGTATTGTTCCTGCACAAATGTACATCACAAAATTTAGTCGTGTAGGTGATAAGTTTACGATTGAAGGAAAAGCAGAGAGCCCAAACACAGTTGCTGAATTGCTACGTGGCTTAGAAGCTTCTGAATGGTATCGAAATGCGTTTATGAACTCGTTCTTAGCCGCAGATGAAAATAAAAATAAAGGGCAAACTTCGGTTATTCCTCGTGTGGAAGAATCATATGGAAGTTTTGTTGTGACTGTAGATATCGGTGAAATAGCTGCAACTACAGATGCAGATACAACTAAAGCTGAACAAGTTCCAGCTGCTGGGGGGGCAAAATGAGTCGAGAAGATTTTGAGCAATTAGATTCATCTGTAAATGATGCTCCAAAAAAGAACAAGATGACTTTTGAGAAATTTTTACAACAATTCAATACTTTGGATATGAATAACTATGGAACTTGGCCCTTATCCGTTAAAGTAACATGTTGGGTCTTCTTATTTTTCTTGGTTTGTGCAATTGGTTATTTTTTAGCAATTAGACCTAAATTAGAGGCAATTGACCAAGCACGTACAGTTGAACAAAACTTATTAAATGAGTTTAAAGAAAAAGATTCCAAATTACGAAATTTGCAGCAATATCAAGCGCAATTACAACAAATGGAAGCGAACTTCAATCAGCAATTAGAACAGCTTCCCAAAGAAACTGAAATTCCAAGTCTGGTTGAAGATATTAACGTGACAGGGGTGAGTTCTGGTTTGAAATTTAAAAATATCAAATTAGAACCAGAAGTGAAGCAGGAGTTCTTTATTGAGCAGCCGATTTCGATTGATGCAACAGGGGATTATCATTCATTTGGCAGTTTTGTAAGTAGTCTGGCGGCATTACCTCGTATTGTGACTTTGCATGATTTCACAATTACAGGAACACCAAGTCAAGATAATAAATCTGATGTGCCGGTGATTGACTATACCATTAAAGCAAAAACGTATCGTTATATTGGAGCCGATGAGCAGAAAACAAATAAATCTTCGAATGCTGTTGCACAGAAGACAACGACACCTCAGCAAGGAGGGAAGCCACAATGAAGCAGCTCATTAAAATAGTTTGTGGAATCTCATGTGCGGTGCTGTTGGTGGGGTGTGATTCTCGAATTGATGCCGTAAATCAAGAGATGGCAAATATTCGAAATCAGCAACCATTACCGATTGAGCCTGCGCCAGTATTTAATCCGGTACCAAGTTTTAATTATTCAGCTCAACAATTACGTAGCCCATTTTTACCGAACTCATTGGCAAATGAGTTGAAAGTTATGTCAGGTAAGCAAGTCTACCCTAATTTTTCAAGACAGCCACAACCACTTGAAAGTTATCCTTTAGAGTCATTAACACTAAAAGGAAGTATGAAAGGAACAGTTGGGCAGACAGTGGGTTTGATTAAAACACCTGATGGCGAGGTTGAGCGGGTACAACGTGGGAATTACATGGGGATGAATCAGGGGCGAATTATTGAAATTACGCCTACCCGTATTGATTTATTGGAAATTGTTCCAGATGGTCGAGACGGTTATATAGAAAGACCACGAAGTCTAGTTCTAATCGGTCCAATAGATTAAAAACGGAATAAAGGAATAAAAATGAAAAAGAGTTTGAAAAATATCTTTAACGGGGATGGTAAGTTTATGAATAGTCAACTTCGTCAATTTACTATGGCGGCAGTGTCAATTGCGATTATGCAGGTTGTAATAGCGCAAACAACTATGACCAATATTGTACCAATGAAAATACCAGGGCAAGGTACAGAAATTCGTGTCATGTTTAATGGTTTACCTCCACAGCCTCAAGCCTATCAATTGGACAATCCATCTCGACTGATTTTGGACTTTGATCAGGCGAAGCAAACGATCAATCAATCATCCATTGCTGTGGCAAGTGAAGAAGCGTCTACGGTGGATGTTGCGGCCGATGATCAACGTTCACGCTTAACCGTAAATTTAAAAAATAGTGGTTCTTTTACAACGCGTGTTGAAGGGAATACTTTTATTTTAAAAATTAATAATAATGCTAATCAAGCGACTGCATTACCCACTTATGCTGCATCTTCGCTGAATAAGCAAAATCAAGGCATTGCAGATATCGGTTTTCAGCGTGGGGCTTCTGGAGAAGGACAGGTTATTGTGAATCTCTCAGGTGCAAATACGCCTGTAGATGTACAACAACAAGGCAGTAAAGTTGTTATTCGAACTTTGGGAAATAAAATCCCAGCGCATTTAATCCGTCGTTTAAATGTGAATGATTTTGCAACGCCAGTTTCTTCTGTAGATGCTTATAATGACGGTTCAAATGGCGTCATTACCATTCAATCAAGTGGTAGCTATGAATATATGGCTTTCCAAGCTGAAAACAAATTGACAGTGAGTTTAAAGCGTCCCGCAGAAAGCAAAACAAATCGTCCAAATTCAAGTCAGTCTTATACGGGTAAGAAAATCTCGCTTGATTTTCAAGATATAGAAGTACGACGTGTTCTACAGCTACTTGCTGATTTTACTAGTATCAATATGGTGGCAGCAGATTCAGTTCAAGGTAATATTACTTTGCGTCTAAAAGACGTACCTTGGGATCAGGCCTTAGATATCATTTTGAAAACAAAAAACTTGGATAAGCGTCGCAATGGCAGCGTAATTTGGATTGCACCTGTAACTGAGCTAATTAAGGCAGAAGAAGATGAAGCAAAGGCTTTAGCTCAAAGTGTTAAATTAGCACCAATCCAAACTGAATATATTCAGTTGAATTATGCTAAAGCTACGGATATCGAGAAATTAATCACAGAAGGTAAAAATTCTAAAAATACAAATAATTCAAATACAAATAGTTCTAATAGTTTGGATTTAAATAATTTAGATCCATATGGAAATAATGTAGGAAGTTTATTAAGTCCTCGAGGTACGGTTACTGTAGATGCTAGGACAAATACACTGATTATTACAGATACAGCCGTAAAAATTGACCAAATCCGTAAAATGGTTGATTTACTAGATATTTCCGTAAAACAAGTCATGGTTGAAGCGCGAATTGTTCGGGCAACAACAGATTTTACTAAAGAAATGGGGGTAAAGTGGGGGATTTTATCTCAAGGGGTTACCAAGAATAATGACTTACTTGTTGGGGGAAGTGATCAAACACTTTGGGATTTAAAAACCCCAGATAGTAATGGCAAATATACTATTACACGCCCTGATAATTTAAATGTAGATCTTGGCGTGACGACTCCCGGTGCAAGTAAAATTGCATTTGGTCTAATTAGTCTTTCTGATTTTATGTTGGATCTAGAGTTATCAGCATTACAGGCTGATGGTTATGGTGAAGTGATTTCAACGCCAAAAGTAATGACTGCGGATAAACAAAAGGCCAAAGTGGCATCTGGTCAACAAATTCCGTATCAATCAACTCAAACAGCAGGGGGGAGTGCAGTTGCAACGACTGAATTTAAAGATGCTTTGTTAAGTCTAGATGTGACACCGAGTATTACCCCGGATGGAAAAATCCAAATGCAGCTCAACGTCACAAGCGATTCAGCAGGTCAAGTAGTAAATGGAAATGTTGCAATTAATAAAAATGAAATTAATACCAATGTATTGGTTGATAATGGCGAAACAGTGGTGCTAGGGGGGATTTTTGAACAAGAAACTAAAAATAGCCAAACCAAAGTTCCATTTTTAGGAGATATTCCATATCTTGGTCGATTATTTAGAAAAGATGTTAAGTCTGATAATAAACGAGAATTACTAATCTTTGTGACACCAAGAATTGTTAATGACAGTCGTACGAGAAATCATTAATATACTTTCAATGAAAGCAATTCAATAGGTGACTCCTTGCCAAGCAAAGAGTTGGAAACCCTACCGAATATTTATTTGGTAGGGCCCATGGGAGCAGGAAAAACAACAGTTGGTCGGCATCTAGCGGAACTGTTAAGTCGTGAGTTTTTAGACAGCGATCATGAAATAGAAAGAAAAACTGGGGCATCTATTCCTTGGATTTTTGAAAAAGAAGGCGAACAAGGTTTCCGTACAAGAGAAACTATCGTGATTGATGAACTCACATCAAAAAAAAACTTAGTGGTTGCAACAGGTGGCGGTGCAGTGACTCAAGCCATGAATCGGGAATATCTCAAACATAGAGGTATTGTGATTTATTTATATACGCCTGTAGAAATCCAATTATTACGTACGCATCGAGATAAAAATCGCCCCTTATTACAAGTTGAGAATCCTGAGCAAAAGTTAAAGGATCTACTTAAAGCACGAGATCCACTGTATAGAGATGTCGCGCATTATATTATTGAAACGAATCAGGGAGCTGCGCGAGATTTAGCGCTGAGAATATTGCAGTTAATCGTTTCAAAAGAAATTATTTAGTCAGTAAATTATCATTCATTGTTATTTGGCAGAATCATGCAAACTTTACATGTTGAACTGGGTGAACGTCGTTATCCAATTTTTATTGGTAGTCATTTGAATCCGCAAGAATTGCTTGAACCTTATATTAAGGGACATCAAGTTATGATTGTTACAAATACCACAGTTCAGCCCTTATATTTATCGCACTATGTTGATGCAATTCAACAACTGGGTAAGCAGGTTACAACATGTGTTTTGCCTGATGGTGAAAAATATAAAGATATTCAGCACCTCAATTTGATTTTTGATGCTTTGCTTCAAGCTGGTTTTAATCGTGATTGTACGGTTTTAGCTCTAGGTGGTGGAGTGATTGGTGACATGGCAGGTTTTGCATCAGCTTGTTTCCAGCGAGGCGTATATTTTATTCAAGTTCCGACCACATTATTATCTCAAGTTGATTCGAGTGTTGGTGGAAAAACAGGAATTAATCACCCATTAGGTAAGAATATGATTGGTGCATTTCAGCAACCTCAAGTGGTTTTGGCTGATATGGCACAACTCAGAACACTGCCTGAACGTGAGCTTTCAGCTGGTTTGGCAGAGGTGATTAAATATGCGCTATTGGGTGATTTAGAATTTTTAACATGGTTAGAAGATCATATGGATGGGCTGATTGCCCAAGATCCAGAATTCTTGGCTGAAGCGGTTTATCGTTCTTGTGCACATAAAGCAAGAATTGTGGCTAATGATGAGAAAGAACAAGGCGAACGCGCTTTATTGAATTTAGGTCATACTTTTGGGCATGCTATTGAATCGTATCTAGGCTATGGAGTTTGGTTGCATGGAGAAGCGATTGCAACGGGTATGGTGATGGCTGCTGATTTATCTTATCGTATGGGGTGGATTTCACACGATGATCTGGAACGTACAAAAAAAATCATACAACGTGCCCAATTACCTGTAGCATGTCCTAAAATTCCGCTTGATGAATTTTTGGCATATATGTCACATGATAAAAAAGTATTAAATGGTCAACTTCGTTTAATATTGATAAAACAACTCGGACAAGCCATCATAACCAAAGATTTTGATGTCGAGTTGATGAAACAAGCGATTCTCGCGAATCAGATATAGAAAAGGTTAGTTCCAAATGGCAGCAATTCGTACAAATTGGCAAAATATTCGACAATATATTTGGTTGGTTGGTGGATTAATCTGTCTTTTGGTAGCACTGATTTTTTGGGTAGTGACTGACACGAAAGATCTAGTCACTGTCGTCAATCCTATCGAAGAGGCACAAGTTCAAATTCAGCCTGAAAAAGTTGCTGCGACATCGCACTTAGGTGCTTTGATGGATGAGGTGCGCCCACTTGAAATGACCACACGTATCGTGACTGCAGGTAACCATGATGTAGAGTTTCGTGGTACAAAATTTTTTCAAGAAAATAAGAAAGCTTGGATGATAGAACTATTTAAAACCTCAGATGAAGATGTCATTCTTGGGTTTTTACAAAAACAAGCGGATCGTAAAAATTTTATTTATTTTCGTTTAAGTGGTGAAGATCAAACAGAGCAATATGTTTTAGCCTATGGCGTATTTAAAAGTGATGAGCAGGCGAAAAATCAGTTACGACAGTTAAATTTAAAATTACCAGCATCTATACATCCGCAGGCCATTCAGTTTGAAAAATACATTCCTTTAGTCAATGATCTAGGCTCAGATGAAATGGCAGGTACAAATAAACTCTATCAAGTGAAGTTAAAGTCTGCACCTTTGCCTGTTGTTGATGAAACACTACTGGCGCAAGCAAAATCGGCATTGTCATCTTTAACAGGTTCAACTCCTACGAACCAGACCACCAAAACTACAATCACTCGTCGTGATGCATCTGGCAATGTAGTGGATGTACAAAAGTCGCAATCTCATGCACAGACTTCAGGCAATACAAAAGAGCCAGCAGGCAATTCTTCTGATAAAAAGCCAACTGAGCATGAGGTAAGTGACCCTTTTAATTAAAATAAGCTCTAAAATGAAGCGAAATTAATTATTTAATTTTATATTTGCACAAAAATGGTGCTATATATGCCTTTATAAGAAGCTTAGAATTTTAAAGAATATCTTTATTTCACTATCTTTTAGTGATTTGGTGAACAAAAATAAAATTTGGCATATTTTTTGCTTTATTGTTGCGCTAATTGAGTTGATTGTCCCTGTTTTGGAGCGAAATGATTCAGTTGGTGTGCGATTTAAGTCTGGTTGAGTGCTTTATTTCAGTGCGGAAGTTGTAAAACAATCTTGCAATTAAAGTAAAAACAGACTGGTATTCGATTCTGTCTAAGTGGTTTACTTGGGATAAGAAAATACTTAAAAATCGTAATTTAGTGTTCGAATGTTTTTCGCCCTCCCATGGGCCTATGTAGAAAGAAGGGTACGCTATGCACATGCCATCGCCTAACACTGTAGCTCCCGCTCAAGGTTTATACCAACCGGATGAGTTTAAAGATAACTGTGGTTTCGGCTTGATTGCCCATATGCAGGGTGATGCGAGTCATGACTTAGTCAAGACCGCAATTCATAGTCTAAGCTGTATGACGCACCGTGGTGGTATTGCCGCAGATGGTAAGACCGGTGATGGTTGTGGTTTGCTCTTGGCTATGCCTAAAGCATTTTTCCGTGAAGAAGCAAAAAAAATCAGTGACATTACACTGAGTGAAATTTTTGCAGTAGGGACTATATTTTTAAATTTAGATCCAGCACTTGCGGCCCATGCAAAGCAAATTCTAACCCACGAAATTGAAGAAGAAGGTTGTCGAGTCATTGGTTGGCGTGTAGTTCCTACCAATAATGATGCATTGGGTTCAATTGCAATGCAGTCTTTACCTGCATTTGAACAAATTTTTGTAAATTGCCCAATGGGTGTGACTGAGGTTGAATTTAACCGTAAGTTACTTATGGCACGTCGTCGTGCAGAACAACAATTAACAACAGATCCATATTTTTATGTGACAACACTGTGCTCTACAGTGATTACATATAAAGGCTTAATGATGCCTGCATATATTGCAGAATTCTATACAGATCTTGCCGATGAACGTTTAGATTCACACATTGTGGTATTCCATCAGCGTTTCTCGACCAATACTTTACCACGTTGGCCATTGGCGCAGCCTTTCCGTTATTTGGCACATAATGGTGAAATTAATACCATTACTGCAAACCGTAACTGGGCAGTAGCACGTACACCAAAATTTGAAAACCCATTATTACCAGGCATTACTGAGTTGAATCCGATTGTAAATCGTACTGGTTCAGATTCATCAAGTATGGACAATATGCTTGAGCTACTTGTGGGTGGTGGCATGGATCTATTCCGTGCATTACGTATGCTTGTTCCACCAGCGTGGCAAAACGTTGAAACATTAGATGCGGATTTACGTGCATTTTATGAATTTAACTCTAAGCATATGGAAGCTTGGGATGGTCCAGCAGGTCTGGTGATCCAAGATGGTCGTCATGCAATTTGTATGCTAGACCGTAATGGCTTACGCCCTGCACGTTGGGTGATTACTAAAAATGGTTATATCACTTTGGCATCAGAAATTGGTGTGTGGGGTTATGAACCTGAAGATGTGATCTCTAAAGGCCGTGTAGGCCCTGGTCAAATTCTTGTAATTGATACGTTGACTGGAAAATTGCTGGATACCAAAGATGTGAGCAATCATCTGAAAAAAATGCGTCCTTACCGTGAATGGTTACGTGAAAACTCAGTTCGCTTGCAAGGTAGTCCAGAGCTTGAAGAATATTTATGTGATCAAGGCTTAAAAGGCGATGACCTAAAAGCAGCTCAAAAAATGTTCATGGTCACATTTGAAGAGCGTGATCAACTGCTTCGTCCAATCGCTGAAAGTGGACAGGAAGCGGTAGGTTCAATGGGTGATGATACACCAATGGCGGTATTGTCTCGTCAAGTACGTCATGTGACAGATTATTTCCGTCAGCAATTTGCGCAAGTGACTAATCCACCGATTGACCCATTACGTGAATCAATCGTCATGTCATTGGAAACATGTTTTGGGCGTGAGCAAAATGTATTTGAACAAGGCCCAGAGCACGCAGATCGTTTAATTGTATCGAGCCCAGTCCTTTCAAATTCTAAAATGCATCAGATTCGTACCCTTGGCCGTAAAGGTTACGAAATTGCAGATATCGATTTGAATTACCCAGTGGCTGAAGGTCTTGAAGCCGCAATCTCACGTATTTGTGAAGAAGCAGCACAGGCGATTCGCGATGGCAAAACCTTATTGGTCATTTCAGATCGTAAAATCCGTGAAGGCTTTTTACCCGCAAATGCTGCAATGGTGACTGGTGCAATTCATCACTTCTTGATTAATGCTGGTTTACGTACCGATGCAAACATCATTGTTGAAACAGCACTTGCCCGTGATGCGCATCAGTTTGCCGTAATCTTAGGTTTTGGTGCAACTGCGATTTATCCATATTTGGCTTACGATGTGATCAATGATTTGATTGCTAAAGGTGAATTATTAGGTGATCCAATTCATGCCCAAGCGAACTTCCGTAAAGGT
This sequence comes from Acinetobacter legionensis, assembly GCF_048551735.1. Taxonomy (NCBI): domain Bacteria; kingdom Pseudomonadati; phylum Pseudomonadota; class Gammaproteobacteria; order Moraxellales; family Moraxellaceae; genus Acinetobacter; species Acinetobacter legionensis. The sequence goes on from NZ_JBIMBV010000001.1 coordinate 127,111, forward strand.
ATTGATAAAGGTTTACTTAAAGTCCTTTCAAAAATGGGGATTTCAACAGTCGCATCTTATCGTGGTGGGCAGTTATTTGAAGCAGTAGGTTTATCTGAAGAAGTTGTTAGTAAGTGCTTTACAGGGGTGCCAAGCCGTATTAAAGGTGCAACATTTATTGACCTTGAAAATGACTTGAAAAAACTAGCAGACATTGCTTGGAAAGCACGTAAGCCAATTGAACAAGGTGGTTTGCTCAAGTTTGTGTTTGATAAGGAATACCATGCATTTAATCCTGATGTGATCAATGCGTTGCATAAATCTGTACGTTCAGGTAATTATGCTGACTTTAAAGAATACGCAGAATTGGTGAATACACGTCCAATTGCGACGATTCGTGACTTATTGAAACTAAAAACTGATCATTCTATTCCTTTAGAAGCAGTTGAATCAGTTGAAGAAATCCTGCCACGTTTTGACTCTGCTGGTATGTCTTTAGGTGCATTGTCACCAGAGGCACATGAAGCCATTGCGATCGCAATGAATACGATCGGTGGTCGTTCGAACTCAGGTGAGGGCGGTGAAGATCCTGCACGTTATGGTACCATCCGTAACTCTAAAATTAAGCAAATTGCTTCAGGCCGTTTTGGTGTAACACCTGCATATTTAACTTCTGCTGAAGTGTTACAGATCAAAGTAGCGCAAGGTGCAAAACCAGGTGAAGGCGGTCAGTTACCTGGCGGTAAAGTGAATGGATTAATTGCACGTTTACGCTACTCGGTTCCAGGGGTGACTTTGATTTCACCACCACCGCACCATGATATTTATTCTATTGAAGATTTATCGCAGCTGATCTTTGACTTAAAGCAAGTCAATCCACAAGCCATGGTATCTGTAAAACTAGTATCGGAGCCAGGAGTGGGGACAATTGCAGCAGGTGTTGCAAAAGCCTATGCAGACTTCATTACCATTTCTGGATATGACGGTGGTACAGCTGCTTCACCTTTATCGTCAATTCACCATGCTGGTTCACCATGGGAATTGGGTCTTTCAGAAGCGCATCAAGCACTTCGTGTCAATGACCTGCGCGGTAAAGTACGTGTACAAACGGATGGTGGCTTGAAAACCGGTTTAGATGTAGTAAAAGCTGCGATTCTGGGTGCGGAGAGCTTTGGTTTTGGTTCTACCCCAATGATCGCGCTTGGATGTAAATATCTGCGTATTTGTCACTTAAATAACTGTGCAACAGGTGTGGCAACTCAGCAAGATCATTTACGTCAAGAACATTATATTGGCGAGCCAGAAATGCTGATTAATTTCTTCCACTTTATTGCGGAAGAAACACGTGAATGGTTGGCGGCTTTAGGTGTTGCATCATTGAAAGATTTGATCGGTCGTACTGATCTACTTGAGATGTTGCCGGGTGAAACGGATAAACATGCGCATTTAGATTTAAGTGCATTGTTAGAATCACACCCATCTGCGGAAGGCAAAGCGCAATATTGCCAAGTACAAGGCAATGAACCATTTGATAAGGGTATTCTTGCCGAAAAAATGGTGGCAGAAATGCTACCAGCGATTGAAGCAAGTACTGGTGGTGAGTTCCATTTTACCGTGGGTAACTGTGACCGTTCAATTGGTGCGCGTCTCTCAGGTGAAATTGCCAAACGTTATGGCAACCTCAGTATGGAAGCACATCCTGTTAAAGTGAATTTAAAAGGAACTGCGGGTCAGTCATTGGGTGTATGGAATGCTGGTGGGTTGCATATCAGCCTTGAAGGTGATGCAAACGACTATGTGGGCAAAGGTATGGCAGGTGGTCGAGTATCGATCTTCCCACCAAAAGGTTCACCATTCCAAACTCAAGAAACGGCAATTATCGGCAATACCTGTTTGTATGGTGCAACAGGCGGTAAATTATTTGCTGCGGGTACAGCGGGCGAGCGTTTTGCTGTACGTAACTCTGGCGCGTTTGCCGTCATTGAAGGTGCAGGCGACCATTGCTGTGAATATATGACAGGCGGTATCGTGACTGTACTGGGTAAAGTTGGACACAATTTTGGTGCAGGTATGACCGGTGGTTTTGCTTATGTACTTGACTTGGATAACGACTTTGTTGATTACTACAACCACGAATTGATTGAATTAAACCGTATTTCTACAGAAGCGATGGAAGAACATCAAGAATTCTTACTTCGTATCTTAGATGAACACATTGCTGAAACAGGTAGTGCTTGGGCGTACAAGATTCGCAACGAGTTTGATTTCTATAGCCGTAAATTCTGGCTTGTGAAACCAAAAGCGGCTAATTTACAAACGCTTTTGAAAACAACTCAAGCAGATCCACAATAATTCCACTACTCAAATTTTAGGTAGGTGTGGATAACTTCGCAGATATACACAAGCGAATGAAGTTATCCACGCTCACCCACGGAGAGAGACATGGCTGAACGCCTGAATAATGACTTTCAATTTCTGGATGTAGCACGCCAAGATCCAGAGAAAAAAGATATTAATGTCCGCAAAGCAGAGTTTGTGGAAATTTATAAACCTTTTACAGCGGAAGTTGCAGCAAACCAGACCCACCGTTGTTTAGGCTGTGGTAACCCATATTGTGAATGGAAATGTCCTGTACATAACTATATTCCAAACTGGTTAAAACTGATTGCAGAAGGACGTATTTTTCAAGCGGCTGAGCTTTGCCATCAAACCAATACCTTGCCAGAAGTATGTGGTCGGGTATGTCCACAAGACCGTTTATGTGAGGGTGCTTGTACCCTGAATGATGGTTTTGGTGCTGTGACCATTGGTAATGCCGAAAAATATATTAACGATACCGCCTTTGCTTTGGGCTGGCGTCCAGATATGTCATCGGTAAAATGGACCAACAAAAAAGTTGCCATTATCGGTGCAGGTCCAGCAGGCTTAGGGTGTGCAGATATTTTAGTGCGTAATGGGGTAAAACCTGTTGTATTTGACAAGCGTCCTGAAATTGGTGGATTGCTTACTTTTGGTATTCCAGAATTTAAAATGGAAAAAGACGTGATGAAACGCCGCCGTGAAATTTTCACAGGTATGGGGGTTGAATTCCGCTTAAATACTGAAATTGGTACAGATATTACGATTGACCAACTGCTTGCAGACTATGATGCTGTATTCATGGGTATGGGAACTTATACCTATATGAAAGGTGGTTTTGCAGGTGAAGATTTTGATGGTGTTTATGATGCACTTGATTTCTTAATTGCAAATGTTAACCGCACACAAGGATGGGAAAAAGACCCGTCTGAATACATCAGTGTTCAGGGCAAAAAAGTCATCGTTCTAGGCGGTGGTGATACGGCAATGGACTGTAACCGTACTTCAATCCGTCAGGGCGCAGAATCAGTAACCTGTGCTTACCGTCGTGATGAAGAAAATATGCCAGGCTCACGTCGAGAAGTGAAGAATGCGCGTGAAGAAGGGGTGGACTTCCAGTTCAACCGTCAGCCGATCGAAATCGTCGGTGAAAATGGTAAAGTGACGGGTGTAAAAGTTGTGACTACCCAGTTGGGTGACCCAGATAGCCGTGGTCGTCGTAGTCCTGAGCCGATTCCAGGATCTGAAGAAGTTTTACCCGCAGATGCGGTATTACTGGCTTTTGGTTTCCGTACTAGCCCAGCAGAATGGTTTGCTGGTGCAAATATTGGGCTAGATGGTTCTGGCCGAGTCATTGCTGCTGAAAAACAAGAATTCAAATTCCAAACCTCTAATCCAAAAATCTTTGCGGGTGGAGATATGGTACGTGGTTCTGATTTGGTGGTGACTGCAATCTGGGAAGGTCGTGAAGCTGCTGAAGGGATTTTGGATTATCTTGATGTTTAATTTTTAGATACTAAATAACAGCTATTTAAGAGCCCGCAGTCATGCGGGCTTTTTAATGCAGCAAACTCAAAAAATTAATTTGAGTCAATCATTTGCAGATAATGATTTAACTTTAAGCTATGTTGTTTTGCTCGAGTTCTTATTTCAGCATGTGTATGCCCTAAAACAGTTGAAATATTATATAAGAACACGGGTTTTAAATATTCCATTCCGGTATAAAGCGCTGATTTTTGAATTGGAGATAAAAAGTCCTCCAATAATGAATGCTGTTGTTCCGTATTAAAATTCTGCTCAGGTTGACCAATGGTCATACTCAGCAAAAGCTTTTTATGTTTAAGCTTGTCTCCTTTAGAACCATAGGCAAATTGATGTGTAAATACCTGATCAAACCAAATTTTTAAAATGGCAGGTATACTGAACCAGTACATAGGACATTGTAAAATAATCAGCTCATGTCTTAATAGCGCGCTTTGTTCAGCAGCAATATCAATTTGATAATCTGGATATAAATCATGAATATGACGAATTTCTAAATCAGTTTGAGTTCTTGATAATTCATCGACAATGGTTTTATTTGCGACAGATTCAGTAAAACTGGGATGCGCTAAAATCAGTAATGCCATCTTGGTTTTTCCAACTATAAAAATTATAGTGAATATAAATATTATAGTTTTTATGTACAATAACTATCCATTTTGATAGCTGGATGAAAAAATGAATACTGAGCAAAATACATGTGAAGTGACCTTTCACGATAAGACTTATCACTGTCCGATTAGCATGGTGATGGATTTAATCGGTGGGAAATGGAAAACCGTGATTCTCTATTACTTAAAAGAGCAATCAAAACGCTTTAATCAACTTAAGCGTGATATGCCAGATATCACAGAAATGACCTTAAGTTTGCAACTTAAGCAACTGGAAAAGAATGGTTTTATTTCCAGAACCGTATTTGGTGACAAGCCTCCAGTCAAAGTGGTTTATGAATTAACTGCATTTGGTCAAACATTTATTCCTGTACTGGATGCTTTATCTGCTTGGGCACATGGTTTTTCAGCGCAAAGCTAATTCAAAGTGATGGCGTTAAAAGAAGCAGTTTTAAAGATTAAATCAGCTATAAAAGGCGATGAGTAGAGTGGTTTGGTCATAAAATTTGCCAATCACACTAAAGCAACAATTTGTTTTTTATACAAAAAATTCCTAGACGAATCCTGTTTGTTTGAGTTCTATAAAACACATGCTTTTTTGAATGTTTATATGACGTTGCAAGCATAAATATTTATAAATTGAGTTCTAATTTTGAATGGATCCTATGTGATTGTTTTAAAAATTAAAACATAATTCAATCTGATTGAAAAATGTCATTTAAGTCAATAAAAGCATGCTTATAAATCTCGATTTTAGGCTTTGTGTAAACGATAAAGCACTTTTTGTGAAGATAATAAATATATTTATTTTTAATAAATTTAATTTTATCAATATCTTATATTTTTTATTTTTTTGGATTTTTAATTGAGCCATGTGTTTTCTTGAAAATGATATTTTAGGTCAACTGTGTGGATGATTCTGCAATATACAAATATTGAGATTGTGCCAATATAGCTTAAATTCAGACAAATGTAGGATTATCCTTATGTCAACAGTTCAAGCGACGGCAGAAAAATCATATTTAAATCGTCCTAAAGCTATTGGTATCAAAGTCCGTAAACCAAGCTTTAACCCAAAAGCAATTCGCAGACATTTTTTTGCCAATTCTCCTGTGATGTCACATTTATTGACTGCGCTTTCTTCAACATTTCCGATTGGTGAGCAGTTCTTTGTACATAGTGTGCGTAATGTACGTGACAAAATCACGGATGAAAAATTGCAAGCGCAACTTGCAGCATTTATTGGTCAAGAGGCCATGCACTCCAAAGCCCATACGGAATTCAATGATGCATGGCGCCGTGATGATTATAACTTAGACAGTTTCCAAGCATGGTTGGCGCGTCGAGATGCACTGATTAAAAGTGTACATCCGAAATTACAACTTGCTGTTACCGCAGCTTTTGAGCATTTTACTGCATTATTGGGCGGCTATATTCTTCGTCACCCTGAAGTTTTAAGCACTCTAGATGATGATGCCGTTAAGCTTTGGGTATGGCATGCAATCGAAGAAATTGAGCATCGTGCAGTGGCATTTGATGTATATCAGGCGATTTATAAAGATGATCGTACTCGTCGTACAGTAATGCGTAATGTGACTACGGGTTTTGCAAGTTTAACGTTTTATTCGGCTACCCGTTTGTTTATGCAAGACTGGAGAAAAAGTCTACCAAAAGTGCCGCAAAACATCTTTGGGGTATATATGATTTCTAAAATGTTGATTTCACTGATTCCTGAATATTTATCTTATTACAAATCTGACTTTCATCCTGATGAAATTGATTATTCGAAGATTGTGGCGTACTGGAAAGAAAAGCTGGCAGATGATTATGGAATGGAAAGTTTCCAAGAAGAAGTTCATCTGCCGTTATATAGTTAAGACAATGCTTTAGATCAAAGGGCTAATTTATATGATTGGCTCTTTTAGTTTTCTTGCTGACGTTGATGGATACTTTCTAAAGTATCGACCATAGTGCGGGTCATTTGGTCAATTTCATAATTGAGTTTGCCACCAATTTGGACATGTTTAAATGTCGTCAAACGTAAGGTTTCTGGGATTAAATCCACTGAAATTTCATTGGTTTTCCGATCCACACGATTGACTGTTAAACTACAACCTTGCAGTCCAATAAAGCCTTTTTTAAAGAAGTATTTGATATTGTCATCTGGAATAACGATATCAATGTGTAGTGTTTCACCGGTATGAACCACATCTTTAATGGTTGCCATACCTTCGATATGCCCAAAAATATTGTGCCCACCGTTTTCCATGCCAGCTTTGATAGATCTTTCGATATTGACTTCATCACCAATTTTTAAAAATTGTAATGTGGTGAGAGACGTGGTCAATGCTGAAACATCGAATGAGGCTATATTTGCAACAGCATCAAAACTTGTTGCGGTTAGGCATGTACCATCGATTGCGACACTGGCGCCAATAAAAACATCATTTAAAAAGCCATTTTCATTGGAAATATAAAGGGTTGTAAAATTATCACCTTGTTGGATGTTTACAACTTTTTCTAAGCCTTGAACGATACCTGTATACATCGCTGATCTCTTTTATTTAGCTGATTTTTATTGTACAGATTTCATTGAAGAGGACTAGGGCTGAATTTTAGATTTATGTTGTATAGAAGAGTCTAACATCATACTTAGATGACTTTTTAAAAGAGAATGAATATAGCAGTAAGGATTGCAAAGACTTATTTTATAGTGAAAAGTTTATATAGTTTGATGATAATGTATTTCAGACGATCTAAGCTTGATTGTGGCTTAAATTGGACTAAGTCAGTATGTACCTAGACTCAGTCCAATTTAATTTAGCCAACCAACCAATCAACAATCAGTCAGAAAATGAATTAAATCTTATCTTTAAACTGTTTTATGATTTTTTGACGTTGCCATGGTAAAGGACGATTAATCGCTTCAGGTACATCACCAGAGGTTGAACGTAGACGTAAATGAATTGCCGCCTGCGCAATCAAATTTGCCGATACGGGAGCTGTAATAAAGGCAAGCAGTGTGATCAATAACTCTGCAAAACCTAAACGACTGTTAAATGCTGCGTAAATCATTCCCGCGATTAAAAAACTGCCTAAACCCAAGGTACTGGATTTGGTCGGTGCATGTAGACGCATAAATAAGTCTGGTAATTTGACCATACCTATGCCACCCACCAAAGTAAAAAACGCACCAACAATCAAGAACAATGAAACGATGATTTCCATGACAATTTGCATATTATTTTCCATGTACTTTCTCCTTAATCAACCACATGACCCGTTGTAAAATAACGAGCCAGTGCAGCAGTTGAAACAAAGCCCAGCATTGCAACCAATAATGCGCCTTCAAACATTGAGGTACTTGCCCAATAAATGCCAAGAATGACAACTAAGCAGGTTGCATTTAAAAACAATGTATCCAATGCCAGTAATCGATCTACGATAGAAGGGCCCATCACCAAACGGACCAAACATAACAACATGGAGATGGTCACTGCGAGCAGGCAAATACCAAGTGCATAAGGTAAAATACTCATGAACGTGCTCCTCGTTGCAGGTCAAAGATTTCGATTAAAGGAACTTCATAGCGGGCTTTAATCGCTTGAATTTCTGCGTCTACATCATCACAACTTAGTGCATGAACCAAAATATCACCACGTTCTTGATCAATCCCAGCACTGACTGTACCTGGGGTCGTGGTAATGATCATCGCCAATAAAGTATTGACATGTTCATGGTCGGTTTCCAAAGGAACTCGAAACCATTTCGGGGTGAGATTTTTGGTTGGACCTAAGACTTGTTTAGCAACTTTGATATTACTGATGACGATGTCCCATAGCACCACAAAAAATAATTGAATGGCGCTTTTCCAATGAATATTGGGCGTATGAATGATAAAAGGTTGAATCAGTTTAGGGATGAGTAATCCCAAGCTAATCGCTACAACAATATCAAAACTTTCAGCGCTATGATTCAACATGAGCCAACTCATTGCCACAATTACCGACACAAAAGGATGGGGCAAAATACGAGCGAATAATGATTTATTTTGCATTTATTGCTCCATTGGCTTAAGTTGAGTATTTTCAACATGTTGTTGCTGTTCTTGTCCCTGAATTTGACGTTGTTTAAATTCAGAAATATGTTCACCTTTTAAGGTTTCAGGGCTAATAATATACGGAATATAGTGTGCATTTTGATCAATCATTTCACCGTTGTATTTTGTTTCAGGGACATAGTTTGGATCGAAGGGCTGTACACTAATGGTTTCTCCATGCCCATCCATTTTTAAAATACTGTGTTGATAAATAGATGTATCAGAAATTTGCAACGCTGTTTTTTCAACATAATTTAAAATCGGAGCTGCACAAACCACATAGGCAATCAGTCCTGCCAGTAATAGGTAAACGCTTTTGTCGTTACGTACAGGGGCTTGCTCGGGTAAAGCTTGATAGGCTTTATAAGCATCTTCTTTCGGATTGTCCTCAGGTGTTGTTGCTCGCCAAAATAAGATAAATCCGACGCGCGTAAATGCAACAATACTTAAAAAACTCACAATCAAGATAATTGCAATAATCCAACCTTGCGCAGCCAAATTTGCAGTTGCCTGTAAGATTAATACTTTACCTAAAAAACCGCTAAATGGTGGTAAACCTGCCATTATCAAAGCGATGAGGAAGAACGTTATGGCAATGACTTTATCTTGCTTCATCTTCGGCGCCACTTTGAGATGATCTTTGAATGCGCCACGCTGTGAGGTAATCCAACCACAAAGCAAATAGAATGAGGCCGCAATGATGGTACTGTGAACGAGGTAATATAACCCAGCCGTCCATGCTTTTATGTTAAACATGGCAATGGCAACTAAAATCGTTCCGACTGAGGATAACACCATAAAGCCAACAAAGCGGCGTAAGCGTTCAGCTGCAAGCGCACCAATCACACCATATAATGAAGTTACTAAACCAATTGGTAATAAGTAATTGCTAAAGATCGTTTGACCAAGTTCATCATTAAAGACAGTGCCATTGACCCGTAAAATTGCATACACACCTACTTTGGTCATAATAGTGAAAATAGCAGCAACGGGTGTCGCGGCAACAGCATAGGTTTTTGGTAACCAGAAACCCACAGGTAACATCGCTGCTTTGATGCCAAATACAACAAATAGAAGCAAACCACCTGCTATAGCAAGACGATGTTGATCATGTTCCAAGGTTGGTAATAAACGGCCGACATCCGCCATATTCAAACTGCCCACACTGCCATAAATCATGCCTAAACCGATGAGGAATAGGGCAGAAGCCAGTAAGTTGATGGTGACGTAGTGAATACCTAATTGAAAACGGGCTTTACCTTGACCATGTAACAGTAAGACATAAGATGCCATTAGTAATATTTCAAAAAATACAAAGAGGTTAAATAAGTCACCTGTTAAGAATGCACCACTCAACCCCATTAACAGAAGATGAAACATGGCATGAAAATAACGACCACGTTCGTCCCATTCTTTGCTGGCAAACCATAATACAGGCGCTGCAAGAGTGTAGGTGAGCACCAACATTAACGCGGATAAGCGATCCAGTACCAAGACAATCCCAAAAGGTGCCGACCACTCAGCGAGTTGATAAACAAAGATTTTCCCTGTATTGGCTTGAATAAGATAAGCAATAGCAGTGGCAAGTCCAAGGATAACCGAAATTAAGCTAATGCCACGACGCCAAGGTTGGCGCCAATCATGTTTTAAAGCACCAGAACCAGGATTGCCTAATAAAATCAGCAAAAAGCCTGTAAATGCAGGAATCAAAATACTCAGGATTGGAGAGTGAGCATACCAAAAATCTAAAAAGCTGGTCATTATGGCTCATCCTCACGTGGGTCAAAATTACTCGGTTCCTCTTTGGTATCGACATGGTCTGTTCCTGACTCATAACGACTGCGTAATGCTAACTGAACAATAAAAGCAGTTGTCGCAAAGCCAATAACAATTGCAGTTAATACCAAGGCTTGGGGCAAAGGGTCAGTGACTTTGGTCGCTTGAGTTAAAATTGCAGGTGAACTGATTTGTATTCTTCCCATTGCAAACAGGAAAATATTGACTGCATAGCCAATCATTGCCAATCCAAGAACAACAGGAAAGGTACGGGCACGAAGAATGAGATAAATTCCTGAGGCAACCAATAATCCAATCGCAGATGCAATTAAAAATTCTAAACTGATCATGCATTACTCCTTGGGTACTGGACCAGACATACTTGAATGTCTGGAGTCGCCTAAAACAGAAATGAGAAGCATTGCTGCACCAACAACCGTGACGTATACGCCAAGATCAAAACCAGCAGCAGAGGCAAAATGGAATTTGCCAAACAGTCCTGATTCCACATAAACATGTGCACTGGTGAGAAATGGACGTGCCCAGAACCAAGATGCAAGGCCTGAAATTCCAGCAATGATCAGCCCTAAACCAATCCAGATTTCATATAAACGACCCGATTGAGCACGTAGCATTTTTTCAGCATGATCTTGTCCCATCGCAATATATTGAATGACCAATGCCATAGAGGTAATCAAGCCTGCAATGAAACCACCACCAGGATAATTATGTCCTCGTAGGAAGATATACAGACTTACCACAAGTGCAACCGGTAGTACCCATGAAGCCGTCATACGGAACATCAACGGAGATGGATTGAAGCGATAGCTCAGACCTTGAGTGATGGTGGTGCCATGTGCCCGCATTCCATCCATCATACATAGTGCACCAATGGCTGCGATGCCCAATACAGCAATTTCACCAAATGTATCAAAACCACGGAAATCAACCAAAATGACATTGACGATGTTTGAGCCGCCACCTAAAGGAATGGACTGCTGAACAAAGAACCATGAAATCGAATTATGATCACGTGTCATGATCAACCATGTAATCCAACCGATACCAATACCACCACCAATTGCAATGATTGCGTCACGCCAACGACGTGTTTGGCTGGACTCATAAGGGGTTAATTGAGGAAGTAGTGATAAACTCATCAATAGCAGAACTGTTGTGACAACATCCACGGTAATTTGTGTCAGTGCTAAGTCTGGCGCAGAGAGAGTGATGAAAATCATTGTCACGACCAAACCAATTGCACCACTAATCAGAACCGCTTTGATACGTTCATGGTGAAACCACAGCATCATCCAGCAGGCAGAGAACAATAACAACCACAGCACGATTGCAGTAAAGGGTGCATGTGTGAGTTCACGTGTTCCTGTCGTTAAATTTTGGTTGATCAATGGTGTGGCAACCACGGCAATACTTAAGGCCAAAATCCACAATAAATAGTTCTGTAATGAGCCAGTTTCAGTTTTTTTCTTAATTTTACGTGAAATCAGCAGGAGATTTTTAAGGAAATCTTCAAATAATAATTTGCCTTGGAAGCGACCTAAGCGTGGATCAAGATCAATTTCACGAATTCGCCCGCCTTTGGCCATGGCGAAATAGAAAATTACGCCACCAATTAAGGCAATTGCGCTCATCAGTAACGGTAAATTAAAGCCATGCCAGATGGCTAAATGAACCCCTTCAAAACTTGCAATTTGTGTTGATGCGCGTGTTCCGGCATTGACAATGTTTTCAACCAACAGCGCAGGAATGATCCCCACTAAAATACATAAAGTTGCCAATATGATTGCTGGAATTCGCATACCGATTGGCGGCTCATGGGCATTTTTATTGGGAACATCACGCCCCACATCACCATCAAAAAACACACCATGTACCAAACGAACTGAATAAGCAACCGCAAATAAACCTGCCAATGTAGCGATAATCGCTGCCAACACAACATAGCCACCAGATAAGTTTGCCAATAGCTCAGTAAAGAACATTTCTTTCGAGATAAAGCCATTGGTCAAAGGTACACCGGCCATACTTGCAGCGGTAATCATGGTTAATGTTGCTGTAAATGGAAGAAATTGCCATAGTCCACTTAACTTTCTTAAATCACGTGTACCAGACTCATGGTCAATGATCCCCGCCAGCATAAATAATGCCGCTTTAAAGGTTGCATGATTGATGATATGGAAAACTGCAGCAGCCACGGCTAAAGGTGAACCTATACCCAAAAGGCACATGATCAAGCCTAAATGACTGATGGTTGAATAAGCCAGTAAGCCTTTTAAATCTTCTTTAAAGATGGCAAAAAATGCCGCCATACATAAGGTCAGCAGACCAATTGTGGTGACAAGATTATGGAACAATGTCGAGCCAACAAAGATTGGCAATAAGCGTGCAACCAGAAAAATCCCTGCTTTTACCATAGTTGCTGAATGCAGATAGGCGGATACAGGGGTTGGTGCTGCCATGGCATTGGGGAGCCAGAAATGGAAGGGAAATTGCGCACTTTTAGTAAACGCACCCAATAAAATCAACAATAAAGCGGGAACAAATAAACCACTATTTTGAATTGTACTCGCCATCATGGTGAGTTGGTCAATTTGATAGGTTCCTGCGATTTGACCAATCAGAATAAAGCCACCCAGCATGGCTAAGCCACCCATACCAGTGATGGTCAGCGCCATCCGTGCACCACGTTGCGCAGCGTCGTAGTTACTCCAATAGCCCACCAGCAAGAACGATGAAATACTGGTCAATTCCCAAAAAACCAATAAAATAATTAAATTATTCGACAAAGAAATGCCCAACATTGCGGCCATAAACAGCATCAACAATGCATAGAGCTTACTCAGAGAATTTTTCGGGTTTAGATAATAATAGGCATAGATATAAATCAGTGTACCGATCCCCGTGATCAGCAATGAAAAAATTAAACTTAAAGCATCTAATCGGAAACTAAAATCAATACCAATTTGAGGTAGCCATTGCCACTGCTCTAAAACGGCTTGTCCACTTAATACTGTTTTCGCTTGAGTCAGTAGCAGGATAAAACTGCTTAAACTGACCCCGATTGCCCCTAAAGCTGTTACCCCGCGAGAGAATTGCTTCAGCCACAGAACAACGATAGTGCCAAGTATTAATGGTAAAAGAATAATAATCGGAAGCACACGCGTATCCATTGTCGTGAATAGGTCGTGAAACCTATGTGAATCTTATCTTTCAAGGATTTGAGGAATGCAAGGAACAGTCCAATAACTTAAATCTTGAAAGCCGAATTAAATTAGTAATTAAAAAATGAGTTGTGTTGCGCAACTTGAGAAAGCGATTAGAAAATCAATTTGCATTGAAAAATCTAATTTAAATTGATTTTTTCATCTTATTACATGAGTAGAATAACATCAATTTATTTTGTCGTTTTTTACGCAAACATTTGTAATTATACGCTTCATATGACTTTTTGCTGCTTGAAAATCATGCTGTAACAATCAATCTATGTTGTATTGAATTTTATACAACAATGAATATGAACGTGAATATATTCATGATTTGAGAAAGGAGTATAAAAGACAGTGTCATGCGATTAATGATCATTCATTGTCTGATATTGACGTCTTTAGGCTGAGTTATTTCTTATAATAAGAACTTATGTGAAGCTTGGTCATCACCAGATTGGATTAAACGTTTTAATTCGGTTTTTTGTTCTTCAGTAAGGTGTTTAAACTGCTCAAAAAGTTGTTGAACATTGACTGGCAGATTGGGTTCGGGTTCAAGTAAATCTTGTTCAGAGGTTTCTGGGATTTCTTTGAGCAAGTTTTCATAAATATCTTGGTATTCTTGCCATACTTTATTGTTCTGAATTTCATAAAGCTTTTTATTGTCCAATTTAAAACATTGATATTCGTCGGCTTGCTCAAGCAGTTCTTCATGACTGGCTGTGGCAATGATCTGTAAACGAGGAAAGGCTTGATTTAAACGATCGAGAATTAACTGAAGGCCAAATTGGTCTAAATCAACATCAATTTGATCAATCAGTAAGATGCCTTCACCTTCTTCACAAGGATAAAGACTTAAAGGATTGAGTATGCACATACGACGCACCAAATCACCGACTAAGGCCAGCCAATTTTTAACCGTATTCGACAGTTGTGAGTAAGTCAGACTTTGATTTTTATAAGTGACCATCAGTTGTAATTTGGGCTGATACTCTAAATAGAGATCTGTGACTTCAGGAAGGACAATACTCAAGCTTTGCTTTAAGGCTTTTAAGCTGGGTGCATGTAACTGAGCACGGGCTTGAAATAAAATACTTTGAAAATCCTCATCGCTTTGATTTGAAGATTCTTTTTGCGCTAAAACACTTTGAAAAAGTTGTGCGATTTGTGCATTTTCAATATCACTGATTTCGCGAAACCATTCGAAAAATCGTGCAAAGGTGGTATATGGAATCGGTACTAATTCATAGGCATAGTGCGCTTGTAAAATAATAGGATTATTTTTATTGAGAATATTCACTTCATTTACAAATCGTTCAGCAGGGTAGTAGGCAATTAAAGGTAAGCCTTGAACAGGATCTTTTTTGAGTACTAGATTATAACGTTCTACCAGCTGTTCGAGTTGTGCTAAGTCAACTTTACTCAGACCAACACCAGAACTATTTAAGGTTTTATATAGTTGCCAATGACAAGTTTGCGGATCTTGTTCTGCTGTTGCAGTGCTTTCTGCAAGTTGACCAAACTCTATTGGGAATTTGATTTTAACATCTATTTTGGATTGTACTCGATCTTGCATAATGTCTTGGTCGAGCATTACCACACCAGGGGTGCGCAAATCTTTTAGACGTGCAGGAAACCAAGTCAAAGCTTGGTAAATATTTTTAATAATTGCCGTTTTACCACTGGCTTGTTCGCCAACAATTAAACTGATTGGTTTGTTTTTATAATTAAAGTCTATTTTTAAATCAGCAAAATGGTATGTGTGGCGAAAATGAATTGCTGCTAGTTTCATAGGATACCTGAAAATTGACTGACAGCATAAAAAGCTGTTGATATTTTCACCTTGCGATTTTTTTCGCTGATACAGATGAGTGAGTCAAAAACCTTATGCTGTTGCTTTATTTTTAAATGGCGCTTTTACTTTCAATTGTTGCACGAGATCATAGATGTGATGAATATTTAAGCTGACCTTTGCCCGTGTACAGGCGACATATAACAGCCTTAATTCTTCATCGCTGATTTTATGTTCTAAACCGTTTATTTTAAATTGGTAATCATCTTCGATATGTACACGATTCCATTCTAGCCCTTTGGCCTTATGTGCAGTTGAAATCACATAATCAGCTTGCTCTATTGGGGTTATTTTAGCAAGTGCTTTTTTGAGAGGTTCCGTACCGTGATCGTCAACCAATTTGACTAAGGGTTTGATATCACTGCCATCGTTGGTTTCACAGTATTCATGTACATCATGCCAAGAGTTAAACCAAGCCAGTTCAGGCACATCAACAACACGTTTGCCTTGTTTAAGCAAACTTGCCGCATCAACAAAACGGTTGAGTTTTGCATGATCGGCTTGTAATCCAACCTTATCGCCTTGCACGAGACCAGAAAGTAGTAACTCCATTGCGCGTGCATTGGTACGACATAAAATCGCATCACGCATTTTGGTATGTGGTTTATTGACCACACTCGATTTCATTTCAGGGTTGCCCAATAAAGGCACAGTTTCATCCAATGCACCGAGCAAATGATTGGCCACATCTGCAATCGCATCACCAAAACGGAATGAAGTGGTTAAACGAGATTCAGGAAGTGGCATTTGTTGCATGGCATTGACCGCACCACGCCACGCATAAATTTGTTGATGTGCATCACCCACATAAATCACTTGAGTATTACGCTGGCGCAATAAAATACCAAGCATTAATGGATCGGCATCTTGTGCTTCATCAAAGAGTACATAATCTGCTGGAATAAATGGGTCTGATAATGCCCAGAGTTTTAAATAAATATCATGACCTATGCCTGCTTGATGATTGGTATCAATCGACTCTAACCAACGTCTTTCTACAGCAGGGTAAAGGTGTTTTTGTAAAGACTCGATATCATCTGCATGCAGCCAACTTGGTGCTTGGATATGACGTGGTGCTGGATATTGTGAGCTGGTCGAGCAGAAATAACTTACAGCATTGGCCACTAAACTCGCCAAACGGCTGGGCATTAGCACATATTTTTCATAACGCCCACCCATTAAACGTCTAAGTGTGATGGGTTCGAGACGATATTCTTTGGCAATAAAACTGGGACTTAAACGCGGCAGGCGTAATTTATCGGTGACTCCACGCGACACACTACGAAACGCCAAAGAGTGGAAGGTGCGGCAATCTACATTTTGATGAAATTTATTCTGTGCTTCTGTGGCAATTGCCTTATTAAAGGCCAAATACATGCCACGGCGCTCCGTCATCGCATCACTGATTAACTGCAAAGTCGTGGTTTTACCTGTGCCAGCATAGGCAATCACTTTAAATGATTGTCCTTTTTTCGCTTCTGCGATTGCAAAGCTTTGCTCAGATGTGGGTGTAAAAGAATAAGGCACAGTATTTATAAAATCTTATTAGCTTGAAAATTCAATATGGGACAGAGTATAGCAAAAATTGCTCAGCACTAGGGTGAAATCTAACAAGATGTTATTTAAACGACTGCGCTAATAATCTGCGGAGCGTATCCTGATCATTTTTATCATAATATGAGGTATTGGGGCTTTTGTCTTTAAAATGACTTAAAAGTGAAACTAGATTGTCATAACTGCTTTCTAAACTGAGCACGGGACAATTCTAAAACATATTCGGATAAAGTTATGACAAATTCAGCCAGCCGACATACACGCCGTGAAGTGCTTACTTGGTTAGCCAGCATTCCATTTCTTCCACTTGGGGCAATGGCAACTTCAGCCACACTAGCAGGATGTAACGATGATGATAAAAATACTGCAGTTAAACCGCCGATCAATCCAGCTAAATTAAAATCTGCAACATTTACGCCGATGGATGCACCAACATTGGCAAATGCAGCAGCAATGGCAACAACAACAGTTGCTTCAGGCTTGGCTGTAACTTGGGATGACAATACCAAGACTGACTACAAACTTGCCTATAAAACCTTCTTCCAAACAGGCGATATGATCAATGATGGAAAAGGTGGGAAGATCTTGGCTGGTGGTTATTATGATATCAAAAACCAACCAATTATGGATAAATCTGTAGCAGGCAAAGAACGTCAATTCTTTTCAGATTGCCCAGATGGTACTTCATTATTGACAGTCAAAGATGCCAAGGTTGATGGTGTAAAAGGCAACCCTGTATTTGCGGTGGTGCAATTTGAATATACGACTCGTGATTTAGCTGGCAATGATATGTATGGTAAATTGCCATCACCGATTGGGGTAATTTCACTGGATCAAGATCCGAAAACAGGTCATTTAACTTTAGTTAAATATCATAATGTCGATATGTCTAAAGCACATGGTTTATGGATTACGTGTGGTGCGAGTTTATCACCTTGGGGAACACACCTTTCAAGTGAAGAATACGAGCCAGATGCATTTGGTCAGGGCTTAGGCACTGATATGGCAACAATGAAAGCCTATAGTAAAAACGTCTATGGTGATGAAACCTCTGCAAAACCTTATAACTATGGACATTTGCCTGAAATTACAGTGAACAAAGATGGTACAGGTACTGCAAAAAAACATTATTGTTTAGGTCGTATCTCACATGAACTAATCCAAGTTATGCCAGATAATCGTACTGCGTTAATGGGTGATGACTATACCAATGGTGGCTTGTTTATGTTTGTTGCAGATAAAGAAAAAGACTTATCTGCGGGAACATTGTATGTGGCGAAGTATTTGAATGAGTTAAATGAAACCTCAACAGCACAAATTCAATGGATTAAGTTGGGTCATGCAACTAGCCAAGAAATTGAAGATTTGGTGAATGTTAGAAATATTCAACCAACAGAGATCATGGAAAGCTTGGACAAAGATCCACAAGATGTAAGCTATACTAAAATTATTCTGCAAAAGAAAACCATTTGGGTGAAAGTTAAACCTGGAATGGAAAAAGCAGCAGCATTCTTAGAAACCCATCGTTACGCTGCTTTGATGGGCGGTAGTATGGCATTTACAAAAATGGAAGGCACAACAGTCAATGCCAAAGACAAAGTTGCTTATTCTGCTTTAGCCAATATTCAAGATTCAATGATCAAAGGCAATGCGGCTTGGGTCGATACGCATAACGTGTCATTCGCTAAGAAAATTTCAGCAGGTGGAATTGTTGCACATGATCTAGCAGGGTCTAAGAGTGATAAATCAGGTAGTCCAATCGTCAGTGAGTGGGTACCTTATCAATCGCATATGCTGTTAATCGGGAAGGATATTGATGCAGCTGCTGATCCACTAGGTATTGGTAACACTTCTGATCCAAACACGATTGCAAGTGCGGATAACTTAAAGTTCTCTGAAACATTCCGTACCTTATTCATTGGTGAAGACAGTGGTAACCATGTGAATAACTACTTATGGGCGTATAATGTAGATACCAAGAAATTAGATCGTATTCTTTCTTGCCCAGCAGGTGCTGAATCTACAGGTTTACATGCAGTCGATTCAATCAATGGTTGGACTTATATTATGAGTAACTTCCAGCATGCAGGGGATTGGGGTTCTTTACATAGTAAGGTTCAAGCAACTTTAGATCCTTTGATTCGAGCGAATTATAAAGATCGTTTTGCAGCAGCAGTGGGTTATTTAACAGCAGACCCAGTTGCACCTTCGGTTGAGAAAAAATCTTCTTAATTTTAGTTTTAAATAAAAAAGCAGCGATATTTCGCTGCTTTTTTATAAATACCCAATTAATGATCTCGATTGGCTTTTTCAACTAGCCCAGAAAGCCCTTGACGGCGTGCAAGTTCGTTGAGTACCAATTGCACATCCAACTCAAAATAACCAAGCATCACAATGGTATGGAACCATAGATCTGCAACTTCATAGATCAGATCATTTTTATGATCTTCACACGCTTCAGATTTAAAATCTTTTGCAGCAATGATGGTTTCGATACTTTCTTCACCAATTTTCTCTAAGATTTTATTTAAACCTTTGTGGTAAAGCTTTGCCACATAAGAAGAATCTGGATCAGCTGCTTTACGTTCAGCCATCATTTTGCCTAAATAACCCAAGACTTCTACCTGTTCAGCCTGCGCATTGGAGCTATTCATGGCAATGCTATGTGGATTTGATGAAAGTTTTTCACCGTATATTGCATTTGGATCTTTTAATTGTGCATCGACAGTTTCCCAACCAGTTGCAGTGAGCTTACGATAGAAGCAAGACTCTCGACCTGTATGGCAGGCGATTCCACCATGCTGTTCAATTTGTAAGACGATGACATCGGCATCACAGTCTAAACGGATTTCATAAACGGTTTGAAAATGGCCAGACTCTTCGCCTTTGAACCATAACTTATTTCGTGAACGAGAAAAATAAACGCCCTGCATTTTTTCAGCAGTCAGTTGTAATGCCTCACGATTCATCCATGCCACCATCAAAATACGTCCAGTTTGATGATGTTGTGCAATAGCAGGAATAAGTCCTTGTTCGTTAAATTTTACTTCATCGAGCCATTGCAGATTGTTCATAGGATTTCACCAAGTTATAAAAAGAAAGAGTGCTACGTTGACATGCTAGCGGTTGTATAGTGTACGTTATTTCTAGCATTTTAGGAAAATATTGATTATGGATTGAGTCGAGATAAAAACGCTTGTTCACGCTTTAAAATTACAGAATTGGCAACTTGAGTGCACATTATTTTCCTCTTACCAAAGACGATCGAGCAATATCCTCATACTTCATTTGACTAAATATACCCGATTTTAATCCCGACACGGTGATTGCCATTTCTTTACGAAAATAAGGGATACGATACATCCACGAGAAGCTTAGATCTCGTAAACCACCTGCCCACCAAAGATCAGATTGATATAAAGGCGTCAGTAAACGGCTTAAAAATTGATAAAATGCGGATGAGCTTTTGCGATGTTGATGATAGTTTTGCCACAGCTTCGAATAATCGATCGTTTCATTGTTCCGTGCCACATGGACTGCTTGTCCTAAAGCCCATGCATCTAAAAGTGCCATATTTGCACCTTGCCCAAGCTGTGGGCTCATAGCATGTGCAGCATCTCCAATAATGCCTATACGTCTTTCACCAAACTTAGATAAAACCACATCACGATAATGGGCAGAAAACCATTGCTGTTTTTGTTCAGGATTGACAATGACTTGCTCTAACCATTCTGCAGCGGGCTTCCAGCGTTTAGATACTTCTTTTAACCATTCTAAGCGGGCGTGTTGATGAGGTAAAAAATTTCCAAGCTGATCTGTTGGAAGACTCCAGAAGATACTGGAAAGTCGTTGATCTGATTGGGATGGAATCGCACCTGTCGGTAATATTCCCATCATGATCTTGGAGCGGTCATAAAATTGATGCAGAATTTGAGTGTTGAGCTGTAAGCATTCGGGAACAATGGTCCATTTGGCGCCCCAAGGATAGGCTTGATCGACTTTAACCCATGCGTTTGGTCTCAGTTGGCTTCGCGCGCCGTTGGCAATAATAACGCTATCAAAGACCTCATCAAAAGACTCAGCATTGACCGTACCCAAAACTCTAATTTCATAAATAGATTCTTCAAGCTTTTGAATATCGGCATTCATTTGCCAAGTGATCAGATCAGGGTATTCATGACATTTCTTTGCCAAGACATGGCATAAGCTGGCTCGATGGATACCTAAACCATAAAAATCAGGATCGGCTTGAGCATAATGACTATCTACCAATTTAAAACCATTGGCGAGTTGTCCCTCTAAGCCTGTGACCATTGCACCGAGTTTAACCGCATCATCAAGCACATCTAAGTGCTCAAAAACTGCAAGTCCAGACGGTTGAAGTAATAAGCCCGCACCGACAGGTTTAAGCTCAGATACTTTCTCAAAAATGGTGACCTGAATATTTTGTTGTGCGAGTAAAATTGCTGCAGCAAGCCCTGCTGTTCCTGCACCGACGATGGCAAATTTTGGAATTTTAGTTTGATTCATTATTAGAGTAAGTGCTTTGAATAATTTAAATTTAACAAAAAGCAAGAAATTAACAAGGGATAATTTGAATCAAGCTCTTTATTCCTTGATTGGGCTTAGCCAAAAATCAACGCATATAGACGAGGCCAGACACTGATTAAATTCAGTGAAAAATACATGATGTAAAGCTTGAGCTATGACTGGCTCATGTCTCAGACTTATATCTCACGTCATTTATCCCAAGTCATCAAGAATGCTGTTTTGGTAAATTTAAATTATTGAAAATCATATTAATTTAACGCTGGATGAGGTGAATAATGCGGTTTAATAATTATAAATCTAGCATCACTTCAGTAAAATTTTGTTTCTCCAGCATTTCTAAAAATTCATCACCCAGCCGCTGACTTTCTGCTACAGACTGCTTCCACAATTGTTTTCGCTTCTGATCATCGAGACCTTTCATCACAAAATCTTTACGATCTGGTAAACGTCCTAAAGGTAAAGATTTTAAATAGTCTTGAGAAGGCGAGATCAGTAAAGTCCGTGCTTGGTTTTCAGGATTGGCAGTGCGAGATTTAAACATTTTGTCAAACCAGCCTGGAATGATGCTGTCGGAAAAATGTGGATATAAAACAATCCCTTTACTCTCAAAAGGCAAATCGATGTGATAGTCGATCAAACCACCATCTCGATACGCGCCTTGTGGCGCATCGGAAATATTTCTTACCGCAGGTGTAATTGCTGGAATCGAACCTGAGGCCATCAGCCAATCCGCAACATTGTGCTGATTAAAATTTAAATAATGGGTTTTAAAAGCGTCATCTTGAATTTTAAATTGAGGGAACTGGGCTGGCTGACAGATGACCCGTTGCATAAATTTATTCAGATGGTTTCTTGAAATTGCATTACTGCCGATAATGCCGAGTAAGGAGCTATACAGTGCAAGCTTTTGGTCACTTTGAAATAAATGTTCTGCTTTTGCAGCGATAATTGTGAGGTGATACTCGGGATGTTCGACCAGTTTTTGGCTGTGTTGGTCTAAAATGTTGGACAACATGTCGCGAGATATTTTCTCAATCTCTGCAATGTTCATCTTTTTATGAAAGGGTAAGTTAATATATAACTCTGCCAAACGCTCAGGACCGACTTGTTCACCTTGCGCTAAAATTCCAGCAAAGCGCCATGCACCGACGGATGAACCGATTAAAAAGCGTCTTTGTTTTGCCCGTTGGAGAAAATCCCCGAAAATTGCTTGATCTAGCCCCATTAAACCAATACCTTTGGGGCCGCCAGCTGCACCAGGAATCATATCTACTTGATGTGCAGATAATCCTTCTTGTTGTATGCGTTGTTTGGCAAGTGAGCCTGCACGTAAGACAATTCCTGCAGGGCGTTTTTGTAGAATTTGGGTCATGATTTCACTCACTCAAACGGATATTTTTATTGTAGAGTGAGTGATATATTGAACAATGGCGAGAGATGTCACTCAGTGACTTAACAGTCATAGACAAAAAAAGCCTATTCATTGAATAGGCTGAATTGCGTTATTTGGCAATCCGCCAAACTGCTAAAACAGTGGACAAGATAATCAAAACAATTGAAATATACCACGGTGCAATGATCGCAATAGAAAGTAAAATCGCCATGATACTTCCGAAAATCCAGCTACGTTTTTGTTGTTGTTCCACTTCCAAACGCATCATTTGCAATTCATGTAATTGTTTAGCATGCCATGCAGATTGATTTTTTAAACCATTTAAACTATCAACCATTAAAGTTGGAAAATCCTGTGCACCTAAAAGTAAATCAGGAATTTTTTGTCCTAACTCTTTTAAGTTTTTCTGAGGATTCATTTGCGCTTTTACCCATTCAGTGAGAATCGGTTTTGCCAGCTTCCAAATGTCAAGTTCAGGATATAAATCAGTACCTAAACCTTCCACATGTACCAACGTTTTGAGTAATAACATCAATTGTGGTGGAATTTCTAAATGGAAACGACGTGCAATGTCCATGACTTGAATCAAAATACCCGCAAAGTCCAATTCATGCATCGGTTTAGACACCATTGGTCCAACGGTACGGCGCATTTCACGGGATAACGCATCTTGATCGGTGCCCGGTGGAATCCAGCCTGCCTGATGCACAATTTGAATCAGTTGCAAGAAATCACTGTTCATGACCGCAAGCAACATACGTGCAACGGTCATCTGATCTTGTTTAGATAGCTCACCCATAATTGCACAGTCAAGGGCAATATAACGAGGGTGGCTTGGATTCAATGTTTCAACAAAAACGTTTCCAGGATGCATATCTGCATGGAAGAAATTGTCACGAAATACTTGGGTAAAGAAAATAGTCAAACCTTTTTCAGCAAGGTCTTTTCGATCCATACCAAGTTTTTCAAAGGTTTCAATATCCGAAATTGGAACCCCTGTGATCCGTTCAGCAACCATGACATCCTTACTATCCATATAGACTTCAGGCACATACATCATGCTTGAACCTGTGAAGTAATGGCGCATACGACGGGTATTGTCTGCTTCTAGCGTAAGATCCAGTTCATTTAAGATGACTTGACGATAATTCTGGATGATTTCAGACAAATGCACTGCACGAGCTGCTTCAAGCCGTTTTTCTAAACTTGATCCTAGCCACTGCAGAATTTCAAAATCCTGTAGAATCTGACTGCGAATATCTGGACGAGTGACTTTAACCACCACTTCACGACCATCATGTAGCGCAGCAGTATGGACTTGTGCAATAGATGCAGCAGCCAAAGGTTGTTCATCAAAACGAGCAAAAATTGTAGAAATTTTGGCTTTCAGAGATTGCTCAATACGCTCTTTTGCAATATTGACATCGAAGGGTTTAACCCGATCTTGTAATAAAACCAATTGCTGTAAAATTTCAGGTGGAATTAAGTCACGACGCGTGGAAAGTAATTGGCCCAGCTTAATTGCCAAAGGCCCCATTTCCTCTAAGGCTTCTTTAAGCTTGAGCGGGTTTTTACGTTCTTTACTTGACCATGCCGCAGGGTGTAGCCGAATTAAAGCTAAAGCATGCCGAGCTTTCTCAGGTAATTCTTCCGCAGGGACCAGTGTGTCGAGTCTATAGTGCGCGGCGATGCGCCAAAGTTCGAATAAACGGGCAATATGCGGAATCATATATTAAATTACCTGATTTTGATTTTGAGTAAAGTGAGATTGAAGTTGCTGAATTTTTGCTTCAAGTCGGTCAATATTTTGGTTAAGTTGACGGGTATCTTGTTGCAGGTCATCCATTTGCCAACGCGGAGCCAATACACCAGTATCTTCTTTTAAAAAGTCTTCTACAAAAAATAAATGACTTTGCATTGAGCGTTTGAGATGCTTTGGCGCCAGTTGGATTTTGCCAATTTCATGTGCGAGTGCAGGACCAATCCACGGGCTAAGCTGGGCCGCCAAATCAGGCTCAAGCTGTTGGATAATATTTTGAATGTCCTGCAGTAGGTGATAATCACCTTGTAGAGGAATATTTCCAATATCATCCGCAACAAATAATTTAGCCAATTCAACAACATTCTTTACATGTAATGCTGCTGTCGCTTCTGCAATCGCAACATTTTTGTCAAAAGGACGTTGTTCAAAAATTGAAGGTGTTTCGCTTTTACCAGTCACAGTCGGTTCAAGACGGATTTTATTTTGATCAAAGTAAACATCGACAGAAAGCTGTGGCGTATCCATCACGACACGTAACAGTTTGCCTTGTAACTGATTAAATTGGATGCGGGTAATTGCATCCAAATTAATAAACTGATTGATTAATCGTTCAACTGCACCGAGTGCCAGAATTGACCACATAATTCAACCTTGCTTGTTATATCTTGGGGAAATTACAGTTTAAAGCCACGGTGTACCGCCACAATACCACCGGTTAAATTGTGGTAATCACAGTTTTGGAAACCGGCACTTTCCATCATACCTTTTAAGGTACGTTGGTCTGGATGCATACGAATAGATTCAGCCAAATACTTATAACTTTCCGCATCATTGGCAACAACTTTACCCATAAATGGTAAAGCCGTGAATGAATAGAAATCATAGAGCTTTGAAAATGGTTCAAATACTGGTTTTGAAAACTCAAGAATCAGTAAACGACCACCTGGCTTTAATACACGATACATCGCTTGGAGTGCAGCATCTTTATCAGTCACATTACGTAGACCAAAACTGATGGTGAGCAAGTCAAAACTATTGTCTGCAAATGGCTCTAAGGTTTCAGCATTGGCCAATACAAAATCAACATTGGTACAGCCAGCATCAATCAAACGATCACGACCAACATTCAACATGGACTCGTTAATATCGGATAAAACCACATGACCTGTTGGACCAACTTCACGGCTGAAAACTTTGGCTAAGTCACCTGTACCGCCTGCAATATCAAGCACGTGCTGACCACGACGTACACCTGACATATTGATCGCAAAGCGTTTCCAGAGGCGGTGAATACCGAATGACATTAAATCATTCATAATGTCGTATTTGCTTGCTACAGAATGGAAGACTTCAGCGACTTTTTGCGCTTTTTCTTCACTATTAACAGTTTTGTAGCCGAAATGCGTGGTTGCGCCGACATTACCTGTATTGGCACCACGTGGGAGGTTGTATTTTGGCACAGTCCCAGAAACTGGCGTATCTACCTGTTGTTGCTGTAAAGACTGTTGCTGACCTTGTGGAGTACCTTGTGGTAATGGTTCTGTTAGAAATGGACTCACTTTGTCTGTATTCGTTGCCGTTTCAGCAGGGGCTGTAGGCTTTTGGTTTTCATTCGACATTTGAGTCACTCCTGAACACAAAAATGGGAAATTTTATATTGCTCTGCATAATGACAGATTCTGCATAATTTTGCAGTCCTCATCATGAAATTGTTATGAATAATATACAAAAACCGATCTTAGAGATCGGTTTGATACAGCCAAAAATCAAATTAATCTTGAAATGGATTGGGATCTCCAGCATGCACTTTTTCGACAATATCACGTTCTTTTAGGGTAAATGCATGGATAAAATCAGCTGCAGATTTCATTGGCTTCATCGCAATAAAACCCTCTCCAATAAAGTCATACATCAATTCAAATTTATATTTTGTTGCAGTACCTTTACACATTTTAAATGCAGTATGCATAATGAATGAACGCATGTATTTGTCTAGTGCTCCACCCAAATCATCCAATAAAGCTAGCTGTTGTTGACGGGCTTCTGCTTGATCTAATTTTAGTAAGGTCAGTCGCATCATTTCATCATCAATCACTTGATCAACAGGGTAATCCTTAAGTAATTGTGCAGCAACCTGCTCATCAAGTTGCATGGCCAGTACCGCCAATCCAACGGATTTTAAGCCAGTCTTAATGGCATTTTCAGGAAGAATTTTTTCTGCTTTGTGCGCATATTTTAGCAAACGTTCAATCTGTATTGCCAAATCATCAAATTCAGGACCACCATATAAACGGTTGATGAAATATTTTGCCATCAATTGATTTTCTTTTTGATTGAATAGCGCATGATGGGTCTTTTCAATACGCATTTTTAACCAGTCCTGCGCTTCATGCAGGCGTTTTTCTAGAATTGGGTCACTGTGATAACTCAATTGTTGATATTGTTCTAAAAGCTGATCTAGTGCAGCAAGTTTTGACATACAGAAACTCTGGATTTCGTTTAGCAACAGCATAAAGGCAGTTGCTAGGTATCACTATGACAAAAGTAAAAAAACAATAGAGAAATATAGTCAGTGGATTTTTAAATAGACAATATCAAAGATTTTATACAGAAAATAATATAACTCTGTTTTTGGGAATAGGTATACTCAATTGAAGTTTCAGACCATAGAGAAGCAGATGATTGAAGAACAATTAGCGTTTGCGTTGCGTGATGAAGAAGAATTATCCGTTGATCTGATTGAGGCACAATATGCCTTAAAGAATTCTAAAGATAAAAATAATGCCAAAAGCTTGGTCATTTTAGTCAGTGGTATCGAGCTTGCGGGGAAAGGGGAAGCGGTTAAACAATTACGAGAATGGGTTGATCCTCGTTATTTACGTGTTAAAGCAGACCCACCAAGTTTATTTAGCAATAAACAAAGTTTTTGGCAGCCTTATGCACGGCACATTCCATCAGAAGGGCAAATCCAGCTGTTCTTTGGTAATTGGTACAGTGATTTATTGTCAACAGCCATGCATGTTTCTAAACCCTTAGATGAAACTTTGTTCGATACCTATATCGAAAATATGCGCGCTTATGAACAAGACCTAAAAAATAATCATGTCGATGTGATCAAAATTTGGTTTGATTTACCCTGGAAAAGCTTACAAAAGCGTTTAGATGCGATGGATGCATCAGAACAGCATTGGCATAAGCTAATGGGCTTGGATTGGCGGAATAAAAAACAATATGATATTGTGCAAAAATTACGTCAGCGTTTTACCGATGATTGGTATGTGATTGACTGTGAAGATTGTGTTGCCCGAGACCAACAATTTGCTCAGTATATTCTGCAAGCATTAAAGCAGTTGCCTCGACATAAAACAACGGTAAGAACCAAGTGGAAACAGGCAACTGTACCTGAGTGTTTATTGCAACCCGCCACAGAAGAACTGGATAAAGACCAATACAAAACTGAATTAAAGAAATTAACAAAAAAAGTATCGGAAGCGCTACGGAATGATTCACGCAATATCATTATTACCTTTGAAGGCATGGATGCAGCTGGTAAAGGTGGGGCAATCAAGCGTATTGTGAAAAATCTTGATCCGCGTGAATACGAGATTTATACCATTGCTGCACCAGAACAGTATGAATTGCGTCGACCCTATTTATGGCGTTTTTGGACCAAGATTCAACCCGAGGAAAAAATCAGCATTTTTGATCGTACTTGGTATGGCCGAGTATTGGTTGAACGTATTGAAGGCTTTGCCAAGCCTGCGGAATGGCAACGTGCCTATGATGAAATTAATCGCTTTGAAAAAGATTTAACGGATAATCAAACGGTGTTGGTTAAATTCTGGTTGGCAATCAGCAAAGATGAACAAGAAGCACGTTTTAAAGCACGCGAACAAACACCGCATAAACGCTTTAAAATCACCCCTGATGACTGGCGAAATCGTGGACATTGGGATGATTATTTAAATGCTGCTGCGGATATGTTTGAGCGAACTGATACCGAGTCTGCGCCGTGGCATGTGGTTGCGACCAATGATAAGTACACGGCACGTATTCAAATCCTCAAAACGATTTTAAAGCAGTTAAAAGCGGATTAAATGTTTTAAGCGTTGGTTCCTATGAGATCATTACAAAAGATTTTGCTCGATCATAAACAGTACTTAACTCAGCCGAGTGAAAAGTTAGTTAATCAGTTGATTCGAAAACTAGACAATGATTCATATTTACCTGGTCGTAAAAATGTTCATAAATTACATATGCTTTCTACCAGCGAAGTAGATAAGTTTTTGCTCAATTGTTTAGCTAAATATCAACTGAGAAATGAGCTTTATGATTTAAGCAATCATGATATAGGAAGTTTAAGAGCAGTCTGGTCTATATTAAGTTTCTCTAAAAATCCTGAAGTTATTCAATATTTTGATGATTTTATTTTAGAAAATATTCGTCATCAGCCTGTGTATTTAGCAAATCTTTTTGAAGTTTTTAATTTCTTGGAAGAGTTACATCCTTCTGTTGAGCAGATTCAACAGTATTATGATCAACGCTTACCTGAGTTGCCTGCTTATCAATTATTGAAGCGATTAGATATTCATCCAGTTGATCCATTCAATTGGTCAATTTCATTTACTTTAACAACCGATGGTGAATGGTTGACTCCAAGAGAACTCACTGATGAAGAAAAGAACCGTCGTTATATACTAGAAATTAGATTAAATTCGCCTGAAGCATTGAATGATACATATTTAATCGATATTTATAACGATTCTTCATCAGAAAGAAAGCGGATAAAGATGAGGGAAAGCCATATATTCACTATCGATATTGAGCCGGATAAATTACCAGAAGTTGATTTATTATATTTAAACCTGTTTTTGACAAATATTGAGCAAGTGCTCAATGTTCAATTTAATTTAGAGAAAATTGCGTATATAACTGTCACTAAGGGTATTAATCGTAAGAAAATAGAAACATGGATCAGAAATCGTTTTTTAATTTAATTGATTATTTTTTCTGTTACATATAAAAAATAAAGCGGATTAAGAATCCGCTTTATACATATTCAAATTAGGAATATTTAGCTCACTAACTTTTGAGTTTGTTTGTTTTGAATATCTTTCGCTAATTTATAGCATTCCTCTACATGTGCTTCCGCAACTTTCTTCATTACGATATAGCCTAGACTTGCAGCAATGATTGAACCACCTAGCGGGATAAACTTAGTCACCTGTTTAGTAATGATTTTAGCGGCCATATTATTCAATGATGCTTTTACTGCAGTACGTGCAACCACCAAACCTGAAAATTCAAAACCACGTTTGCGCAGTTCATTCCAATGAATTTTCTTGGTTGCAGGGTCATAAACACTGATTTGATCTGGCGCTAAACCAAAACGGGCATTGATTTCAGGGATGAGAAGAGACAGCATACCCACATCAATCACAACATCTAAAAACGGAACAGGAATCACGGCGACTCCAGCAGATACGTAAGAGCGCTTTTTAACTTGCTCCAAACATTCATCACGAATCTGTTCTAAATTTAAGCTTGGATCGATTGAGTCTGGAAGTTTATCAATTTTCATAAAACAATTACCTTTGTTTCAAGCTTTTTCTCATATTTTTGAAAACGCATGTTTAAGCTTGAAATTGTGAAGTTATTTCCAAATAATGTTTTAAAAATGCCATAGTATGATGGTGTTGTATAGTGGCGAATGTTTATGTTTTGTGCATAAACGTAGACAGTTAAATATTGACAGTTGAGGATATATGGCAATTCATGTGATTCAAAGCCAACGCATTGATGTCTTGGTGCAAGGGCTTTTGCAAAATACCATTAAGCCATCCAAAAAACCTTTTGCTGTCTTGCAAACGCAACATTTTATTGTCCCAAGTCCTGCTGTACAGGAATGGTTGAGCCAACGTATTGCTGAACAACAAGGCATTAGTGCGAATAGCCAATTTCATCAGCGGATTCGTGGTTTTCAGTGGTTTGCTTATCAGCAAGTTTTAGATGACAAAGATAAAGTCCGTAAAGCCAATATTCCGCGTTTGATTATGAAGTGGCGAATTTATCAAACGTTGAAAAGTTTTATAGAGCAGGATGAAAATAGCTTAGCCCAAGATCATCCTTTGCATGGCCTTATCCAACGTATTTATGATGCAGCCTCGCAACTAGAGCAAGGTTTAGAGAAGCAACTCAAAAAACAAAGTATGTTGTATTGGGTCTCTGAACAAGTGTCAAAATTATTCAGTCATTACATGTTGTATCGTGGGGACTGTCAACGCGGTTGCCAACTGAACAATGGACAGTCATGTAGCTGCCCAAGCAATTGGTTAGGGCAGTGGGGACATGGTCAAGCACTTAACCTAGAACAGCAATTTTTTAAAACCAATCAACAAGTTTCAGCATTTACTTTAAATCAAGCACAAGAGTTGGAAACTTGGCAACGTTGGCTGTGGCAACATACATTTCATGATGATTTTATTGAAATGCAAAGTATTGATCATGATTTTTGGCAAATCATGGATGATGATCTTCAACGTCCTCAAGCTTTAAAGAAATTACCTAGCCAGCTGATTATATTTACTTTATTGGACTTGCCACCGAGTCAATTACAGTTTTTAAGACGATTGGGACAATATTTGGATGTGGTAATTTTACATTACAACCCATCACAAGAATATTGGGCCGACAGTGTCGATCCAAACTGGAAAAAACAATATGATTTGCGGGTAAAGGCGCGTTTTGTCAGCAAATATCCTAAAGCGACCGATGCAGATATTCAAAAGTTTTTTGATGAATTTACTTTAAATTTTAATGCGGAAATTCGTGAATCACGGCATCCATTATTAACCCGTTTTGGTAAGCAAGCTCGTGACCATTTTTCGATCTTGTCCAATTTATCTTCAGGTGAAGAAGGACAATGGGTGGATGCGTTTGTGGATGAAGAACCGACTCATTTATTAAGCAAATTACAATCAGATATTCTGTATTTGGTTGAGCCTGAACCACATGCTTACCCAATTGCTAAAACGGATGACTCGATTCAAATCCATGTGTGTCATTCGTCTTTACGACAGCTTGAAGTGTTAAAAGACCAATTGGTTGCTTGGTTGATGAAAAATACTGCTGAACGGCCACATCGACCAAGTGATGTTTTGGTTTTAGTACCAGATTTAAAACAAATTGAACCGCTTATTCGCAGTGTATTTCCGCATACACCAAACCAAGACAGTATTTATCTACCCGCGAAGATTGCTGGAGTAACGCAACTGGATGCCAATAATGCTTGGCGTGCTGTTTTAGGCCGTATTCAACTGGTGGAAGGTCGTTTTAGTGTTGAGAATTTTGCAGATTGGTTAAGTTTAAATGCTACGCAATTACGTTACGGTTTGGATATTTCAAATACAGAAAGAATGATTGAGTTATTGATCAATGCAGGGTTTAAACGTGGTCTAGATGCACAACATTTACGACGATCGTTAAGCCAGGATGATGAAGATTTCCGTTTTAGTTTTAAATTTGCCCTTGATCGTTTGGCTTTAGGTATTGCGATTCCAGAACATACGATTTTTGAAAATACCCTTAGTTATGCACAAATTTTGCAAAGTGATTTTGAGTTAGTGGCTAAACTGATTCAGATTTATCAAGATTTTGATGCTCGCCGTGACTGGATGATTGCGCATGAGTTGGGAAAAAATACTGCTTTAAAATGCAATGTTGAGGCATGGTTAAAACTACTGATGCAAGACATTGTTGAGTTTGAACAAGCCGGTGTTGAGTCGTTAAAAGTCGTACGTGAAATTGTCAAAAAACAAGAGCGGATGCTGACATTAGCCAGTTTTTATGATGAACACGCACAACCTATTCTTAAAAATATTTATTTACCTTTACCTTATCTATTGAATGAAATTCAAAATTTATTAGAAGGTCAAATTGATCAGGCTTTACCGACAGGTCAGATTACCTTTAGCCAAATTGGTCAGATTCGTCCTTTGCCTTATAAGTTGATCGTCCTGTTAAATTTGGATGGGGGTAAGTTTCCAGATCGAAATGTGCATTTACCCTTTGATTTAATGAAAATTCTCAAGCCACAATTGGGGGATCGTTCACGTCTTGATGATGATCAAGGGGCTTTCTTAGATGCTTTGTTATTGGCGCAGGAAAATCTATGGTTATTTTATAATGGCTTTGATGTGAGTGATGGTGAAGTTCGTGAGCCATCTAGCGTTTTACAGGAATTGGTCAATCATATTGCCCTGATTGCCCAATCTGAAACAGCATTATCTACGGACAATAAAGATATCAGTCCTGTTGATCATATGATTGAACTTAACGGGATTCAGGTCCCTGAACATTTGCAGTGTTTATTTCAAATTCACAGCTTACAGCCTTTTGATCCAACTGGTTTTGAATCAACAACACCGCTTCGTTTTCAAGACCAATGGTTCAATGTTGCACAACAAATCCGTCAAGCGGAAATGCTTGCTAAACGTGGGGCTTGGGCAAATACACAATACCCTGTTGTTCAAGAAGAGCTCACTGTTTTGGATGCGCGACAATGGATTCAAGATGTCACTTTCCCAGCACAATTATATTTAAAAACTTTAGGTGTAGAGAATCTGCGCGCAGAAGATATCCCTGCAATGAATGAACCCTTAATTTTGGATGGTTTGGCACGTTATCAGATTCGAGATTTCTTACAGAAACAATCAGCTCATTCCGCTGAAGATTCTTGGTCTCAAGAGATTGGATTACTGCAAAATCAATTACCCATTGGCAAGGTTCAGCACAGCGCATGGCAAATCAGTTTGGCGGAACAAGACAGTTTAAAAGAGCGTTTACAGCGTTATGCTACTGATGTGACGTTGACAACGCAACGCCAATGGCGAATTGATGCTGGTTTGATTATGAATATTACAGTACCTCAGCAAGCAGGACAGCATTGGGTAAGTTTGGATGCGTCAAGTGGTCGTGCTAAACGTCGTGCCAAAGTTTGGTTAGAATATTTACTCTGGTTAAGCTATTTAAATGTAGATGCTGAAAAGTCCAAAACGCTACAACGTATTGCGGTATTTAGTGATGTCACGATCATCAGTACAGGTTTAAGTTCAGAACAGGCAAAAGTATATTTATTGCCGTGGTTTAAAGCATTTGCTTATGCCCAATCGGAACCTCTAGTTCTGCCTGCGGGTTTGTTATTAAAACCCGCTGAAAATAATAAGCAGTTGGAATGGTCACTCGGGACTGTTGAAGGTGGCTTAGCTGGACATGGTTTAAATGCGGATACACAACATCATGTGGAAAGCATGTTGATCAATAACTTTGCAGATCTTTTAACTGAATGGAATAAAAGTGATGCGTTTTTACCTTATGATTTGACTGAAATGGAATGGAGTAAAAAACATCGGGACTGGCAATTTATTTTGCAAGAACAAGATGCAACCGCATTGTTAAAACATGCCTGTGATCACTTCGCCTATGCGTTGTATCAGCCGATTTATCAGCATCAATTTGTTGCGGAGGAATAAACATGACTTCCGTAAATTCACAGTTGCCGACAGCACAAAATCACACAGCCAAAAGAGTTTCGATTCATCCGATTGAGGATATGCAATTTGCTGGATTGCACTGGATCGAAGCTTCAGCAGGCACAGGTAAAACCTATACGCTTTCAAGCTTGATGGTGCGAATATTTTTAGAAAAATACTTACCTAGTCAAGTCATTGCGACCACATTTACCCGTAAAGCTGCAGCGGAATTGAAAACACGTATTCGCTTACGATTACAAGAAACATACCGCTATTTTGACTCGTGTCGTGAATTAACCGAAGCGCAAGTCTTGACTAAAGCAATCCAAGAGTCAGATCCATTATTTTCTAAAGTATTAAAAATGTTTGCTTCACGGGTTGCTTATGCCTGTGAACGGTTGAAATTGATGATTGATCAGCTTGATGAACTTTTTGTCGGGACTTTGGATAGTTTTAGTCAGAAATTACTGCGTGAGTTCGCTTTTGAAAGTGGCAAAATTGAGCGAGCTGAAATTACTGATGATGCGAAAAGTTATAGTCAGCAATTGATTCACGATGTACTTCGCGCATGGATTCAAAAACAACCCCAAGATATTGTGGACAGTTTGATATTTGCTGGGGAGTTATATAGTGTAGATTATTATGTTGCAACAGTTGAACAAAGTTTAAATTTTGCCTCAGCAAATTTTATTGAACCCAAATTCTCCAATGCAGATGCTCTGGTATTCCAACAAGCCACTGAACAGCTTGCTCAGATTCAACTTGCTCAATTACAGACTTTGCAAAATTATTATTTATTGGATGGTGAGTTTTATAAATTTGTGAATGGGACAAAATTTAGAAATGATCGATTGAATCGTATTTTTGCCAAGAGCTTGCCACGAATTATTCAAACCCTACAACAGCATGACTATAAGCATTATTTAAGTTCAAAGCTGAGTGTTGAAAAGTCCGACTTTGCAACCTTGATTAAGGTGATTCGCGAGCAGCAAATTTTTAAAAAAGCTGCACCTGAAAACGTACAATCCGATTTTTATCACCATCCCCTTATTCAACAATTACTCACTATTTATGCGCAGATTGAAACATTTGAAAATCAATTACTTGGTACGAATACATTCTTAAAATATTACTTAGCAAAAGAAGTTAAAACACGTTTGCCTCAAGTGTTGCAACAAAAAGGCGAAACCACCTTTGCACAACAAATTCGGACCCTTGCAGATGCTTTGCAAGGTGAACAAGGTCAGCGTTTTGCGACCTTTGTCCATGCTCGTTATCCCCTGATTTTGGTTGATGAATTTCAGGATACCAACCAAGATCAAGATGATATGTTGGCACAAATATGGCGTCATCCAAGTCGTGTCAAACAGGGGTGTATGATTATGGTTGGTGACCGTAAGCAGGCAATTTATGGTTTTCGTGGCGGGGATATGTTGACCTTTTTAAAAGCACATCAGGACGTGTTTGGTAAAGAAGGGCATGAATATAATCTGATTTATAATCACCGTTCGGTAAAGCCTTTGGTTGAAGTTGTTGATGCTTTATTTCAACAGCAAATGGATTTTGGTGAACAGGTGATATATACACCAGTGCAAGCTGGTTCTCGTCCGCATCCAGATTTGATTGATCAAACCCATGTTAATCCACTGCCTTTAAGGTGGATAAAGCTCGAAGATAAAAACCAAGAAGCTGAACAAGTAGCATGGAAAATTCGTGAGCTACTGAATCAAGGGATTCAAGGCAGTTTATATTTTATTGAAAAATCAGTGCATCGTGCAGTAGATGAAAACGATATCGCCATCCTCTCGAAAAACCATGATGGCCTAGATAAAGCACAATCCACGTTGGAATTTTTAGGGATTCGAACCAGTCGACCATCGAAAAAAAGTGTCTTTGAATGTCAGATTGCACGAGATGTTGGGGCTGTGCTAGCTGCAATTTTGCATCCTTATCATGAAGCCAAAGTAAAACGCGCTTTGTTAAGTCGTTTGATCGGCTTTGATCTAAAAGCGTTGATTGCCTTGGAACAGCATGCCGATGGTCTGAGTGTCTATATTGAACTGTTCGATCAGATTCGTGAGATGTGGCTCAATCAAGGGTTTTTAACAGCTTGGCAATATCTGCTCAATCAATTTTCTGCCTGGACAAAATTGGTGGAAAAACACAGTCGTGACAATGAACGTGTGGTGGTGAATTTACGTCATTTAACTGAGTTATTGAGTCAGCACAGTGAAGATTATCAAGGTGCACAAAATCTTTATCATTGGTATTTAAAACAACTCACTTCGCCAATGGAACGAGAGTGGGAGATGGAAAGGAAACTGTCCAATGAGGCAGGGGTTCAGTTGATGACCATTCACCAATCCAAAGGGCTCGAATTTAAGTTTGTGTTTTTATTGGGAGCCGATAAAGAGTTTAAAGAGATCAATAAAACGCTGAATTTCTCGACCGTTGAACAACTGAATGTACGAACAGGACAGAATGAACAACAACGTGTAGTCGCTATCAATGATGCCAATCTTCTCGATAAAAAAGATATTGAGCAGCACAATGAGCGTGCATTAGCAGAGCATCACCGTTTGTGGTATGTGGCACTGACACGTGCCAGTTATCGCGTTTATGCGATGCTGAGTGATGTAAAGGAAAAATCAACAACTGGATTGGCATTTTGGCGAGGTCAGGGTACAAACACTTTTCAACATGCTGGAAGTGCTATGGAGGCGTTGTTGACTGAATGCCCATCGCATTTAGAAAAGGCCAAGAGCGACGTTCAATTGCCTTTACTTGCACAAGCCTTTCCTACTCAACGTTTTTATCCTCGTGGCAAAACCAGTTTTAGTGCTTTGGCCCAGCATTTAACTCGGCAACAAATTCAAGATGCGTTAGCGGTTTCTGAACAAAAGTTAGAACCAGCAGAAGATGAAATTCAACAGCCTATTGCTGAAACCACATCAGATGAAATTTCAACTCAGCCTATTGCTTGGATCAAAGCCAATTTTCCAATGGGGACGGTTGCAGGCAATTTTTTGCATGAAATTTTTGAACATATTGATTTCAAAGATACGCATTACTGGCGTTTGGAAATACGCCGTCGCTTTAAAAATGATTATTCAAGTTTATGGACGGAGTTACTGGAAAAATATCAGCAGGCTTTTCTCAACGACAATTCGAGTGAGGGCGTTTCTCAAACAGAACACGCTGTAGAAGAGAAGCTGATTGACTGGATGGCTGAGTGGTTACAGGATGTTTTATCGACTCCGATTCTCAGTCATTTTAAAATGGAGCAACTTGAACCACACGAACATTTAGCTGAGTTTCCATTTTATCTGGCCCTTTCAGATCGAGTTTTGGCAATTAAACGTATACATCAATTGTTTGATGAGCATGCCATTGCAATGCCTGAGTTTAAAGATGCCAATTCAGCACGTTATTTAAATGGGTCAATTGATTTGGTGTTTTTTGATGGTCAGCAATATCATATTGCCGATTATAAAAGTAATTTTTTGGGTGTAGATCAGCAAAGTTATTCATTTGAAGCTGTTCAGGACAGCATGTCGCATGCCAGTTATTGGCTACAGGCATCTTTGTATTTGGTGGCATTGCATCGTTATTTGAAAATCCAGCTCGAAGATTATCAAATTGATCGTGATCTGGGAGGCGCAACCTATTTGTATTTACGTGGTATGAATGGTCAAAGCGGACAAGGTTACTACTTCTGGCGACCCACTACGGAATTTATTTTAAGACTTGATGCCATATTGGGCTATTTTACTGAGGATAAATCCAGTTGAATCGTGTGAATAGTTGCTTGAACATCTTTGCAAACAATAAGTTATTCTGTGGATAACTCTGTTGAAAACCTTGTAGATAACTCTGAGGATAACCGTGTGGAAAATAAACAGGATTTAGAAAGCCAAGTCCCGCAATGGATTGAGGTATGGAGTAAATATGTTTTATCACAGTATTCCACAGCTTTAGAATTAGACAAATATGCAGTTGAATTAGTGCAAGAGATTTTGTTGGCGACGACTCAAGGGGATAGCTGCATCTCAGCAGAGGATCAAAATATAGTCCTATTAAAGCCACTAATTGTTGACCATGATGTGGCTGAAACAACGATTGCACCATTTGTTCAACAGCATGGGTTGATTTATCTGTACCGCTATTGGCAACTTGAGCGACGTTTATCTGTACAAGTCGAAAGGTTAAAACAGTCTGAAATTCAACAAATTGATATTGTAGGGTTTGATCATCTTCTTAATGATCCGTATCAAAGCGCTGCTTTGAAGATGGTGGCGGGTAACGCTTTCAATATCATTACAGGCGGGCCAGGAACGGGGAAAACTTATACTTTGGCAAGAATAATTGCAGTATTACAGCAAACCATTCCTGATATTCGTATTGCAATGGCTGCGCCCACAGGTAAAGCCGCACAAAGAATGGGCGAAGCACTACAAAAATCTTTAAGTGATCCAAAATTACAAAGCTTTGGATTAAATCAAAATCAATTCAACCCCATGACTTTACATCGGTTATTGGGTTTGGGAAATCAGCATATTCCACGTTTTAATCTGAGACAGCGATTACCTTATGATGTGGTCATAGTCGATGAAGCATCGATGTTGGATTTAAATTTAGCCACGATGTTGTTTGAGGCGATTCCTGAGCATTGCCGTTTAATTCTTTTGGGCGATGCCAATCAATTGGCTTCTGTGGATGTCGGTTCGGTATTGGCAGATTTACAGAATGTACAATCATTACAGTACAATCGGGTCAATCTACAGACCAGTCAACGCTTTAAAGAGGGTGCCTTAATTGGAAAAATGGCACAGTTTATTCAATCACAGAAAAATCAAAGTATAGCCCGTGCAGAATTATTGGCGAATTTTGAGCAAGAGATTGTTGCGGCTAGTGCGCTTAAACCAGTTGAACTCAAAGCAAATATGCAAGATGTGATTCAGCTTGAATATCTGCCTGAAAAGATTTTTCCAGCAGATCTAATGCAGTAT
This sequence comes from Acinetobacter legionensis, assembly GCF_048551735.1. Lineage (NCBI taxonomy): Bacteria > Pseudomonadati > Pseudomonadota > Gammaproteobacteria > Moraxellales > Moraxellaceae > Acinetobacter > Acinetobacter legionensis. Next base: position 166,351 of record NZ_JBIMBV010000001.1, read on the forward strand.
TACCAAAAACTCAGTTTAGGTTTTCAAGCTTATTTTCAAAGTTTAAGCAACTATCTGATCGCCGACGACTCTCATCATCAGATTGAAGCGGTGACACAAGCATTTGACCTATATCGTATTTTAACGGCTGTTCGGCACGGTGCATTGGGATTGAATAGCTTAAACCATGAAATGGAAAAAGCATTATTTGAATATCTTCCAACATTGGCTCGTTATGGTGACTGGTATGTTGGGCGTCCTGTGATGATGAGCTATAACGATTATCAACTTGGTCTTTCCAATGGAGATATCGGAATTTGTCTAAAACATCGCCAGCATGTTGATCAATTTGAAGTCTATTTCCCCAGTTTAGACAAATGGATTGCTGCAACACGTTTGCCTAAATCGATGCAAACCGCTTTTGTTTTAACCATTCATAAATCTCAGGGTTCAGAATTCACCCATACTGCAGTAGTTTTGGATGTTACAGCAACACGCTTATTGAGCCAAGAGTTGATTTATACTGCTATTACACGGGCTAAATCAGTGGTGAGTTTACTGGTTGATCAACAAGCATTTATCCACGCTTTAGACACCACCACAACTAGAATGAGTGGATTGGTTAGCATGATTAACACGGCATAGTTATTTTGTAGTTTTTGTTGATAATTTGCCTCTATGTACGAAATTGCTTACATGAATTCGAGAGATTTGCGCATAGAGCTTCTTGTTACTTTTTGAGATGATGAAGACATAAAGAACTCAGCAAGGATCGTTGAGTAAAATCGCAAAATAATAATAATTTAAAGTCGTGAGACTGCGAACTTACAGGAAAGTAAGTGATAAGAGGAAACTTACAGCCGCTAAGCCTTGTAGTTTTGGGAGAGACTACAGGGCTTTTTTATTAAAATTAAATGCTGAATTTTACCTCAAAGAGAATCAATCTATTTTTTAAATTAAGTTTTAAATTTGGGTCTAGTCAAACCACCTTATTAATCATACAAGTGGTTTCTATCAAATCATTAGTCAGAAATAAAACTTCTATTTTTGTATGAACTTTTAGAATCTGTTAGTTATCAATTCAATTTTTGTACTATTGAACCCTAGATGGTGATCCTATCGTGTGGCGACATGGATGTCTCCATGTTGGGTGGAGCTACAGGACACCCCCTCGCCCATGAGCAAAAAAAAGCAGTGCTTTGTTTGTAGCGCAAGGTTTGGCAACCCTTACGAAAAGTGGGGCATCGCTAACGCAAAGGTATTTAAACTTTGAATATAAGGTGTGTTATTGCAAACTTTTTATAATTAAATAATTTACTTATTCCTGTATTTGATTTAATTGATGATAATTATATTCTTGAGTCTGAATTTTTTGACAGGTTACCTATAAATATAAAGTGATTTTGCAAATGGTTAAAATTTACAAGGTTTTTTTAAAAGGTTACAGCCATTGCCTCTATGTACGTTATTTCTCACATAATCTTGCGGTAAATGCGACTTCTGTTCAATGTCTGTCACAGGCATAATAAGTCACATAAGGACATAATTAGTCACATGGTTGTGAAATAAGTGTCATGTACAAAAACAAAAACTGCTTAGGGTACAAGCAAATACTATAAATAAGATAAGCACAATAACTAAACAAGAAACTACAGCGCAAAGGGAAAGCCCTAAGAGTGATCTTAGGGCTTTTTCATGTTTTATCTGTCGCGTTTAAAGCTGTTATTTAAACCAATTCGGTTTCTGTTCGATCTGTGCCAAATAATGCTCTACGTTGTGTTTTAGGAATTTTAGGACACTGGCTAGAAATTTGATAAAGCGTTTGTGCCAGAGCAGGAATATGTGTTCCAACCACAGCTTTTCCTGTATTTAAAATACTGACGCTAATATCACGTTCTGGATCGGCCCAGCAGAGAATGTTGGAAAAGCCTAAATGCCCAAAAGCTTGCCCCGTCATTGGTCCAAATATACCTACTGGGTTACTGCCGAGCATAGGCCCTAAAGCATAGCGCATCGGTGCAAGCAAGGTTCGGTCTATGTTGGTGGTTGAAGTGGGCAAAGTTGCACGAAATACAGTTTCAGGACTCATGATTTGCTTGCCGTTATATTGACCACCATTCAATAACATCTCAAAGAAGCGATTGGCTTGTTCAGCACTAGTGTAAATATTGCCAGCAGGGCATACCGTATCCATAAAACGTGGATCATTAGTCACATCGACAGCAAGCTGTAAGCCGCCACCGAGCACATGGTTTAAATATAAGTCTGTACCGAGTTTAGGGTGTACACCAGTCGGATAATTTAAAGCAACTTGATCTCTATATTCTGGTTCTAAGCCATAGTTAAAAAACTGCATATCCATCGGTTTTTCAATGTGCTCATGTAAAAACTGACGAATATCTTGTCCTGTTACCCTTTCAACCAATTCACCTAAGATATACCCCGCAGTAACAGCGTGATAAGCCAAATGCGTACCAGCTGGTGAAATGGGCTGCGCAGCGTAAAGGTGTTGCAAAATACGATCTTTATCAAAAAGCAGTTCAGGGGTGACTTCCATTTCTATCCGTGGAATTCCACCACGATGGGACAACAAATGGAAAATTGTTGCACGGCGCTTCCCATTTTGTGCATATTCAGGAATGTAATAACTGATCGGATCTAATAGATTGATTGCACCTGTTTCATCTAACATGTGAATCAGCATTGCTGTAATTATTTTTGATGCTGAAAATAGACAAATCGGGGTGTCTGGATTGGCAAGTACTGCATTTGAAGCGAGACCATCGGCAGAATTACCTGACGCATAACCCAGACTACGATTGAGAATAATCTTGCCTTTGCGTCTTAGGCACATGGTGATCAGGGGATGATTGCCTGTTTGATACAGATTTTCAATACTTTGCCAAATCTTTTCAACTTGTTGTTGGTTCATCCCTCCCAGTTCTGGAGACACTTCATTTTTGCGCTGAGTGATACTGCTTAAGTCCTTAGGTACATAGCAGGTATTGGTTGAAAACAATTTCACAATCTTTTTCCATGATTATTTTTATTCCACGGCAGTGTGAACTGAGTTGAGCATGATGTCAGTGTCCCAATTGCCATGCTATCTGTAAAAAAATTGCAATAGTCTTGTAGTTAAGCCTTATGGAATATGGTTGTACGATATTTTTGCAATCTCACCCCAGTTCCTTTAAAATAGGCGACTGCTGTAGTGATGCACGGCAGTTAAATTGATTTTGAAGAGTCAATTTGATTTGTATCAAATATTTAAATTAAGCATCTCGGAGAAATCGAATGGCTTTAACAAACGCAGATCGCGCAGAGATCGTTGCAAAATTCGCTCGTGCTGAAAATGACACTGGTTCACCTGAAGTACAAGTTGCTTTATTGACTGCTCAAATCAATGATTTGCAAGGTCACTTTAAAGAACACAAACACGATCATCATAGCCGTCGTGGTTTGATCCGTATGGTTAACCAACGTCGTAAGCTTCTTGACTATCTTAAAGGTAAAGATGCTACTCGTTACAGCGATTTGATTGCTGCTTTAGGTTTACGTCGTTAATTCGATTTAAACTTTTATTTTCGGATTATTGCATGCTGAATGCTGTACTGATGAAAACTAAAGTCTATCCAGTATTTACTGGATAAAAGGGAAGGGGCGAATATTCGCTCCTTCTTCGTGTTTAAAATTAGTCTAACTAAAGATTTATTGTCTAGTGAGGTCGGCTTCTAAGCTTTGTCATTTATGCGGTTGATGTGAATGCCAAACCTTAGGGGTCTCCACTAGAATAAAATTAGGAAACAAAAATACATGTCAATGTTTAATGTTATTCGTAAAGAATTTCAATATGGTCAACATCAAGTTGTGCTAGAAACAGGTCGTGTTGCTCGTCAAGCAAACACGGTTTTTATTACAATGGGCGGCGTAACAGTACTGGTTGCTGTTGTTGCACAACCTACTGCTAAAGCGGGTCAAGATTTCTTCCCACTTACAGTTAACTATCAAGAAAAACAATATGCTGCGGGTCGTATCCCAGGTGGTTATGGTAAGCGTGAAGGCCGTGCTTCAGAAGCAGAAACTTTAATTTCTCGTTTAATTGACCGTCCAATTCGTCCGTTGTTCCCAGAAGGTTATTTCAACGAGATCCAAGTTACTGCAACAGTTGTGTCTTCAGACAAAACCATGGATGCTGACATTGCTGCAATGTTAGGTACTTCTGCTGCACTTGCAATCGCTGGTACACCTTTCCGTGGTCCAATCGGTGGTGCGCGCGTTGGTTTGATCAATGGCGAATATGTCCTTAACCCAAATTTAGAACAACTTGCTCAATCTGACCTTGACCTTGTAGTTGCAGGTACAGAATCTGCTGTATTGATGGTTGAGTCTGAAGCAAAAGAACTTTCAGAAGACCAAATGTTAGGCGCTGTGCTTTTCGGTCATGACGAAATGCAAATTGCAATCCAAGCGATTAAAGAGTTTGCTGCTGCCGCTGGTGCAACAGAATCAACTTGGACTGCTCCAGTTAAAAACGAAGATCTTCGTGCAAAATTAAAAGACGCATTTGAAGCTAAAATCTCTGAAGCGTATACCATTGCTGTTAAGCATGACCGTTATGCTGCCTTAGATGCCCTTCAAGCTGAAGCAACTGCTCAATTCGTTCCTGAAAATGACGAATCTGGCATTGCAGATGACTTAAACGAATTATTCGAAGATCTTAAATACCGTACTGTACGTGACAACATCCTTTCAGGAAAACCACGTATCGATGGTCGTGATACTAAAACTGTTCGTGGATTAGATGTACAAGTGGGCGTGTTAGATCGTGCTCATGGTTCATCATTATTTACACGTGGTGAAACTCAGGCGTTGGTTACAACGACTTTGGGTAATACACGTGATGCGTTGATGGTGGATACCTTGTCTGGTACAAAAACTGACAACTTCATGTTGCATTACAACTTCCCTGCATATTCTGTAGGCGAAACAGGTCGTGAATCTGGTCCTAAGCGTCGTGAAATTGGTCATGGTCGTTTAGCACGTCGTGGTGTACAAGCTGTTCTTCCACCAGCTGATCGCTTCCCGTATGTGATTCGTATTGTATCTGACATTACTGAATCAAATGGTTCATCTTCAATGGCTTCTGTATGTGGTGCTTCATTATCACTTATGGATGCAGGTGTTCCTCTTAAAGCGCCAGTTGCGGGTATCGCAATGGGTCTAGTAAAAGAAGGCGAGCGTTTTGCTGTTCTTTCTGACATCTTAGGTGATGAAGATCACTTAGGTGATATGGACTTTAAAGTTGCTGGTTCTGCAAACGGTATTACTGCGCTTCAAATGGATATCAAAATCGAAGGTATCACAGAAGAAATTATGGAAGTTGCGTTGAATCAAGCCTATGCAGATCGTATGCATATTCTTAATGCAATGAACCAAGTGATTTCACGTGCACGTCCTGAAATTTCTATGCATGCACCAACATTCCAAGTGATCAACATCAATCCAGATAAGATCCGTGATGTGATTGGTAAAGGTGGTGCGACAATCCGTCAAATCACAGAAGAAACAAAAGCAGCGATTGATATCGAAGATAACGGTACTGTACGTGTATTTGGTGAAACGAAAGCGGCTGCTCAAGCAGCGATTGCAAAAATCCAAGCGCTTACTGCTGAAGTTGAACCAGGTAAAATCTATGCAGGTCGCGTGATTCGTATCGTTGAATTTGGTGCGTTTGTAAATATCATGCCAGGTACAGATGGTTTACTTCACATCTCGCAAATTTCAAACGAACGCGTTGCAAACGTGACTGATATCTTGGCTGAAGGTCAAGACGTTAAAGTTCAAGTTGCTGACGTAGATAACCGTGGTCGTATTAAATTAACTATGAAAGATGTAGACCAAGCATAATATTTGCAAGGTTTAAATCTTTTACAGTTTGATTAAAATTTAATAAAGAAAAGACTGCCTTGTGCTTTGCCAAAGTTACAACTTTGGCTTGCTCAGGGCTTTTTTTATGGCATGATGCATAACAAGAAAGACTAAAAATATCGTGGATATGCAAAGCTTTTATTTTTTTCAACACACAGATGAACCTTATACTTGTATACAAAAAGAGCCTGTTTTTAATGCAGAGCAACAATTTGTTTGGGTGGACTGTACCCGTGAAGATGTGGTCAATCGTGCTGAGCTATGGCAAAAAGAAGTCTATAATGCGACCGAGATTCACCTCAATGAATATCATATTCGAGATATTTTAAATATCGAACATCCATGCGCATTTGATGCAATGGAAGATTATGATTTATTGATTTTTCGTAAATTAATAACCCCAGATGATCAGATCGATAGTGGTGAAGATGCACTTGAACAGCATGATCATGTTTTTGGCTTAGCGTCTTCGCCAGTCAGTTTTATTATTACTTCACAAGCTTTAATCACCATTCATGAAAAAGGCAACCATGCCTTTGAAAGTTATCTTGCACGTATTTTCAATATCATGAATAAGAGTTTAGAAGAACAGAATAAACCACGTAAATTACCCACTACGCCTTTAGATTTAGCACTGCGCTTGTTAAATAGTATGATTGATGGCTATTTGGATTTACGTAATCCTTTGTCTCGTCGCGTTGAATTTTGGCAACAAGAACTTTTGCAAGGTAATCGCCGCTTTACTAAGTGGCATCAACTGTTTCAGGAGAATCTGGTTTTTCAACAAATCGAAAATTTGTGCGAAGAACAAATAGATTCCTTACAAGAACTTCGAGATGAAATTGTTGAAAATTATGCCCATTTAAAAGGTAAAAAACGCACTGAGAAGCAGGACATTATGCTGGTTCGCGTGGATGATCTCGTTAGCCATGTTGAGCGTATTCAAAAATATACAGTACGCTTAAGTACGGCAATTCAAACTGCGATTGATTTACATTTTTCTGCAATCGCCAATCAAACCAATGAGAATATGCGAATTCTTGCGATTATTACTGCCGTGTTTGCGCCATTAACTCTATTAACAGGGGTATATGGAATGAATTTTGAATTCATTCCAGGTCTACGTAGTCCGATAGGTTTCTGGGTGATGTTGGGTGTGATGTTAGGTTGTACGATTGGGCTGTTAGTCTATTTTTACCGTCGTCATTTGGTAGGACGTGGTGAACGAAGTGTGATTGATATGTTGGCACAACAACATAAAAATCAGCACGTCAATTTACTCTGGTTTTTAGATTATGAACCGATCAAACAAACCATGAAAGAAGTCGAAAAAATCACAAAACTGAAATAATTAAGCATTATTCTGGTTGAGGATTTATTTGAGCTGTCTTTTGTAAAATTAAGTAGAGTTGATCTTTTAATCTTAATTTTTTCCGCTTGAGCTGCTCAATATTTTCATGAATATGATTGAGTGGATCAAGCTCAAGGTGACTGATTTCACGATCAAGTTCATCGTGGTCAATCAAAAGTTTAGCAAAATGCGGATCTTCTTGTTTTAAACTACACATGAGATCACGGTGTTCTGGGAACATGTGTTTCAACTTTTTATTCATTACTTTCGAATTCATCAGAGCTCATTAACCTCTTTGTCATAAAATTCTAAACGATAAAACAAAAATGGAGAGACAAGTTCTCCATCATGACAGGTTAAATATTAACCTGTCACTAGGCATTAACATTTTGAAATGAATTAATGAGTATGAAGGTGAAGATGTTTGACTTGTTTTCGTAATTGTTGAACTTCATCAAGTAAATCCATCATCATTGCAACGGCAGATAAACTGGCTTCAAAGTCGCGTTGTAAACGATAGGCGCGGCGTGCCCGTGAGATGTCTTCTCCAAAAAATTGATGAATACGATCCTCAGGACGTGCGGGTAAAATTTCATATTCAAGCAATTGCAAAATCCAATCCGGACTTTGACCGCATGCCTCAGCAAAATGCTTGAGATCTAGATTTAGGTTTTCATCCACGATTTCTGCATCATGGAAACCGTCATAGACAATTTCACGATATTGAATAGTTGTCATGATTGCTCTCCTTTAGCAAGGCTATGTTGGTATCTATAAAATTATGAACGGGGATTAAAGTCATTAAAAGCATCAGCAAATTGTTGATAGGCTTTTTGCTGTGTTTCGGTGGTTGCTTTGGGATAAACAATATTAATCACCAAATAAAGATGACCTGGGGTTTTATGCGGTATCCCTTTATCTTTTAAACGGAGTTGCTGATTGGGTTTGGCATTTTGTGGCACAGTTACTTTTACTTTACCTGCTGGGGTATCAATTTCAATACTTTGACCAAGTGCTGCTTCCCAAGGTGTAACATCAACTGTGTAATAGACATCAGTACCTTCAACACGAATACGGTCAGTGTCTTGGTATTGGATCTCAATATAAAGATCGCCATTTTCACCACCGTTAATTCCAGCTTGTCCTTGTTTTGCAAGGCGAATTTGCTGACCTTCTTTCATGCCTTTCGGAATTTTAACTTGGAGGGTTTTCCGTTGTACCTCGGGCTCACCATAGGCATTATAGGTAGGGATTTGTAAGGTGATACTCTGGGTTGCGCCTTCATAACCAATGCTTACAGGAATTTCAATACTGGCATGTTGATCTTCACCCTTATAGCTGCGCTGTTGCTGAGAGCCGCGTTGTCCAAAATCTTGTTGATGTCCGCCACCAAAACCGCCACCGAAACGTCCAAATAGATCTTCAAAACCACTAAAATCTTGTCCACCACTGCTACTGTATGAGCGATGGAATTGGCTACCGTCAAAACCACTTTGACCTGTAGATTGCCCTCCAAACCCACCTGTATTGGCATAGGGGTTGTCGAGTTCAAAATCGTATTGTTTTTTCTTTTCTTCATTACTTAAGGTGTCATATGCGACATTGATGGCTTGCATTTTTGCTTCAGCATCAGTTTCTTTACTCACGTCAGGATGATATTTACGTGCGAGTTTTCGATAAGCTTTTTTAATTTCGTCTGGTGTCGCATTTCTAGAAACACCCAAATCTTCATAATAATTTTTTGCCATACTTAAGGTCATTATTTTGTTTAACTTTATTCTAGTTTTATGCCTTTTTGGCTACAGATGGAAGAGCAACTTAGTGTGGTTATTGTTTCAAAACTTATCTAGAACAAAATCCCGCTTATTCCTGATAAAGGTGGTGTTTCATGTTCTATGGGCTTTGTGTGTTCGGGTTGTTGCTTTGGTTAAGTAAATGACGATTCCAAATAGCTATTTAACATTTTAACTTATAAAACTTGCTGATTATGCTTTGAATTTTAATTGAAAAAAAAGAGCAAACTGAATTTGCTCTTCTTAGTAAAAATCGATAGTTAAATTTTTGCAAATTTAAACCATTCAGATCTCAATAGATTAACTTAAATGCTCACCAAACAGATTCAAAGCTTCTTTTGCGGTGAACTGATATTTTTTATTGCAAAATTGACAATCCATTTCAATTGGATTTTGAATTTCTAGGGTTTCTTTGACCGCATCTAGACCAATTTGGATCAACGCATTTTTGCATTTATCGCGTGAACAGGTACAGTTGAATTGAAGTTGTTCAACGTCTGGCAGACGAACCTCTTCCTCGTTATATAAACGATAAAGAATTTCTTGTGCGGTTAAATCTGTCAACTCTTCAGGTTTTAACGTTTGAGTCAGCATAATCAAACGTGGCCATAAGTCTTCATCGACACGTTGTTGTTCTTCTTCATTATTACGTGGTAATAACTGAATTAGTAAACCGCCCGCATTGTGATGCGTGCTTGCCAAGACAATACGTGTTGGAATTTGTGCGGAAAGATCGTAATACTGCATTAAACAAGCGGCAAGAGTAGGTTGATCTAGTGGCACAATCCCTTGATAACGCTCACCAAACTCAGGTTCAATATTGATAAATAGAACAGGTTGTTGCAAGGTGCTAAGCACAGTACTACTGTCTTCACTCAACATAAAATGTGGGTCTTCTTCATAATCTGCAAGTGCGCGGACATCACCTAAATGGTTACATTCAGCCATTGCCCATTTGAATGTACCTTGTGCTTGAATTTGTAAGCTAATACGTCCTTTAATTTTTAATGTGCTGGCAAGTAATGCTGTTGCACTCAACATTTCACCCAATAAAATACGCACAGCGGGCGCATAATTACGCTGCGATAGAATTGTTTGTAGTGCTGTATCTAAATGTACAATTTCACCACGTACAGGGCTATCTTCAATATAAAAACGTTGACGTAAATCAGACATAAAATTCTCCAAATCCCTGTTTAGATGGTGGCGATATTATAAATCACAAGTTTATTTCACCTGAAAAACTGTGCATCTTAAAGTTAATTTTCGTCATCACGTATAATATTAATACGATCGTGTTTGGTATGTAGCATTTGAGCTTTTGTTGTGGGTCTTTCTAAACCGGATTCATCCAAATCTGGGACGTCTTTATATTGATCAGGATTATGGTTTTCAACTTGCGCATCACTTTCAAACAGGTGCTCAAGCTCCGAAATAAAGTCCCGATAGCTTTCAAAAAGCTTTTGCTCATCGGTATAAATGCGTTGTTGACGCGTTAACAGTTCTTCATCGTAATTTCTAAATAGCTCAACACTATCATAAGCCTCTTGTTTACTCATTCCTAGTTCACACAATGCTCGATATCCCATACCCAATGAAGTCAAATAGGTTTCACGCCAAATATGTTTGACCCCGACATCACGCAGGAGGTGCATGTGATAGCGATCTCGTGCTCGAACTAATAAGGTAAGGTTTGGATAATTGAGTAAAATATGTCGAGCAACATTCATTGAGTCTTCAACATTATCAATTGCTAATACAAAAACTTTAGCCTGTTCAATTCCAGCCGCACGTAGTAAATCGGGTTGAGTCACATCGCCATAATACAAAGTACCACCATAGCGTCGAACAAAATCAATTTTTTGTAAATTATTATCAATGGCAGTAAAGGTAAAATGACGGATACGTGCTAAACGAGCAACAATTTGCCCTACACGACCAAAACCAGCAACAATAAGAGCTGGGTGTTCGTTGGGAATCTCATCGTATTTGGGTGCACTGTCTTTATTGATTAATGGCAATACTTGCGTGCTCACTAACCAAAAGAAGATCGGGGTGAGTACCATTGATAAGGTCACAATTAAGGTAATGGGTTCCATGATTGCTTCAGCTAGGACTTTCTCGCTTTTTGCCACGTTTAATACCACAAAGGCAAATTCACCCCCTTGGGCTAAACAGGTTGCGACCATTAAACTGTTGGTCCAACTCATTTTTTTATAACGTGCAATGGCTGCCATCACGATCATTTTGATCATAATTAAACTGACTGCGCCACCAATAATCAATAATGGCATATCTGCAATTAGCGAGATTTGTGTGGTCATTCCCACCGTCATAAAGAATAAACCGAGCAATAAACCTTTAAAGGGGGCAATACTGGCTTCAAGTTCATGACGGAATTCAGAGTCAGCTAGAAGCACACCCGTTAAAAAAGCGCCTAAGGTTGTGCTAATTCCGAGTGTATCCATCAATAACACCACACCCAGCACGATAAATAAGCCAACGGCTGTGATCAGTTCAGTTGCTCCACTTTTTGCCACAAAGCGAAAAAAAGGTCGCATCACATAACGGCTAAACAAAAATAAACCTGTAAACGTGGCAACAATCGCGGCAAAGTAAGCAATACCATGATGACTTGATTCGCTACCTGCTAAGAGGGGGATAATGGCGAGTAGGGGAATAGCAGCAATATCCTGAAAAAGTAAAATTGAAAAGGATTGCTGACCATGGGTAGTATTGAGTTGTTGTTTTTCTTCCAAAAGCTGTAAAACAAAGGCGGTTGAAGAAAGTGCTAAGGCAAAACCAATGACAAAACTTGCGGGGAGTGATTGTTGAAAGATTAAATAGATCGTTCCCATCAGAACCAATCCCGTAATCCCTACCTGTAAACTTCCCATCACAAAAATGGATTGGCGCATTTCCCATAAACGTTGTGGGCGAAGTTCTAAACCGATCAGGAACATCAGTAAAATCACCCCAAATTCTGCAAGGTGCATGATTTCCTCTGGATCGTTGGCGATGTTAAACGCGCTTGGACCCAGAAGTATTCCTGTAAATAAGTAACCTAGCACGGTAGCAATACCGAGTTTTTTCCCTAATGGAACAAGGATTAATGCCGCGCCAAGGAAGATAGTGATTTGGAGTAACAGTGACATTCACTTGCCTTAAGTTTTTTCTTTATTTAGAAATTGTAGCGTGATTTTGTGATGGGCTTGGAGATATTTATTCAGAAATTGTCTATTTACCTAATAAAAATTTAACAGTGATTAGCACTATGAGGGGGATAGCCTTTGTACCCTCACCTAATGGCGGCAAGTCTATCGTCATATAAATAGATATATTGTGCGTATTTAAACAATACAAAATGCAGCAGTGGTTTAATTGAGACTCGGTTCATTATCTCAATTTGTATAGCAATAAACTAAATTAAAAATTTAACTCAATTCTTGCGGATCAACATCTATGGTTATTTTCATCGTAGAGGGTTTGCTATGTAACAGCTGTTGCCACCATTGACGAATATAAAAATGCATTTTTGCCCGATCTTGAGAAAGCAAAACCACATGAGCTTGGTAACGTCCTGCTTTACGCTCCATTGGCGCTGGAATCGGTCCCCAAATATCAATTAAATTATCTTCGGCAGTTTGTCTAAGGAGCTGCGTCATTTCAGTCAGAAACTTTAAATTTTCTTCCTGATGCTTTGAATCACAGCGAATCAAAGCTGTATAACGAAAGGGTGGAAGCTGTGCGGCTTGGCGATCTTTTAAAGTTTGTTTAGCAAAGGTCCGATAGTCATTATGAATCAAGGTGTTTAATAAAGGATGATCAGGTCTTAGGGTTTGTAAATAGACTTCACCCTTCATTTCACCACGACCCGCACGACCTGCAACTTGAATAATTAATTGCGCAGTACGTTCTGTAGCACGGAAATCTACACTCAACAAACCTGCATCGATATCCAAAATTGCCACTAAGGTGACATAAGGAAAGTGATGTCCTTTTGCCAGCATCTGCGTGCCAAGTAAAATAGTCGGTTCACTTTTTTGGATTTGATCATAAATCTTTTGCCAACTACCAACCCGACTAGTTGAGTCACGATCTACGCGCAAGACGGGGAAGTGAGGGAACAGCTCATTCAAGGTTTCTTCAACTTTGGCAGTTCCCATGCCAATTGGCTTTAATTGTTGTTGATTGCATTGAGGGCAAGCATCAGGCATACGATTAATCGTGCCACAATGGTGACAGTGCAAATGCTGATAAGGCTTTAAATGCAGGGTAAAGTGAGCATCGCAGTTGGGGCAATTGGCCTGCCAACCACAGCTTTCACAGATAAGCACAGGGGCATAACCGCGGCGATTTAAAAAAATCAGAACTTGTTCTTTTTTCTCTAAACGTTTTTTGATTTCAGCAATCAAAACATCACTTAAGCCATGCTGTTTTTTTGCCACTTTTAAATCAATCAAATGCATTTTCGGCATGATTGCGGCACCAGCACGTTGATTTAATTCAATCCGTGTCAGCTTTTCTTGGCGAGCAAGATAATAACTGTCAATACTAGGCGTGGCCGAACCTAAGATAATCGGGCAATTTTCTAAATGTGCACGATACATGGCCACATCGCGAGCATGATAGCGAAAGCCTTCTTGTTGTTTAAACGAAAGATCATGCTCTTCATCTAAAATAATCAAACCCAACTGTGGCAAAGGTGTATAAATTGCAGAACGTGTGCCTAAAATAATAGAGGCTTTGCCCGTTTGCGCATGCTGCCATGCTTGTAAACGTTTAGTGTCATTTAAGCCTGAGTGCAGTAAGGCAATATTGCAATGAAAACGTGATTGAAAACGGCTGATGGTTTGTGGGGTTAAGCCGATTTCAGGCACTAAAACCAAGACTTGTTTGCCTTGTTTAAGTACTTCATGCATCACTTGCAAATAAACTTCGGTTTTACCACTCCCAGTTAAACCATCCAGTAGAAACGCTTGATATTTTTTCTGCGCTTTTAAAATCGCTTGAATGGCTTTCTTCTGATCGTCATTTGGCGTGAGGGGCATCTGTGCCAATTGCACCGGTTCTGGCGTGACATTTTGTGGTTCTAAATCACAACGAACAATGTCTTTTTTCTCAAGGACTTTGAGTGTGGATGTTTCAACACCACTTAGATTAAGAATATTTTCCTGTGTCCCTTTCGGGTGTAGCTTTAAAATTTTATAGGCTTCTTGTTGTTTTTCAGAACGCTTAACTTTGTCTTCGGCATGTAAGTCTAAAAGTTTCCAGATACGTGCCAATAAATTATAAGGTTTCCCTTGGCGTAATAAGGTAGGTAACGCCGTTTGAATCACTTCACCGATAGGAAATTGATAATATTGTGATGACCATGTCAATAAACTTAAAACTTTACTGTCTAGAATGGCCTGTTCATCTAACAGTTCAGTAATGGCTTTGAGTTTAAAATGGGAATCCACAGGTTCATCAATCGGTACTTTCTTGACAATAACACCAATCAGATTCTGTCTGCCAAAAGACACTGCAACACGCGCACCGACTTCAGCTTGCGCATATTGTTCAGCGGTGACTTGGTAATCAAAGCAGTCATTCAAATAGACTGGAACAGCAACTTGAATACGATAAATCGTCTGTGGCGTAGCAAGGGTATTCGACATTTTTAATTTAGTGACTCATTAATTTAGTGAGGCTGTGATGAAATTGTTTCATGTGCAGATTCGGCTTGTGTTAGAGTGTAACAGTCATCTATAAACATGAATATGAATGATTTATAGGGTATGACGCAACAGCGTAATCAAAAAATTTTGGAAAACTAGAGCATAATAATGCCAGCATATCAATTTACTGCAATTGATGCTTCAGGAAAGCAGCAAAAAGGCGTGTTAGAAGGAGATTCCGCACGCCAGATTCGACAACAACTACGGGACAAGGAATTGATTCCTGTCACGGTGGATGCTGTTGAACAAAAAGATAAAAATAAAAGTTCAGGATTTTTTCAACGTAAATTCTCGGCTTATGATCTGGCCTTAATGACACGTCAACTTTCTGTTTTGGTCGCTGCTGCGATTCCTTTAGAGGAAGCATTACGAGCAGTTGCCAAACAAAGTGAAAAAGTGCATGTACAAAATCTTTTACTTTCGGCACGTTCAAAAGTGCTTGAAGGGCACTCTTTGGCTCAAGCGATGCAACAAACAGGACGCTTTCCAGATTTGTATATTGCGACCGTTGCTGCGGGTGAACGTTCAGGGCATTTAGATTTAATTTTAGATCAATTATCTGATTACACCGAAAACCGCTTTGCCATGCAAAAGAAAATTCAAGGTGCGATGATCTATCCAATCATCTTGATGTTTATGTCTTTTGCGATTGTGATGGGGTTGATGACATATGTTGTTCCAGACATTGTTAAAACCTTTGACCAAAGTAAGCAAGCCTTACCATGGATCACTGTAGCACTGATGAAAGCCAGTGAGATTATTCGACAGGCATGGCCCTTTATGCTGGTTTTTAGTGTGGTTGGATTTTTCTTATTAATTCGTTTTTTGCGAACTTCTGCAGGGCACTATGCTTTTGATCGTTTAACACTCAGATTGCCATTATTTGGTAAATTATCTCGTGGTATAAATGCGGCACGTTTTGCCAGTACCTTATCTATTCTGACTCAATCAGGTGTACCGCTCGTAGATGCTTTGAAAATTGGGGCCGCTGTGAGTAGTAATTGGGTAATACGAGATGCTGTCAATATTGCAGCAGAGAAAGTCACTGAGGGTGGAAATCTTGCTACGCAATTGGAGCGTTGTGGTTATTTCCCACCGATGATGGTACAAATGATTAAAAGTGGTGAAGCTTCGGGAGAGTTAGACCGAATGTTGAGCCGTGCATCAGATATGCAGGATCGAGAAGTATCTTCATTTATTTCAACACTATTGGCTTTATTGGAGCCATTAATGTTGGTGTTTATGGCGGGTATTGTTTTGGTTATTGTGATTGCAGTTATGTTGCCAATCGTCAATATGAACAATATGATTTAAGCCAATTATTTTTATAAAGAATATATAGAGAGTAAGCAGATGCAACGAAAGATGAATAGGACTCGTCAGTCAGGTTTTACCTTAATTGAAGTGATGGTTGTGATTGTTATTTTAGGCGTACTTGCAGCATTGATCGTACCCAATGTGATGGGACGTGGTGAAAAAGCCAAAGTTGACACCACTAAAATTGCATTAAAAGGTGTAGCGGGTGCTTTAGATCAATATAAATTGGACAATGGGCGTTATCCGACAAGCCAAGATGGTGGTTTAGATGCGCTTGTCAATCAACCCGCAACGGCTAAAAACTGGTTACCTGGTGGTTATGTTAAAGGTGGTTATCCGAAAGACAGTTGGGAAAATGATATTCAATATGTGATCCCTGGTTCTGAAGGTCGTAAGTTTGATTTATATTCTTTTGGTGCCGATGGTAAACAAGGTGGTGAAGGAAATGATGCTGATATTTATTACCAACCTTAATTAAAGAATATTTAAGTTATAGTTTATTGAGTTAATCACTTCATTGAATCGAGTTAATAAATATTGAGTGAAGTGATAATCTTTCTTGTTTGCTAAAATGTACTTAATTTATTGAAATATAACAGCTATTTAAAATAACGATGTTTGAGAGTTATAATAAGAATTATTCCCATATTTAATAGTTACAAGAAAGTTAAATTGTGTATAAAAATAGACTTTTTATTTAATTAAAAGCTTGCATAATAGTTCTCAGGGCAATCTGAATTGCTGAGGAGGATGAGATGAAAGCATTATTATTACCAGATGAAATCAGCCAATTTCATTGGACTATGCTCAAATCTGTTCTTTTAATTTTGAGCCTATTACCGATTAGCCAGTTTTTTCTCAATATTTGGCAAGTTGCCGATGCCAATAGCCAGATCATGATTGGTTTTATGGCGATTAGCGTATTTAGTGCATTATCTATTATTAGTTTTTATAATGCCTTAAATTTGACAGTATTTCAGTTGAAAACTGAATTCTCATCATTATTAGAACAATATTTAGTACGTTCATATTGTTATGTGCCAATGTTATTTTTAGCTGCAATGATGTCTTATTTGGTGACTCAACTTTAGTTGAAATATCATGGAAAACCGAGGGTATAATCCTCGGTTTTTTTTGCACGATGATTTAGTAATTCAAGTTTCAACTAAGTCGGCTGAACAAGGCTCATGGTGATTTTGCGCACAATAGGTAAGATAAAAAGTAACACTGGAAAGGCAATCAGCCAAGAAATCCCCCAAGCTGAAAGCCATGTGTATAGCGAAAAATTCTCAAAACCCATGCTTCTGAATGTACTGATACATGAAACAATAAATGTCATGATAATAGATAGTAACAAAGGTAAAACAATCGCTGTATAGCGATGTGGAATCTTTTTAAAATTAAAATAAGACGATTTAGAATTTTGCATTTTTTACTCCGTAAACCAACAAACGCCAGTGCCGCACCAAAATATTAAAATTTTGATTAAAAATAGCCCCAAGCCTTGTTGGAGATATGTTGGCACGTTGATTGACGTAAACGTTTACGGCTTTATGATCAGCGAAAATAATTTAGCATAAACTTGAAAAAAATATAATAAAAAATGCACCGAAAATATTTTCAATTTCGTTTTGATAAGACTTGGGTTGGGGCTAGGTTGAACATGATTGTCTTTTTAACAGGATCATTTGTCTGTTTTATATAAGGTTGATTGCTTTAAATTTATCTAAAATGATTTTATCTATCGAGATGAACTGATAAAAATACGAGGACTCAGCAATGCAACAAATAGAATGGAATGACTTTCTTAAAGTAGAGTTAAGGGTCGGAAAAATTATTCAAGCCGAAGTGTTTGAGAAAGCGCGTAAGCCTGCTTATATTTTGCATGTTGATTTTGGCGAAGCGCTTGGTGTAAAGAAATCGAGTGCGCAAATTACCAACCTATATCAACCTGAAGATTTAATTGAGAAGCTGGTGGTTGCTGTTGTGAATTTTCCCAAAAAACAAATTGGACCGATTCAATCAGAGTGTTTAGTGACGGGTTTTCATAATCAAGATGGGCATGTGACGTTGTGTGTGCCTGATGCAAATGTACCATTGGGAACAAAGTTACTTTAACAATCGAATCAAGCTTTTTGTTGAAGTTTACCTCATCTCCTTAAACCAGAGATGAGGGATTCAAATATTAACGTCTAGATTTAAAGCTAATATCGACTGCTTTAGGGCGATAGATCCAGCCCAAAATTAATAATAATAGGGAGAGCAACAAAATAGGATAATCACTAAAGCGGGTGTACCAAGTTTCGCCTTGCATGGCAGGTAAATCACCACGAAGCACAGCTTTTTGATCTACAGGGGCTTGTTTTACAATATGCCCATTGTGGTCAATAAATGCTGTTACGCCTGTATTGGTAGCACGAATAAACCAGCGTCCATTTTCTTTGGCACGCATTTGCACCATTTGAAGATGTTGTAATGGCCCTGCTGTACCCGTGAACCATGCATCATTAGAAACAGTCACTAAAAAGTCACTATTAATCGCATTACGTCGAGTGAGATTCGGATAAGCTACTTCATAACAAATGGCTGCAGCCAAATCATGTCCTTTAATATTAAAAGGCTTTTGATTGGATGCACCTTGGGAAAATCCACTCATGGATGGATCATTTTGTAGCGCAGGTAACACCCAAGCCAACAATCCTGAAAGTGGAATATATTCACCAAAAGGCACTAGACGTTGTTTTTTATATAAGCCTGAAGAATCTGCGCCAGAAGCCATCATACTGTTGTAGTACATCGGATAGCCATTTTTTTGTGATTCTTTTAAGTCCCAATAAGGAATACCCGTTACCCATGCTGTGCCTGAACTTTTGGCTTGTTGATCCATCATATCCAAGAATTGTTGAATATCTGTTTGGAACAGTGGAATCGATGATTCTGGCCAAACAATCAGATCACGCCCCCATTCAGTACGGCTTAAATTTACATAAATTTCTAAGGTTTTAACCTGATATTCAGTCAACCATTTTAAATCTTGCGGAATATTGCCTTGAATCAAAGAAACGGAGAGCGGCTTTTCTGCTTTCGGTTGTACGAAAGTGATAAATGATGCAGCCCATGCGCCAAGGATTAAAATGATTGCAGGAAAGATCCAAAAGACTTTTCTATTTAAAATTTCAACCAATGCACAGGCAAGGATAATCACAACAAAAGATACTGCAAACACACCAAAGAGTGGAGCATAGCCATCTAAGAGTCGTTCAGTAAATGCGTAACCTGCAAATAACCAAGGAAAACCTGTAAAGACCCAAGTCTTGGACCATTCAAAAATAACCCACAAAGGAGCGAAAGTTAATGGTGTTTCAGGGAAGAATCTACGATATACCCAAGTCTGAATTGCGGTAAAAAGCCCCATGACAATGGCCATGATGGCGATCATCAAGACACTCAATACAGCATTGGTATCCCCATACACATGAATCGAGGTATAGAGCCAGAATGCGCCAACAAACCATAGACCAAAGCCATAGCTTAAGCCAATCGCAAATGCTTGGCGTGGTGTACGGCCTTTTAAGCAAGCATATAGCAGGGCAGGCGATAAAATTGCCAACCACCACCAGTAATAAGGAGCCAGTGCTAAACTGAACACTGCGCCTGATATTAACGAAATCAATAATGGGAAAATGAAGGGCAGCTGTTTTTGTTGTTGGGATGAATTTAACAGCTTATCAAAGTATGCTCTCATTTATGTACAGCTCGAATCAGATGAATAGTGCGCGCATCTGCTTCAATAATTGTAAATTCCCAATCCTCAAGCTCAACCACTTGGCCTTGAAGATCACTCACTAGACCAATTTCTTGAAGCAGTAATCCGCCCATAGTCTCTACTTCATCGTCAGGAAATTCAGCATCTAAAACATTGTTAAAATGTTCTATTGGTGTAAGTGCCTGCACAATCCATGTATTGGCTGTGGTATGTGTTGTATCTGGAATGATAAATTGTGCTTCTTCGTCAACGTTATCATGCTCATCTTCAATTTCGCCGACAATCTCTTCTAGAATATCTTCTAAAGTGACCAGACCTGCTGTTGAACCATATTCATCAATTACAATGGCAATATGGGTTTGAGTGTTTTTTAACATCCTCAAAACTTGGTCGGAACGTGCACTTTCTGGGACAAATAATGGCTGACGCATTAACGCATGCACATCTACAACAGATGAACGATCAGTTAAAAAGGGTAAAAGATCTTTAGCAAGTAAAATACCCACCACGTTTTCAGGCTGATCAGAAGAAAAAACAGGGAAACGTGAATGTGCAGACTCAATAAGAATGTCTAAAATATCAAGAAGTTGATCATCTTCTTGTAAGCTGACCATCGCTGTGCGCGGAGTCATGACTTCACGGATTTTTGTTGCAGGAAGGTCTAATACGCCTTCTAACATTGCAACAGTATCGGGTTCTAAAAAACGACGTGAATCTTGTACTAATTTTAGCAGTTCATCTCGGGTTTCTGGCGCTGTTCCTAACCATTTGCGTAAGCCACGCATTCCCCACGATGGGCCTGATTCCTCGTGCATGATCTTTCCTAAAGACGTTTAATATCTAGTAAATGTTTTTTTATCATACCGAAGAAAACACAGATGTCTATCTATTAACTAAGGTAAATAGATGAATGTATGTGTCATATTATAGATATATTGCAAGCCTTATTCATTATTTGAGTTTGTGTTAAAATTATTGAGTGATTTCGCTTCTTTTTGAGAATAGATAATGTCTGAACCGATGCCTAAAGCAAGCATTCAATTAAACACGCGTGGACTACGTTGTCCTGAGCCTGTAATGATGTTGCATCAAGCAATTCGTAAATCTAAATCAGGTGATGTCGTTGAAGTATTTGCAACTGATAATTCAACCTCTTGGGACATTCCTAAATTTTGTATGCATCTCGGTCATGAGTTGATTTTACAAGAAGAAGTACTAGATGATGCCGGAAATAAGGAATTTCACTATTTAGTGAAGAAAGGTTAAAAGAAAACGGGTAAGTAATTATAGATGCAAAAACAAGAATTTGAAGTGCATCTGACAGCGGATATTAAAAGTCCAGTGATGTACCATCAGTTTAAAACGATGTGTAAACAGTTAGATGCTAAGCCTCTTGAAATTATACTTGCCCGTGGTATGTATTCTAAACAGATTATGCTCTCTAAATGTGTTTACTCAGCGGATTTAAGTACTGTCCTTGAGGATATTGAGCCTTGGATCAAGGCGTTTGAACAACAGAATATTCAAATTATCCGAACCAAGATTGAACTTCCATTTCAAGATTCTCAAACAGATCAACAGTCTATTTATTATTATGAATGGCATGCTTTGATTGAATGTAGAGATGCTTTTGAACTTAAACAACTATGTGAGCATCATCAAGCACACTTGTCTCAAAATGCTTTAAAACGCCGTGAGAACTTTCGATTTTTAACATTACGCGAAATAGGAACAGCAGATTTTTTCTTGAAACGCTTAGAGTTGTTGCGCATAGCATTATTAAACCAACATAGAGTGATTGCTAAAGAAAGATTTGAGATTTGTATTTATGATACCAATATCATGTTAGATCATGGATGGTTATCTTAAATAGACATAGATAAAGAAGAATGTAAATGAATGAAATAAAGCAAAAGGCTTGTGAGGGCCTGATTCGACGTTTTGCAGAAAGCCACCAGTACTTTCCTTTTATGCTAAAAGGAAGTTTCTTAACTCGGCAATATTTTCCTGCGCATATTGAACGTAAACCACAAGATTTAGATTGGATTTGTTTAAAACCATTAATCGATCGACATTTTGTTCAGGATCATTTGAATGAATGGATGTGCTACTTAACAACTGTAGATTTTAATGATGGTATTCGTTATGAACCATTTTCGAAAGATAATTATTGGTGGGAGTTGGAGTATGTAATGGCAGAAGACTTTCCAACAGTCAGTACAAATATTATCGCATGGGTGAATGGGCAAAAAACTGAAATAGATATTGATGTTTCATTTAATCTTGAAATTCAAGATATTCACAACAGACTTATTTATCATCCTTTTGTTGGTAAGGACTTCCGATTGGCACAAACCCCATCTTTAGCTACGCAAATTGCATGGAAGTTACACCAATGTATTGTGAACCCACGCTATAAAGATATATTTGATTTGACCTATTTACTCAAGCATCCATCATTTTCGGATATTTTTGCAAAACTTTATGCCATAGAAATATTGAAAAGTGAATGTCAAAGAGATGGTTTGGTTTTGACTAAGTTTTTGTATTTGAATCAACCTATTTTGGCTGATGCTTGTATGAAGCTGGCACAAAATTGGCAGAATGAAAGATCTGAGATTCAGTTTGCAAATTTAGATGATATTCCCGAGAAATTTGAAGATTTTTGGAATATTTTTACTCAGTCATTGCTTGATGCGGAGTTATTAGAGTTAATTGATTCAACACCCTAATCAAAGAGTTTTACAAAATTAAAAATGACAGAATTTTGACTTATGATTATAATCTAAACATATTTTTTAATAATAATTAACTCATTCAAATGAACAGCTTACTAAATAGCATTTATAAAATATTGGATCAGCTTGGACTAAACGCACAAAAACGAGCTTTGCATATCCAATTTAGCAATACAGACTTAAACAACCAAGTCTTCTTACAACGCATCGATGGACAACATGGTCTAAACCAAGGCGTGTCTATTGAACTGATTTGCCTTGCCACTTCGGCTGTGATTCCACTTAAACAATTTATCGGTAGCCAAGTGGCGATTGATCAAGTCACAGATCATGGACAACTGTTTCGTAGCACAGGGGTGATTACCGAAGCAGCACAAGGGCAAAGTGATGGTGCACTGACGCTATATAAACTCAAACTCGAAGATGCCACTTCACTGTGGCATAAACGTCGTAACAGCCGAGTGTTTATGAATAAGTCGGTTGTTCAAGTCATAGAAGCGCTGTTTAAAGAATGGCAAGACAAAAGCCCACTCTTTGCCTCCAGTCTAAGCCTCGATAAAAGTGGTCTTAAAAAAGACTACGATATCCGACCATTCATTATGCAGAGCAACGAAAGTGACTATGCATTTTTAACCCGCTTGATGCGCAGTGAAGGGATCAACTGGCTGATTGATGAGGCGCAATTGATTGTGCCTAGTTCTGCGACTCAAATTCAACCACAAAAACTGCGTTTAGTGGATGACAACAGCGAATACAAAGTGCTAGAACGAAGAAAAATTCGTTTCCATCGTAGCAGTGCCACAGAACAACAAGACAGCATCACCAGCTTTATTGGACAACGCAGCTTACAACCCACTGCTGTCCATGTACAACGCTGGCAAGCAGATGTGTTAGAACAAGAAGAAGGTGCAGGCAGTGTTCAAAGCAAACATCAACATAGCCAAAACCAAAACAATGCCAGTCTTGGTTTAGAACAAGCTTGGCATATCAGTCCAGCATGGATTCAAGACCTGAATGGTGAAGATCAAGCAACCGCTTCAAATAACAATCAGATTGAAAAGATCAACCAAAACCTCAGTCATTACTATGATGCTCAATCCAAGCAATTTGTTGCCAACTCCACTGTACGTGATGCGCAAGTGGGGTATTGGTTTGAATTGAATGAACACCCAGAAATAGACCAACACAGTGGCTCAGACAAAGAATTTCTGATCACGTCAAAGACATTCTATAACCAGAACAACTTACCCAAAGATCTGAATGAACAAATCAATCGCTTGCTCAAACAAAGTAATTGGGTCAATTCAAATGTAGACTCAAACAACCCAGAACGCCAAGCCAATCAATTGGTACTACAACGCCGTAATATCACCACTGTTCCTGAATACCACCCACTACAACATCGTCCTAGTACCCATCCACAACGAGCCAAAGTAGTTGGGCCAAGTGGAGAAGAAATTCATGTCGATGAATGGGGGCGCATTAAAGTTCGCTTCCTATTTACCCGCAATGAAGATCATAGTCATGATGGTGGTGCAGGGAGCAATGACAACGACACTGATTCCGCTTGGGTGGATGTACTGACCCCGTGGGCAGGTGAAGGCTATGGTGCGCGGTTCTTGCCGAG
This sequence comes from Acinetobacter legionensis, assembly GCF_048551735.1. Lineage (NCBI taxonomy): Bacteria > Pseudomonadati > Pseudomonadota > Gammaproteobacteria > Moraxellales > Moraxellaceae > Acinetobacter > Acinetobacter legionensis. The sequence goes on from NZ_JBIMBV010000001.1 coordinate 190,570, forward strand.
GATTGGTGAGATTGTCGTGATAGATTTCTTTGATGGCAATATTGACCGACCATTTGTAGTGGGGCGTATCCATGAAGCGCAACGAAGCCCAACGAAATTTGATGACAAAGGACAATTGCCTGATACAAAAAAACTGGCAGGGATCAAAAGTCGAGAAGTTAAAGGCAGTGGCTATGGCCAGCTTAGATTTGACGATACCACAGACCAAATCAGCAGCCAGCTACAAAGCAGTCACGGCACGAGTCAACTCAATCTCGGTAATCTGAGCCATCCTAAAGAAACTGATACCAGTGAAGGACGAGGCGAAGGCTTTGAACTAAGAACAGACCAATGGGGAGCAGTACGTGCAGGGCAAGGTCTATTGCTGAGTACCCATGCTCAAGACTTAGCTTCAGGTAATCATCTTGATGCAACAGCCGCGAAAAGTCAGTTAGAAAGCAGCCTAAATAATTCTAAGGCCTTAAGTGAAGTTGCCAAGAATCAGCAAACTGATCCTTTAGAAAATTTAGATCATTTGAAATCTTTTATTTCATCTTTGGAAAAAGGTGAATCCCGTGAAGCAAAAAATCAAGCAGATATCTTTAAGCAAGCCCTGATGTTATTGGCTTCACCCAATTCGGTTGCGCTTGCTACTAATGAAGATCTACATCTTTCTGCCGATCGACAAATCTATGAAACTGCGGGTGATAGTATCAACCTAAGCACACAAAAGGCTTTGATTGGGCATGCCAGTGCTAAGATCAGTCTTTTTGCGGCACAAGAAGGGGCAAGATTATTTGCAGGGAAAGGTAAAGTTGAGATCCAAGCACAAGGCGATGGTGCGGATTTGATTGCACGTAAAGGTATTCAAATTATTTCGACCGAAGACAAGATCGAGATTAAAGCGGATAAGAAAATTATTTTGATTGCAGATGGTTCTCAAGTTGAAATTAGTAGTGCAGGTGTCTTACCGACCACTGCAGGTAAGTTTGAGAGTAAGGCGGGGCAGCATAAGTTTTTGGGTGGGGAAAGAGTTAACTTTGAAATTCCTTTTCTACCAAGTAAGAATATATACTCTCATCAGTTTATCTTAAAGAATAAGCAAGGTGAAATCATGCCGAATACTAGTTATGTTTTAAATGGAGCAAATGGGAAAAAATTTAAAGGTAAAACAGACAAAGAGGGTAAAACAAATAGGATTTATACAGCTGAGCAAGAAAAATTTAGCTTGGATGTGGAACTATAATAATGAATGAGAAAAAATATATTACTGAGATTAATCAGCCTATAACAGAAATTGAAGTTAATGAGTATTATTTAGTTATTGGTACAGAGGCTAATGCTTCATATGCATATCAAAATGCAAAGATAACATTCTCCTCGAAATCGGCTAAACATCAATATTTAACAGGCCCTAATTTAGACTGGGGACATGCTTTTTTTTATGTTGTAGAAAATGATGATGTTTTTAGTTTTTTTAGTTTTGGCCCTAGCGCTGGAAAGAAGCTTGGTGAAAATAAAGTAATTGGAAATGCTTCAACATGTCAATATCCGATTGGTGAGGTAGCTCAATTATATGTTCTAAATATTAGTGAAGATGACGCAAAAAAAATAAAAAATGAAGTAAGTAAAATGTATGAGAAATCAAATAATCATTTTTATAATCATGAAACAAATGAATGGGAGCAAAAGAAATCAAATGATAAAAAATATAGAGCAATTACCAATGAAACTTGTGCAAAAGAAGCTTATAGAATTCTTTCAGATATTTTAGATAAAAAAATTCCTGATGCCTATGGCTATGTAAAAATGTATGGGATATCGAAAAAGGCTATATGTCCATTTGCATGGAATGAACATTTATTTAATTCTAATTTAAAACATTATAGTTACCCAGAGTATCCAAATGTAGGAAAAGCAAAAGAGCTATTAGCTGCATTTAAATTTAAAATAAATAATGAGGAGGAAGATTTGAAATATACTTACTTTTTAAGAACAGATTCAGCTAATAATATGAATTATGGTGTTATGGTTCCTGAGTTTGATGATGAGAATACTACAGACTGGTTTTTAAGTGAGGGTGATGAAGATCCTCTCAAAATATACTCATATTTTAATGGTTAGATAATGTATTATTTTAAGTTGATAAGTTTATTATTGTTTTTAATATTTAATTCAACTGTAAATTCCAAAACAATGGATGACAAGATGATTGATAATACTATTATGTTGATAAATGAAATCACAAGAGTGGGTGAAACAGAAAAGTGGAATAGTAGTCTCTTCTTTGAGGGAGCTTTGAAAGTGCATGTGCTAAAAGATGGAACTTTAACTGATAGAGGCGTATACGTTTTATCTAAAAATAAATTTGGTTATCCAGCCACAATCAAAGTCTTAAACTTAAATGATAAAGAGAAAAAATATAAATTTGTTTTTTCCCCATCAAATCAACCTGTGTTTAAAAAACCGATAAAGGCTGATGTAAAGTTGTTAAAAGAAAATAATATTTTCTTTAAATATTCGGAGCTGGTTGAAAAAGAATCAGCGATTTACTCTAGTCCGTACAGCCCAAATACATTATATAAACATATATTTGGTAATCAAAAAAATAATTCTATAATATATGAATTTTATTCATCAAAAAATGAAATTGAAAGTCAAATAAACTATGTTAGGCTGGTTGTTCTATTTGGTGGTGGAGATAAGTAGTATAAATTTTTCGTTAAAAACGAAATTTAATTAATGACAATAAACCCGCCGAAGCGGGTTTGTTGATTTACATATTCGGGTAGTTTGGACCACCGCCACCCTCAGGAGTTACCCAAGTGATGTTCTGAGATGGATCTTTGATATCACAAGTCTTACAGTGAACACAGTTTGCAGCATTAATCTGGAAGCGCTTAGAACCATCATCATTTTCCATAATCTCGTAAACACCAGCAGGGCAGTAGCGTTGAGCAGGCTCATCCCATTTTGGTAAGTTGACATTGACTGGAATCGAAGCATCGGTCAGCTTTAAGTGAGCTGGCTGATTTTCTTCATGTACAGTATTCGATACAAATACAGAAGATAAACGGTCAAAGGTCAATTTACCGTCTGGCTTTGGATAAGTAGGTTTAAATGTCGCAGCATCTACAGTTTTTAATGCACTAAAGTCAGGTGCAAGGTCATGTAAGGTAAATGGCACTTTAAAGATATTTTGATCGATAAAGTTAAATGCACCACCCATCCATAAACCGAATTTATGCATTGCTGGACCAAAGTTACGTGAACGATGTAACTCTTCTTTTAACCAACTGTTGTTGAATTTGTCCGTATATGCAGTTAATTCTTTGGCAAAGAAATCCTCGCCTTCAGTGACACGCGCAACCGCTAAATCGCCACCTTTCTCATGACCCGCTTGGATTGCTTCAAATACAGCTTCACCGCACAACATACCCGATTTCATCGCAGTATGAGAGCCTTTGATTTTAGCAAAGTTTAAGAAACCTGCATCATCACCAATTAAGCAACCGCCTGGGAAGGTTAGTTTAGGTAGAGAGTTTAGACCACCTTTAACAACTGCACGTGCGCCATAAGAAATACGTTTACCACCTTCAAGATATTGCTTGATCAGTGGATGTGTTTTCCAACGTTGCATTTCAGCAAAAGGATACATGTGTGGATTTTCATAAGATAAATCGACAATCATACCCAAGGTCACTTGGTTGTTTTCAGCGTGATATAACCACCAGCCGCCTGAAGAACCTGTTTCTGCCAAAGGCCAGCCTGAACCATGCATTACTAAACCAGGTTTATGTTTAGCAGGGTCGATTTCCCAAAGTTCTTTGATCCCGATACCGTAATGTTGCGGATCAGCATCTTGATCTAAGTTGTATTTTGCAATCAGACGTTTACCGAGGTGTCCACGACAACCTTCTGCAAAAATTGTGTATTTTGCATGAAGCTCGTAGCCAGGAGTAAAGTTGTGCGTCGGTTCACCATCTTTACCAATACCCATATCACCAGTTTGGATGCCTTTTACAGAACCATCTTCATGATAAAGGATGTCTGAAGCAGCAAAGCCCGGGAAGATAGAAACTTCTAACTCTTCCGCTTTTTGACCTAACCAACGCACTACATTACCCAATGAAATAACATAGTTACCATCATTGTGCATAGTTTTAGGAACCATCCAGTGTGGTGCTTCTTGTGACTTTTCGGCAGACATGAGGAAATAAGTTTTGTCCTCAGTCACAGGTACATTTAAAGGCGCACCTTGTTCTTTCCAGTCAGGGAAAAGTTCATTGATTGCACGAGGTTCAAGTACAGCACCAGAAAGGATATGCGCACCAACTTCAGAGCCTTTTTCAACCACACAGACGGAAAGGTCTGGAAGATTGTTTTCAAGAGCTAATTGACGAATTTTAATCGCAGCAGAAAGACCCGCAGGGCCTGCGCCTACGATCACTACGTCAAACTCCATCGATTCGCGTTCGATGTGTTCCATGTAGGACTCCTCATATTTCTAAGGGTGGCAACCGTGAGCATTTATTGGGAATTAATAAATCGGTGCTGCCATGAGTGTTCTAAAAATTCCGTGATACGAATTAACGCTCGTACCAATAATATATTTTGCGCTAGTATAGTTAGAAACCCTAATCTAGCCAATTGGCTGAGTCGTATTATTTTTAAGTCAGCAAGGCATAAACCATGGTAAATCAAAATAATTCAACATCAGCGGCTCAAAATCAGCCAGATTCTGATAATAAAAACTTAATGAGCATTGCACAATACTTAAAAGATGTACAGGCGGGTCACAAAAGGTCAATACCCCCTTTAGAGCAGTGGCAGCCAAAGCATTGTGGCAAAATGGATTTGATAGTAAAAGCCAATGGAGAATGGTGGCACGAAGGTCAATTGATCAAACGCCAAGCGCTTTTAGACCTGTTTACAAAAGTACTTTGGAAAGAAGATGGAAAGTTCTATTTAAAAACCCCAGTTGAACAGATTGAAATTCAAGTTGAGGATGAACCTTTATTGGTCAATCAAGTTGATCAGGTGAATCTCGATGGGCAGGTCTATCTACAAGTGACCACCACCAATCAAGACATTACACTGATTGATCCAGAACACCCTATATTTATGCGTGAATATCAAGGTGAGTTAAGACCTTATGTACATATTCGTTTCGGGATAAATGCCTTGATTCAACGTTCTGCTTTTTTTCATCTGATTGAATATGGGAAATTGCTTGAAAATGAACAAGGAGATACCATTTTATCTTTAGAAAGTGGTGATTTTCACTTGCAATTAGGGACTTGAGGTTTAATCTTGTTAATTATTTTTACCGTATGCCAATAGTGGATCAAATGAGCGCGATTCTTCCTCTCTCTCCTCTAGAAAATCCAATGCCAAAAGCCTTGGCAGATGCCCCGATTGGTATTTTTGATTCAGGTATCGGTGGGCTTTCTATTGCACAGGAAATTGCCAATTATTTGCCAAATGAACGTATTGTTTATTATGCCGATACTGCACATGTCCCTTATGGCCCACGGACGGATCAAAATATTCGTGAATTAACTGCGCAAGCAATCGAGTGGTTATATCGTCAAGGTTGTAAAATCGCAGTTGTGGCATGTAATACCGCTTCAGCATTTAGTCTGGATTATTTACGTGATCATTATGGTGAAAACTTTCCTATTGTTGGGCTGGTGCCTGCTTTAAAGCCAGCAGTGCTACAAACCCAGTCTAAAGTGGTTTCAGTTTTGGCTACACCTGCCACTTTTCGTGGAAAATTGATCAAAGATGTGATGCAGCGTTTTGCAGAACCTGCCAATGTTGAAGTACTGACGATTACCAATCTTGAACTGGTTCCCTTGATTGAATCTGGACGTTATAACAGTTTGGAATGCAAACATAGCCTGCAAAAGGTTTTAGATCCAGTCATTGCCAAAGGTTCAGATTATTTGGTGTTGGGTTGCACCCATTACCCTTACTTAAAACAAAGTATTCAAGAATTATACGGCCCTCAGCTTAACTTAATTGATTCTGGATTAGCGGTTGCACGACAAACGGCGCGTATATTGTTAAAAAATGAGTTAATATCAAGTAGCTTGCAAGAAAAAGGGGTGCGTTTACAATGTTTTGTGAGTGGGGAAAATGCAAAACAATTAGAAAATGTCATCAAACATCTCATACAACCAAAAATTACATGGTCTGTAGAAAATATTGTTGAAAAACTCGGCTAATTCTTTCAATATTGAACAGATTTAATATATTTTCATAAGTGTAGGGCATATCCAACTTAAAGCTCATGGATGGATTTAAGTAGGGTGTGACAAGAATGGGTTAACCTATGCTCGATAAACGGTATCAAGTTTTTATTACAACATCTGGCAAAGAAATGCAGCCAGAACGGATGGTCGTGTCACAAACCCTTATAGGGATGGGTTTTTTTTCTTGGGGATTAGAACAACGGACACCATTAAGTACCGCATTTGCACGTCGTCAGATAGATGACTGTGATTACGTTTTATTGTTGTTGGGGAGTCAGTACGGTGAACAATCTGTTTCAGGGGTGAGTTATTTACATCTTGAATATATTTATGCGGTGACCAAACAGAAACCAATTATTGTATTTATGCATGAGAGTCCTGAATTTCGCGAACCGCATTTAAAAGAAGAAAGTACGCTGCTAAAAGAAAAGTTTAATGAATTTAGACATCAACTACAAAAAGAAGTTGAGCAAGTCGTTAGCTATCGAACTTTACGAGATTTAGAACTTGCGGTACGTTCATATATGCCACAAATGCTAGAGCGCTATCCTGTTGTAGGATGGGTAAGACCTCAGAATATTCAAGTCCTACAAGATGAGATTGATCGTTTAAAAGCGAAGTTGGCGCATATTTCCGTAGAGCAAGGGAAAAAAGAAGCAGATCCATTTTTAACTTTACCCAAAGTTTCATTACATGAAGTGTTTAATTTTGATTATCGAATGCATGCCTATCAAGATGGTAATTTTAAAGAGTTATCGCCAGCGCGTGAGATGACTTGGGCTGAGCTGTTAAAAATCTTATCAGTTGAATTTAGACAACCGACGTCTGAGGATTTTTTCTCTAAAGTCTTAAACGAATATTTGAATAATACGGGTTTAACCGACGCACAAGTGGTGATGCCACGTGCCCATGCTGTGTCTAGAGCGCAGATTAATGTGCGTTCATTGCATACGATTAAGCAGCAAGTCCGTCAAAATGAATGGATCATTCCTGTGGGGCGTGATGATCGTCAGCGTATGCTATGGCAGATGACAGATAAATGCGTAAAATTACTTGAAAATTCACAACGTATTAGCAGTCGCTCTTCAATTTTTTAAGTTAAATAAATTGAGTGAGTCAAGATAAAAAATTTTGTTTAGATAAAGACTCTGTTAAGCTGATCATACGAGATAAACTATTGTGTAAATCGGGTGAAAATGTCTTTATCTAAACCTAAAGTTCTGATTATTATTGCCAATTTAGGGACACCAGATGCGCCTACAGCTCCAGCTGTTCGGGCTTTTTTAAAGCAGTTTTTATCAGATCAGCGCGTCATCGAAATTCCCAAAATTTTATGGGCAATTATTTTAAATGCATTTGTTCTGCCTTTTCGACCAACGCGTGTTGCTGAAGCTTATGCACAAGTCTGGTCAAATGATTCACCTATGCGTGAAATTCTATTTGAACAAGTTGAATCGCTACAAAAAAAATTAATAAGTACCAATGCTGATTTAGATTTAGAGATTGTGCCAGCAATGACCTATGGGCGACCAGGTATTGATGCTGTATTGAATGATGCGAAAAACAAGCAGTATGACCATATTATTCTTTTTCCGTTATTTCCACAGTATTCGGCAACATCAACCGCCCCTTTATATGATGCCGTTGCACAATGGTTGTTAAAGCAACGCAATATCCCGGGTTTAAGTTTTATTCGAGATTATTATCAACACCCACTTTATATTCAGGCGCTTGCCAACAGTGTGCGTGATTATCAGCAGCAATATGGACCAGCCACTAAACTGTTGATGTCTTTTCACGGGATCCCACAGCCTTATGCAGATAAAGGTGATCCTTATGCAGAGCGTTGTCGTATCACTGCACTTAAGGTGGCACAGCTGTTGAATTTAAGAGACGACCAATGGGCGATCAGTTTCCAATCCCGTTTTGGCAAACAAGAATGGGTAAAACCTTATACCGACCAGCTCTTACAAGAGTGGGCAGTGCAAGGTGTTGAATCTGTTCAAGTGTTAAGCCCTGCATTTTCGGCAGATTGTTTAGAAACCTTGGAAGAGCTGGCGATTCAAAATGCTGAATTATTTTTAAAAGCAGGGGGCAAACACTATGCTTACATTCCTGCATTAAATAGCCGTGCGGATCATATTGACTTATTTGAGCAACTTTTACAGACTCAATTGAATACACTCAAGTTTCATTTACAGGTATAGGGTTTTTTAGGAAAATTATCATGTTACAAGTCAAGATTGTACCCGTTACTGCATTCGCCCAAAATTGTTCTATTGTTTGGGATTCGGAAACCAAAGAAGCGGTATTGATTGATGCTGGTGGTGAGCCTGAGAAATTAAAACAAGAAGTTGAAGCATTAGGACTGACAGTCAAAGCATTGTGGTTAACACATGGTCATTTGGATCATGCTGGTGCGGTAGGTGCATTGGTCAAAGAATGGAATGTGCCTGTGATTGGTCCGCATAAAGAAGACCTGTTTTGGTTAGAAATGATTCAAGAAGTATCTGCCCGTTATGGATTTCCAATTCCTGAGCCTGTTCATGTCAATCAATGGTTAGAGGGTGGCGAAAAGTTAAGCTTAGGGGATGAAGAGTTTGAAGTGCGTTTTGCACCAGGACATACACCAGGCCACGTCATTTTTTACAATGCCAAATATGGTGTGCTTTGGACAGGAGATGTACTGTTTAAAGGTTCAATTGGCCGTACTGACTTTCCAAAAGGCAACCATCAACAGCTCTTAGATTCAATTCAGCGTGAATGTTTTACCCTGCCTGATGAAACTCAATTTATTTCAGGGCATGGTCCAATGAGTACCATTGGTTTTGAAAAGCAACACAATCCTTTTGTGGCAAGTAAAGCGGGTTAAGTATTCGCTGTCTGACTTCATTATAAAAAATAATTAATAATAAAATTGTGAAGTCGTAGATGATTTATTCATCATTGTTTTTCTAATTCAATATTTTATATATGATTAAATGCACGATAAGCCACTTAAATAGTCATGTAAATTATGCTTAGATAAATCGATTAAAGAACAGTGTTTATATTTCTTATTTCACAATAAAGCTTTTAGACATTACTTAATCTATCATTGAAATAAGAGGGACTATTTGCATGATAATATTCAAGAATAGTTGTATTCATTGAAATTAAGTTACTTAATTATTTTAAATCATTTTTATTTTATCATTTCCAATTTGAGTAATAAGATTATAGTTGCAAATAAAATCCCGATTGCTAGAAGAGAAAAATCAAGAATATATACTCCAATAAAAGTAAAAAATACACATAAAATTGCTAAGAGAGCGACAAAAAATTTTAAGCCTATTGACACCTTGACTACTCCACCTTTCATGATGAGTTGAAACTGATTAGACTTTATACAAGTGTGAAAACAAGCTGTATGATATCGCGATATATTCAAAAATAAATGCTTATTGTAAAGTGTAATTGTAAGTTTTTTTAAAATTTTCTAAACAAGAATAAAGTATAGGTAATTAAAGTAAGCGTAGTTTGCTGAAGCTTTTCAGAAAGCTTCAGAATCCTCTGCTTGAGGTGCATCTTCTGTAGGTAATGTATAGTCTCCATTGGCCCAAGCACCTAAATCAATGAGTTTGCAACGTTCAGAGCAAAATGGACGAGATTCATTACCCGCCCAAGTAGACGGTTCGCCGCATCGAGGGCAAGGAAAAGTTTTAGACATATGGAAATCCTCATTTAAAAAAGCAAAAGTCGCAAAGAGTTGTTAAACTTGTGAACGATTTCTTGTTAGTTTGATCTGATTATGTCGATTCGTCAATTTCAAGCACAGCGTATGCATGCTCCTCGTGATTTTCAATGTGTTGAAAATAACCCAATTTGTGTAGAAATTGGGGCAGGAAAGGGCAAACATGCTTTGCTCTTTTCTGAACAGCACCCTGAACTGAAATTGATTGCGATAGAAAGAACCCGTGAAAAATTTATTGCCATGCAAAAACAGCATCAGCTGGAAGGTCAAACAAATTTAACTCCTATTCATGCTGATGCATTACCGTGGGTGGTGCATGCACTTTATCCCTATCAGGTACAACAGTTTTTTATTCTCTATCCAAATCCAGAACCGCATAATCCTGCGCAACGCTGGTTAAATATGCCTTTTTTTGAATTTCTGATTTCCAGATTATCGGCAAATGGCAGCATCACTTTAGCTAGTAATATTCCTGAATATATTGCTGAAGCGGAACAGCAATTAAAAAATGTTTGGAAGCTACCTTATGAAAAGCAAGCGATTGCGTCAGATTCAGCACGTACGCATTTTGAAATTAAATATTTAGAACGAGGTGAATTGTGTCAGCAATTGATTATTGCTAAACCTGAGCATTATCAAACACGTTTCGATATTGTTCAGCCACGCCAAGGTAAAACTGTTGAAATCCTATCAGAATCAGAGCCATCTGATGCCAATTAAGAAAATCGCTATCATTGGGGCAGGCCCGGCAGGCTTGATGGCTGCAGATGTTCTTAGTCAATATACTGAGGATTATGAAGTTCATGTTTTTGAACAGAAACCTTCTGCTGCACGTAAATTTTTGATGGCTGGAAAGACGGGGCTGAATATTTCCCATGCAGAAGCATTTGAACAATTTATTCAACGTTATGATCATGGGGAATGGTTAAGACCTTGGGTTGAAAAGTGGGATGCGACATGGATTCAAAATTGGATGCATGGTTTAGGAATTGAATCCTATGTGGGAAGTTCAGGGCGAATTTTTCCTGTAGAAATGAAGGCCGCGCCTTTGTTACGTGCTTGGTTAAAGCAGTTGGCAGCGCAGCACGTTCAATTTCATTATCGTCATCAAATTACTGATTTAAAGCAGCAACAACTCGAAATTCTTGATCTCAGGAACAATCAAGCACAGCAGTTAGATTTTGATGCGATTATTCTGGCATGCGGTGCTGTGTCATGGTCACGTTTGGGCAGTGATGGCGCATGGCAAAAGTGGTTGCCTGCTTCTGAAATTGAAGCGTTTCAAGCGAGTAATGCCGGTGTGGTTCGGGCATGGTCAAACTATATGCAGCCTTTATTTGGTCAGCCTCTTAAACGCGTAGACGCTTGGGTAGATAATTCTGCAAAGACACAAGGTGATATTGTGATTACCCATTATGGACTAGAAAGTGGCTTAATCTATAAGCAGGGGCGATTATTACGTCAGTTGGTACAGCACAATCAACCCCTGTCGATTTATTTAGACTTGTTACCTGATCAAACTGTTCAACAACTTACTCAGAAATTGCAGCCGTCCAAAAAGCAATCCAGTACCAATATCTGGCGCAAAGCAGGTTTAGATACAGTTAAAGCGAATCTGATTCGTGAATTGGTTGATAAATCGGTTTGGAACAACCCAGAAAAATTAGCACAACAGATTAAGCATTTAAAAATTGAGTTAGAAGGATTTCGCCCCATTGAAGAAGCAATCAGTTGTGCAGGGGGTATAAAGCAAGCCGTATTAACTCAGCATTTACAACTTAAATCTAATCCCTCTGTATTTTGCTGTGGTGAAATGCTGGACTGGGATGCTCCGACAGGAGGATATTTGTTAACTGCGTGTTTTGCGACAGGGCGTGCTGCGGGTGAGGGTGTACATCAATATCTCAATACATGAGATTAGGCAAAAAAAATGATGGTGTTTTGATTAAAAATGCGACTTTTATGCTAGTTTGATGCTATTGCCAATAGCCTTTGAAATAGGGAGATTTTCTCAATGTCTGCTGAAAAAATATATACAGGAAGTTGTTTGTGTGACGGTATTCACTATGAGATTCATGGTGAAATTGGAGACGTGATAGAGTGTCATTGCCAACGTTGTCGTAAAGCCAATGGTACAGCATTTGCGACCAATGCACCAATTCAAAAAGCAGATTTTAAGATTACCAAAGGTGAGGAATTATTGAAAAAATTTGCATCGACAGCAACAACAACACGTTGTTTCTGCCAAGAATGTGGCTCACCAATCATCAGTATTAAAGCAGAAACACCAGATACCTATCGTTTAAGAATTGGAACTTTAGATACAGCTTTAGAACAGAAGCCAACAATGCATATTTTTACTGCTTATAAAGCAGAGTGGGATACCATTTGCGACGGTTTACCTCAATATGATGAGCGTCCATAACCGTGTAGAAAGGGATCGAATAGATCCCTGACTTGATTGTGTTATTGTTATTTTGCAGTTAAAGCATTGCCTTCAAATTTGATGCCATTCCAGCCATTTTGCATAAATTGGCGAATGTTCTGATGGTCTGTTGCATCAGGCGTTGCTAAAACAGCAGCATAATGCTCTGCAAATAGATTCAGTGTTTGTTGTTGATCTAAATCATTTAATTGTGCAAAAGAAAAAACTTTAGCACTGCCTTGGTTCTCTGTGGCAGCATTATGCTGTTGACCATTTTGAAATGCAGTCGGTGTGTGGGTATAACGAGCTTCAATATGACTGATGACATCTGCAAATTTTGCATCGCCTGCTTGAAGTTGTTTCAATAATTCTTGAGCCATGATGTGAAAATTCCGTGTTAAATCGTGCCAATATCATAGCCTATGGTTAAATAATTCAGTAATGCTATTTAATATTTTGAGATGGGCCATTCTTTAACCATATTTGCTAAAATAACAGCATCGAAATCCATAAAAATAGGTCGGTATGAATCGTCATAATATTAAAAATAAAGATTCAAACTTTATTTTGAGCCTGATCGGTCTTTTTGCTGAACGCCCATTATTATTAAAACTACGCCGTATCTTGATGGGTTTTATTCCTTTTCTACAGCTACAAAGTCAGGTCAAGAATCTTGTGTATTTGTCGTGGTTGGTGGATATAGATCAAGTTCGTTCACGCTATCCACAGCCTATTCAGTTATGGGAAAAGCAAGGGAAAACGATTTTTACCATACTGATATATCAGCATGAACATTTTGGTTTTTCTTTTTTAGGTCCATTACGTAAATTGATGCCATCACCGAAACAAAGCAATTGGCGCTTTTATATTGCCCCTATACAACAGGATAAAACGGTGATTTTCGAGCAAGTTGTGATTGACCAGCAGCTTTATGTTTTGAGTGGGCGTTTGGCAAGTGATGCGATGCCAGCACAATATGCAAAGAAATTTGTTCACCAAGTCTCTGAACAGCTGATTCAAACAGAGCTTGAACTTGATCCAGTTTATCAATTATCCAGCACGGTTCAAATCAATACAGATCCGCGCTTACCTGAGGCGTGGCAAAATTTATTCTCTTCATGGGATGAGGCCATTCAATATCTGGCTGAACAAGACCATGCATGGGTAGAATGGGTCGATCAACCTGAAAAACTATCACAAGGGGATATTGAAATGCCTTTTGATTTTAGTCAGGTTCTGCCTGCGCAAGTGCTTAATATTGCTTGCCCCTTGCTACAACAATGGGGTGTTCGTGAACAAGATGTATTTGCCTTTGTTGTGCCAACTTTGGACTTTTATGTCAGAAATGAGTTGCCACTTAAATTAGATCGTTAAGCTTCTCCATGTTAATCTGTGGATAACTATCCGCTTATACACAAGCTGCTTATAAACAAGCTGAGCTGTAAAAAATCGGATGGTGGGTAAATGCGTTTTTTAAAAAGTTTTAAGGATATCTAAACATGAATTGGCTATTGGTCGCATGCGGTGGGGCAATTGGTGCAAGTTTACGTTATGGTGCAGGGTTTATTATTTCTAAACCACATAGCCTATTCCCTTGGACAACATGGTCGATCAATATCTTGGGCTGTTTCTTGGCTGGGATTTTTTTTGCTTTTACCCAGCGCTATCCTATTTTACAGAATGAAACTCGATTATTTTTAATGGTTGGAATCCTCGGCGGTTTTACAACTTTTTCCAGTTTTGGTCTGGAAACATTCCAGCTGATTCGGCAGGGACAGTTTCCAATCGCTTTGGCTTATACTGTTTCTAGTGTGATCGTTGGTGTGATCTGTTTAGCGATTGGCTTTTATATTTTTCAAATGCTTTTATCCACAAAATAATGTGCAATATTCAAAATGAAAAAGCCTAAGCTGAGGGAAGCTTAGGCTTAGACACAACATACAGTTCAATTAACGTTTAAAACGGGCAAAGCGTTTATTGAAGTTGGCAATACGACCTTCATTGCTTGCCTGACGAATTTCACCTGTATAGAAAGGATGTGAAGCACTGGATATATCGAGTGTGACATAAGGATATTGTGTGCCTTCATATTCTTTGGTGTTTGTTGTCTTGATCGTGCTACCAATAACAAAGTATGCATTGGCATTGGTGTCATGAAATAACACTTGACGATATTCTGGGTGGATACCTTGGCGCATGGTTTTAACCTCTAATTATTTAAATATAGTGCAATGTTATAATATTACATTTAACTTGTAAAGTACTTCATTTGATGGGTATTCGTGTTGTCTAGCGGATTTGAAAAAAGTGAGATAAAAAAAAGAAGCCTAAGCAGGAGGATCTGGCTTAGACTTCAAATATAAGTTTAATGTAAAGCGCTATTCTTAAAATTAGATGAAGCGCATAACGAAATTTTTAAAATAAATGTGTTGATCCTGTCACTTTTAAATAAATTGGATGCAGTCGATTTCAATAAAAAACTTAGTCTTGTAAAGGCACCAGCTCTTCAAAGAGGTCTTTTAAATTATCATTGACTTTAAGTTGAATCAGATTCCAGTATTGGCCTGAAATTGTCCGATTTACCATTAAAGTATCTGGTGATGGTTTGAATACATCCCAATATTTTAACGATTTTTTCACCAGTTTGATGCCATCATGATGTGCTGAATTTTCAGCAAAATCATAATGTGTGGTCAATGGTCGTAATAAAATTTCAAGCCATGCCTCATATAACTCTACTGGAAATTTACCTTTTTCAGCTAACGCATCTAAAACGGTTAAATGCTCTTCAATCGTCACAATATCTTGTTTTCGTGCAGCTCTGACCAAGGCTTTAAAATGAGTAATGATTTCATTGGATAAGGTTTTTACACCACCAAAATCGTAAATGATCACACTGCCGTCTTCACGGAAAGCAAAGTTGCCAGGATGAGGGTCGCAATGGAAACGTTTTAAGAAGAAAATCTGTTGACCCAATGCCAATATTAAGCGTCGACCAATTTCATTGCGCACAGATAAATCCCAAGTACTTGCAGTCTCAATACTTTCACCTTTTTCAAGGCTTAGGGTTAAGATGCGACGACTCGAATAGTCTGTAAACACTTTGGGAATAATAATTTTTGTGTCCAAAGCTTGATGGAATGTTCTAAAAACTTGTAAGTTTTGTGCCTCAATTTCGTAATTGAGTTCTTCATGTAAGCTGTCTTGAATTTCTTTAAATAAGCGATCTTGTAATTTTTTATCTACTTTTAAAACACCCATTAAGCGTAATGCCAAACGAACCTGTTTTAAGTCACTTTCACATGCTTCATCTACCCCAGGATATTGTACTTTGACCACAACTTCAGTGCCATTTTTTAACATGGCTTTGTGAACTTGGCCAATAGACGCTGCTGCGAAGGGTTGTTCCTCAAAATGCAGAAATGTTTGATCAATCGGTTTGCCTAGCTCGCGTTCTACTTGTTGTTTAATTTCGGCATATGGCATTGCAGGCGCTTGACGTTGCAATTTAGCGATTGCTCGTGCGACTTCAGGTGGAAAGATATCTTTATATTGCGAGGCGATTTGACCAACTTTCATCACAGCACCTTTCATTTCTCCTAAGGTATCTGCAATTTGAACACCAATATCTTGGAACAGCTTACTGCGGGCTTCATTTTTTTGTTCTTCATCCGCATTAAAGTTACGAATTGAATTTGATACCGTTTTCGTCGCGATACTTGCAGTCATACTCGCAAGTTTCATAAAGCGGCGACCTGGGGTACTGGTACTTTTCGACATTCGTAACTATCCTTTAATTGGGATTAAACGTTTAATTCATTTTGATCATAGGCGACTATTGTTAAACTGCCTACTCTAATTTGTTAAGCGTTTGTTTCTACTTGGCTATTTTTAATCTTAAAATATCCAGCATGCTATCGGTCTCTTCTCAGTGGTTTTGGATTAAAATATTCTTCAATATTTTAATCGTTGTTGGATCATGAAAGTTTATCGTTATTTAACTGGTAAGGATGATGTGAATTTCTGTGCACGGGTCAGTAAAGCTTTAAATGACGGCTATGAGTTATATGGTTCTCCAACGATGACGTTTAATGGAACTGATGTCATTGTCGGGCAAGCCATTGTAAAAGAGGTTGGCAATGAATCTGAGATGTCTGAAAAGTTTCAGCAAGCCTATCAGCTTCAATCTGAGTAAAATAAAGTAAATGTCCAATCAAATTTATACTAAAAAGCATATTTTAATGTTATATTATTGAAATACATAGAATAAAAATTTCGTATTTTATGAAAAAAATTGCATTAAAAACCTGATTGAAATTTATTTTAATCCCAATTGTCTATGGTTTGGGAATGATCATACTGGCGACAATTTTTGTGATTGCTCAAGAGATTTTGATTGATAATCATACTGCGCAAGTAGGGAAAATCAGTTTTTATATCTTAAATGTTTCAATTGGATTTTGTTTGAAAATTTTAATTGGATTTCAAATCACCAAGCTTGCTCCTGAAAATAAGCTGATCAACACTGCCATCTATAGTTTTGTATGGGCTTTTATCTATGTACTGGCTTTTAATCTATTATTTGAACCTACAGGCCAAGCACAATATCAACTCATTGGCGTAATGTTTAGTTTTAGTTTAGGTTTTTTGATTTATTTTTCAGATCATAAAGATCAGTTTGACTTGACTTTCTTTTATAAAAAATAATGCTGTATTTAAACAGCATTATTTTTTAGCTAAACGCTTTAAATCAAATAAATCTAAATTAAGCCTGACTTAACCTTTTATTATTGGTATATAAGCGTGTCAGTAATAAAACACAGGCAATCGTGAGTCCGATAATCAGTCCTGTCCAGACCCCAGCTGCACCCATATCGGTATAACGTGCCAAATAAATCCCAACAGGGAAAGCGATGACCCAGTAGGCCAGCATGGTGATCCACATTGGGCCTTTGGTATCCTGCATTCCACGTAAGCAACCTGCAGCACTGACTTGCCATGCATCCATAAGTTGGTAACCAATCGCAAATAAAATTAAATATATTGCTGCTTGGGAAACATCATAGTCACTGGTATAAACAGACACAATCTGTGGACGAAGAATCAACAGGAGTAGCATGGTAATACAGGCGAATAAGGTACTGGTCATTAATCCAACTTTCTGCACTTTACGCATCGCATACCAATTCTTTTCACCATAATAAGTGCCCGTACGAATGGTCAGGGCTAAAGCCAATGACATCGGAATCATAAACAATTGCGATGTGATGGATAAGGCAATTTGATGTGCTGCAACGGTAACTTCACCAAGCGGACTGAGTACAATTGCACCTGTACTGAAAATACTGACCTCAAAGAAAATCGCCAAACCAATCGGCAATCCCAGTTTGAGAATGCGTTTAATCAGTACGCGGTCTATTTTCTCAAACATATTTAAGGGTTGTGTAGCTTGATAGCGTTTGGCTTTTAAAATATAGGTGCTAATCGTGATGAACATGATCCACTGCAACAGGGCTGTTGCAAAACCACAGCCCGCACTTCCCAAGTGTGGAATCGGACCAAGCCCATACATAAAAATAAAATTGAGCGGAATTTGTACCACAAGTGCTACAAGGCTAATCACTGTAACTGGACGAGGATAGCCTAAAGCTTCTGAATAGCCGCGCAATGTTGAATACATGGTAAAAGCAGGCATACCAAAAGCAATTGCATGTAAAAACAAACTGGCTTTAGGCAATAAAGATTCAGGCACACCAACCAAAGGTAACAATAAAGGAATAATCTGTAAAATGAGCATACCAATAATACCCAGCAATAAGGCAACCCATAAAGACTGACGAACAATCGAAGGGATGTTTTCTGGAGTGCGTGCGCCATTGGCTTCTGCTACTAAAGGCGTAGTTGCGATCATGATGCCACTAAACAGCAGCATGACAGGAATCCATAAACCTACACCAACAGCAATTGCAGCGAGATCTTCGGGAGACATATGCCCAGCCATAATGGTATCAATCAATCCAAAGCCTGCCGCAGCAAACTGAGTGATTAATATTGGGAGCATTAAGTTAAAAAGTTGCTTTAATTCAAAGCGGGTAGTTGTGGCTTTTATCGATGCAGACACAGTAAATACTCGTTTTAAATGTGCTTAGAAAATAGATTGGTTAGCGTTGTAGAGTGAGAAGCACACCTATAAAAATCACCACGCCACCTAAAAGACGTTGCCAGTTGACTGGCGTTTTATCTGTACCCAGTAGTCCAAATTGGTCAACGATCATCGACATTGCAATTTGTCCAAAAATAATTAAGCCTGACAGGGTTAAAAAACCCAATTTCGGTGCAGTATAAATGCTCATACTGATTGCATAAACACCTAAACAGCCACCCAGCCAAAGATACCAAGGTATCACCGCTAAACTGGAAAGGGTTGGTCTTTGTTCAGCTTGTACAATCACCAAAATAGCGAGCAATAGTGTACCAACTAAAAAGGATAAAAGGGCAGCTTGTAATGGGGAATGAAGATATTCACGTAGTTGAGTGTTAAGAGCTGTTTGAAAGGTCATGGCAATGCCAATACCCATGGTGAGTGGTAAAAGGAACAATAATTGACTCGATATTTTCAGCATTCTTCTTCATCTACTTTTATTGTTAATGTTTAGTCTAAAGCAAATTGATGACTTGTTCTAATCGGATGGTAGAAGTCATGTTAAAATAATTACTCTCTAAACTTGTTCTGAGCTTTCTTTGACTGATTTAACACCTCAAAATATACCTTTGTCGCTTTATATCCATATGCCGTGGTGTGTCCGTAAGTGTCCGTATTGTGACTTTAACTCACATGCTGTACCTGATGGGAAGCTGTCTTTAGATTTAGAGCAAGAATATTTGCTAGCATTGGTTGAAGACTTTAAAACCCAAGTGGATTTTGCTCAGGGACGTAAAATTCATAGTGTGTTTATTGGTGGTGGAACCCCGTCATTGATTTCTGCACAAGGTTATCAGTGGCTTTTTTCCCAGTTAAAAGCTTTAATACCGTTTGAGCAGGATTGTGAAATTACTTTGGAAGCCAATCCTGGGACAGTTGAACATGATCCTTTTGCAGACTATTTAGATGTTGGGATTAATCGTTTATCGCTTGGGGTGCAAAGTTTTAATCCTGATCATCTAACAAAGCTGGGGCGTATCCATTCCAATGATGATGCTGTTTCCGCCATTCAACATGCCAAACAAGCGGGTTTTCAACGCGTCAACGTAGATTTGATGCATGGTTTACCAGAACAGACTTTAGAACAAGCCTTGTATGACTTAAAACTTGCAGTCGAAAATGGGGCAACCCATATTTCATGGTATCAATTGACCATTGAACCGAATACCGTTTTTTTCCGCACTCAACCTATTTTGCCTGTAGATGATGTTCTGGAAACCATTCAAGAACAGGGAGAACAATATTTACAGGCCAATGGCTTTATCAATTATGAAGTGTCTGCATGGCGTAAAGAAAAACCGTCATCACATAATTTAAATTATTGGCAATTTGGCGATTATTTAGCGATTGGGGCAGGGGCACATGGCAAAATTACCCAAGCTGATGGTGTATACCGTTTTCAAAAAACCCGTTTGCCTAAAGACTACTTAGCCAAAGTGCCTGCTGAACATTTGCAATTTAAACGTATTGAAAAACAAGACATGCCTTTTGAATTTATGATGAATGCTTTACGTTTAAATGAGGGTGTTCATGCCCACATTTATCCTGAACGTACAGGGTTGAATTTGTCTGATTTAGATCAGGTAATTGGTTCATTAAAACAGCGTAAATTGATGTTGAATGATGACGCACAGTTGGCATGTACAGCGCAAGGTCATGTATTTTTAAATTCTGTGCTGGAAGAGTTTCTATAAATCTACAGCATAAAAATTTAGCTTTTGTTATGATCTGACTTAAAACAATAATCTATTAAAAGTTAAGGTCATCACAATGAATAAGTTCCTAATCAGCATGTTATTTGCTGTGGCAAGCCTATCACTGGCATATGCAAAAAACGATGTTCCTCAATTTAGCGACTATCCTGTGAAGGCTGTGTATACAGGCAAGACCGCGAAACTTGATCTTTCAGATCCAAGTGCCAATATGTTCCGCACTCGACTAAGAGAAGCATTAACACAAAAACCAGATTTTGCCGGTGAATATGTCACCACTATGTGGGGCTGTGGCGGGGGATGTAGAGTCTATTCTTTTGTCAATAAACGTACGGGTCAGCTTTTAGCGGATGGCATTGGTGGGGAGGAACGGACTGAAGATGTGGTTGCAACACGTCCAAACAGCCGTCTCTTGGTCACACAAGAAGAGCATATGAATCAAAACTATGAAGTGGATCAAGTGACTACACGTTTTTATGTGCTCGAAAAAAATCGATTTAAGTTGATTAAAACCATTACTCAACCCGCTTCTAAAACTCAATAGTAGGGGATGACAGAATTATCTGTTGGCTTTTAAACAGGTCAATTTTTAAAAGCATTAAAGCAAGCGCTTAAGGGCATTTTTAAGTTCAGGCTTTCAAGGATGGGCTTCTGCTACAAGTAAATGAATATCACTGTAGTGCAGCTTGCACTGTTATATTTAAAAAAACAAAGAGCGCCGTAGCGCTCTTTGTTTTTTCAGAAATCTTAAATTTTAGTAATCAAAACTAAAATGTTCTGCATCAAGTGCCATCATGGTACGAGATGGATTTACCATAGACTCAGCATGACCTTGTGAACGTGGTAATAATTGTTCAAAGTAGAAATCTGCAAGTTTGATTTTTGCTTTATAGAACTCAGGAACTTCGGCACCATTACCAGACGCTAGTTTTTCAGAAGCGACTGCTGCTTGTTGAGCCCAGTAGTAAGCCATCATTGCATAACCAGAGAACATCAAGAAATCCACAGAAGCAGATGATACGATTTCGCGGTCTTTACGTGCTGCAAGCATAATACGTACAGTCAAAGCGTTCCATTGCGCACAGATCTTGGTTAAATCCCAAGCAAAACGACGCATATATTTGTTACGTGCATGTTGACCACAGAATTTCAAGATTTCAGCGGTATATTCACGAACCACTTTACCTTTAGATGAAAGCAGCACTTTACGACCAATTAAATCAAGTGCTTGGATACCTGTCGTACCTTCGTACAAAGTCGCGATACGTGCATCACGTGCAATTTGTTCCATGCCATGCTCTTTGATATAGCCATGACCACCAAACACTTGCATACCCAAATTCGCAGATTCAAGCCCCATTTCTGTTAAGAAACCTTTGAGAATTGGGGTATAGAAACCAAGCTTATCATCATATTCTTCAAATTTTGCTTGATCACCTTGTAACATTGCATCAGTCATTTTATCTGCAAGTTGAGCGGCATGATAAATCATTGCACGACCGCCTTCTGCAAATGCTTTTTGAGTCAAAAGCATACGACGTACATCTGCATGGTGAATGATTGCATCAGCCACTTTGTCTGGATCTTTTTTACCAGATAGAGCACGCATAGACATACGGTCTTTTGCGTATGGTAAAGCACCTTGGAATGATAATTCCGCGTGAGCAAGGCCTTGTACAGCAGTACCAATACGCGCCGTGTTCATGAAGGTGAACATTGCATGTAAGCCTTTATTCACTTCACCAATCAGATAGCCTGTTGCGCCATCAAAGTTTAATACTGCTGTAGCAGATGCACGAATTCCCATTTTGTGTTCAATAGAACCACAAGTCACAGGATTACGTTCACCCACTGTACCTTCAGCTGTAGGGATGAATTTAGGCACAATAAACAATGAAATACCTTTAGTCCCAGCGGGTGCATCTGGAAGACGCGCAAGAACGATATGGATAATATTTTCAGTTAAATCATGTTCACCCGCAGAGATGAAGATTTTTGTCCCTGTAATCGCGTAAGTACCATCAGCATTAGGTTCAGCCTTAGTTTTTACTTGACCTAAGTCTGTACCACATTGTGGTTCAGTCAGACACATTGTTCCTGACCATGTACCCGCAGTCAGGTGTGGCATATAGGTATTTTTTTGTTCGTCTGTACCAAATTGCAGGATGGTATTCATACATCCCATGCTCAAACCTGGGTACATGGTGAATGACCAGTTTGCAGTCCCCATCATTTCAGATTTGATTAGGTTTAATGACATCGGTAAACCTTGGCCACCAAACTCTTCAGGATAAGACAGGCCTTGCCAGCCGCCTTGAATAAATTGGTTATAAGCTTCTTTAAAACCTTTTGGTGTCGAGACTTCACCATCTTTAAAATGACAACCTTCTTCGTCACCAGATTGATTCAGCGGAGAAAGTACATTTTCACAAAAATCTGCAGCACCTTCTAAAATCATATCGACAGTATCAGCATCGGCATTTTCGCCAATTGATAGTGTTTTATAATGTGCAGAATAGTCAAAAACTTCATTCATTAAAAAACGTATGTCACGGAGCGGCGCTTTATATGCTGGCATGTGTTTAATCCTAATTTAAAAATAGTTTTGGATTTTCAATCTATAGCTTCATTATTCATAATCATATGGGAATTACATTGATAAGACTCTCTAAAAAAATTGTCAGAAATGCGAATTTGGTAGAAAAAGCACATGTGAATTTGTTGATTTTTTGATAGTCTTGTACACTTTGTTTTTTATTGTTTCATTGTTATTTTTATTGTCATTATAATATTCAAGTGGGTAGATCTATCATGCATTTAAAAAAATTAACATTGTGTTTATTGGGTTTGAGTTTATCAGCATGTTCTACACATGTGATTAAAAGCAATGCTTTAAATGCAGATCAAGACGCTCCGCAACGTGCAATTCAAGGGTTTAATGCCTTATATGAATATCCAAATTTTGATTACCGTGGACAAGTTAAGGTTCGACTTGATAGCGTTCAGAAAGCCAACACAGCTGATACAAAACAATTAGATCCTACAATTGAAAAAAAGGTCAATCAATACCTGAAAGATCAAAAAATCAAGTTAACCGATGCGCAAAAAAAAGATCTTTATCAAGCAATTGCTAAACAGGACTCAAAGTATTTTAGTCGTTTTGCTGGTATGGGCGCAGATGTTGTACAAAATATCGTGAATGATTTGCAGATTCGTTATGATGGAACGGTAAATTATCGTCAGAAAATGGCATCGTTTAACTTAGAGACACTGTATAAAAAACCCAACCTCTCTGTGGAAATGCGTATTCCTACAGTTTTGGATTTAAATAATTATAAATTCTATACGCATATCTATTCTTTGATGCCTTATTTGGCTAATTCACAAGATCAGAATAAATATGCCTATTATGATTTTTCTAAATATAAAGATGATATTGCCAAGGTAAATGGAAAAGCCTTGGTTGAGTTGCTTAAACAATCAGGCGCAACCTCTTATTTAATTGCTTCCCCGAATCAAATTGAAAATCTTGCGGTGAGTTCAGCTGAGAAGCAAACAGGTGTGGTTGAAAAAATCCGCTTGAATACCACCATTGAAGAAATGTTTTTGCAAGGTCAATTGTATTCTACAGTAAATCGTCAATATTTCATGAATTCAGTGCTTGGATTGAGCGCTACTAATATTGCAAAACTATTAGATACTACAGGAGAAAGCCAATCTAGCGATGATGCTAACGAAGCGGCACAAGCTGCAATGAAAGCAGTAGAAGAAGCCTCAGCGGGGATCAATACTGATGATGCGGGAGTGGCTGATGCCGCTAGCGCCATGTATCAACTTTATAGTGCAGTCAATCGTCAATCTCATGACGCGTCTGAAGAAGAGGTGGATGCAGTTTATGCAGATGCACAAGACGCGGCTAAAAAAGCAGTTGAAGATGACGAAGACTATGCCACTAGCCAAGCTTCTGATGCTGCTGAGCAGGAAGATGACAATGTTGAAGCTGAGTCTGAAGACGTATCAGCAGCGCGTCAGAAAATTTTAACTGAACAACAGTGTGAAGATTTAACAAAAGCAAAAGCTCATCCACGTTTTGGTGATGTGGAATATTGCCAGTATCATTATGAAATTGATGTTTTAAGTACTGAACAAAAGGATGATGCATCTTCAGCCAGCAAAACTTTACAGCAGCAAAGTAATGCAGCGCTTGTCAAAACCTTTACAAGCTATGCGAAAGACCAGTTGGTTGATGCTCAACAATTTAAACAACTGTGGAATCAACATCATACTGAAGTTGAATCCAGTTTGCCGGCTAAAAACAAACGTAATCCTTTAATCGTTGATCTGTCTTTAGATAACAAAGGCCGGGCGGTAAAAGTAGATTATGATTTGGGTGTGGATTTTGATAAATTAAATCGCAAGCTGAATGTTAAGATGGATATGCAATTCCTTAATTATGGAAATGCCAGCAAGATCGACCAGAGTGTTTTACAGCAAGCCAAACCATTTAAAGACATCTTTAAAGGCAGCATTATGGAGCAAGCTGTAGGTGGTATTGCGGGTGTTTCAGGTGATACAGGCAGCCGTTCAGAACAAAAATACTTAACTTTAGATGAGCGTTTAGCACAGTTGGCTGAACAGGTGTTTGCACAAACGGGTTCCTATGAAAAAACCTATAAAGCGGTATTTATTGCCAAACTGACTGCAGAAAAACCTGAGCTAATCAAACAATACTCTGCTCAAGATTTACAGGAAATTGCGGCAGTCTACGCTTATTCTTATTCTGATGAAGAGATTTACAATCCAAAAGGCCAGACTTTAAAGCAGATCCAAGCTTTACAGAAAAAACATCATTTGGAAGATGACCACCAATATGATGATGGACTTGGAAATGCTGTTGATGAGATCGTGGCTAAAGTTTGGAAAGATAAGCAAAGTGTTTTAGAAATTCAGAATTTAGTTAAGAAATACAAAACCACTGAAGCTGTTTTTGCGCAATATTATATGCAGAAGTTTGAAGCAGAAAATGAGATTGAAAAAGGGCAACGTGCTGACTTTATCAAAACAGCGAAGATTTTAGCCAAGTCTTATACTGCATTTAAACGTAATAAATTTAACGATCAGGTAGTGGCTGGCTTGGATCAAGACGCGACTGAATTTATTGATTATGATTTATTTAAGCAAACCTATCAGATCTTGAGTGATGCCAAGTTAAAGTAATTGATCTTGGTTTGGTTAAAAAGAACCTCAATTGAGGTTCTTTTTTATTGATTTTTTAAAACAAAGATACATCCATGATTAAAGAAAATCTTTTAAATTTGGACGAACCCCATTCCAAATATAAAATGCTTCGATGGCTTGTCCAACCAACATACCGAAGCCTTCTGAGCTTGGAATCTGGCGCGCTTTGGCTTGATCGATAAAACTTGAAGGTTTGCCATATGCCATTTCATAAGCATGGTGAAAGGTTAAGGTTTCAGGAAGAATCAGTGCATCACCCGTTAAGCTTGCCGAAGTCGCATTGATAACAAGATCAAATTGCCCATCTAATTCATCTAGGCTACAAGCGGAAAGTTCTGCTTCAGGAACAGCGCTTTGTAAATCTGCCACCAATTGTTCCGCACGTGAACGGGTACGGTTGGCAATCACAATCATTTTAGCCCCCGCTTTTACCAAAGGGTAAACCACACCGCGAGTTGCACCGCCTGCACCAATAATCAAAATATCTGTGTTTTCTAAAGTCCAGTCCAATGCTTTAATCGCATCGACTAAACCTTGTCCATCTGTATTGTCACCATGCAAAATGCCGTTTTCCATCCAAAGCGTATTGACTGCCTTAGCGATTTTTGCACGTTCTGTCAGTTGTTGGCATAAGGCAAAAGCTTGTTCTTTAAATGGCACAGTAACATTCATACCTATGCCATTGTGTGCAAAAAATTCATTAACACTTGCAGTAAAGCCATCGAGTGGGGCAAGACGTTTTACATAGTTGAGATCAATACCAGTCTTTTCTGCAAAGGCATGGTGTAGTTCAGGTGAACGAGAGTGTTCAATCGGATTTCCAATGACTGCGAATAGTTTACTCATGCCAAATGTCCAAGTATTGATTGTATTGATTTTTAGAGAATCTCGACAATATACTTGAAAATGGATGATACAACCAAACTATATGCAGTTTAGCTTATGCTAAAATTTGAATAAATTGATGATTTAGAGCGCTTTTTTAATCGCGCTAAAGCTGGTTTTTAAGAGGAAGGTTTTTTGGGAAATGTTGTGCTTTAAAAAAGATGCTTATGGGTTGCAAACTGACTCTAAGAAGTCAAGAAAAATCATAGCAAAAACAACAAGAAATCCAGCAGATAATACAACACTAGAGGTAATCGAGATGCTGTCAGAGAGATGGTTGTTAGAGATAATAGTGGTTGAAATAGAGCATGCTAATAAAAATAAAATACTGAATGAAAGTGTAACCTTGTGATTTTCTAATAAATTCCTCATACCTACCTCTGGTTTCTACCGCTATAATAATCTTTAATGCTAAGACTTTTTTCAAAAAAATTAAGGAAATTTTAAGGTTGGTATCTTAGCCAAGTTCGAACATATATTAAATTAAAAAAGTGTCCTAATCGTGAATTATTCTCATTTTAATTGTGAGTAAATCTTTCAAGACTTATTTTCTCAGAAGTATTCAACGGTTTAAGTTAAAAAGCTATCTTAAATGAAAGATAGCTTTTTAACGATGAAGCTTAAATTGCTGATGATTACTTTAATATGGACAACCAGTCTTTAGGCTTTAAATAATGATCAGTGAGGCGTTTTTCTGGGCTATTTTCATCCCATTCTGGGCGATAAGACCATGCAGCAAGTGGTGGCATGCTGACCAGAATAGATTCAATTCGCCCACCAGTTTGTAAGCCAAATAAAGTTCCACGATCATAAACCAAATTATATTCAACGTAGCGACCACGACGATACAGTTGGAAGTCTCGTTGGGCTTGTGTAAATGGTTTATCCTGATTTCTTTGGAAAATAGGCAAAATAGCATTTAAATAACCATGAGCGACCGCTTGTATATATTCAAAGCATTTTTCAAAATCCCATTGGTTTAAATCATCAAAAAACAATCCACCAATACCCCGTTGTTCATCACGATGTTTTAAATAGAAATAATCATCGCACCATTGCTTATGTTCCATATAAATTTCTTTACCAAACGGTGCACATAGATCAAATGCTGTTTGGTGCCAAGATAAAACATCTTCATCATTCGGGTAAAAAGGCGTGAGGTCAAAACCACCACCAAACCACCAAATTGGTGCCTGTCCTTCAGGTTCTGCAACAAATAGCCGTACATTGGCGTGAGATGTTGGAACATTGGGGTTTGTTGGATGAATGACCAAAGAAACACCCAAGGCTTGTGCTTTGGCTCCAGCAATTGCTGGATGGCGTTCTGTTGCTGAAGCTGGTAGTTTGGAAATGTTGATGTGAGAAAACATCACCCCGCCTTTTTCGATCACAGTACCATTTTGTAAAACACATGAACGGCCACCGCCCCCTTCAGGGCGTTGCCAGTCATCAATTTCAAATGTTGCAGTGCCATGGCCTAATTTTTCTTGTTGCTCTAGGGCAGAGCAGATTCGAGCTTGTAAATCTGTCAGGAAATCACGAACACGTTGAATATCTGCAGAAGTCGGGTTTTGCATGATCATCCTCAAAGGAGAATTGAAAAATTTTCTACATCAAAACATAAAAATTCAAAAAAAACAAAACGAAGTCATCATGAAGACATTTTTTGAACGTGCCGTGAATTAATTGAACGTGAGTGAAAATCTTTGGTTATCGTTGGCATAAGCTTCGCAATCCCGAGCAATTCGCTAGGTTGAAATCTATCCTTAAGCTCAGCACAATGTATTGAGGATAAATTCAATTTTGGGTTTATTTCATTTTGAATGTTAATTGCGTATCGAGCAGTGAATATGAGTTGTTCCTTGATTCAAAAATACAATGTTGCTGGACCCCGTTATACTAGTTATCCAACGGTTCCATATTGGGATGAGGCTTCATTTTCGCTGCAACAATGGAAACAAACGCTAAAGCGCTCTTTTGATGAGTCTAATCTCGCTGAAGGCATCAGTCTTTATATTCATTTACCGTTCTGTGAAAGTCTATGTACTTTTTGCGGATGCCATAAAAAAGTCACTAAACGGCATGATGTTGAACTACCCTATATTCAAGCAGTTTTAAAAGAATGGGATTTATATTGTCAGTTGCTAGAAGACAGACCCATCATTAAAGAAATCCATTTGGGGGGTGGGACACCAACATTTTTTTCAGTTGAGCATTTACAACAATTAATTCAGGGTATTTTAGCCAAAGCCAATATTGCGGATCGTTATGAATTTAGTTTTGAAGGGCATCCCAATAATACCACACGAGAACAGTTACAGGCCTTATATGAGCTTGGTTTTCGCCGTGTCAGCTATGGTGTGCAAGACTATAATGAGAATGTTCAGAAAGCCATTCATCGTGTCCAGCCCTTTGAAAATGTAGAAAGAGTCACGCAATGGGCACGTGACATTGGCTATACATCCATTTCACATGATCTGGTTTTTGGTTTGCCATTTCAAAAATTAGCAGATGTATTGCATACCATTGATTTGACTAATACTTTAATGCCAGATCGCTTGGCTTTTTATAGTTATGCCCATGTGCCTTGGATTAAGGGCAATGGACAGCGTGGGTTTAAAGATCATGATGTGCCCAAAGATGGAATGAAACGAACGCTATATGAAGAAGGGAAAAAGCAACTTTTAGCCCATGGTTATCATGAGATTGGGATGGATCATTTTGCTTTAGATCGGGATGAGATGTATCAAGCATTTCATGCAGGTACTTTGCATCGTAATTTTATGGGCTATACCTCATCAAAAACACAAGTCATGATCGGATTGGGTCTATCTTCAATTGGTGATAGTTGGTATAGCTTTGCACAGAATGAAAAAAATTTAGAAGCTTATTACAGTTGTCTTGAAAATGATGAAATTCCTGTGGTGAAAGGGCATGTGTTAAGTGTAGAAGATTTAAAGATTCGTCAACATATTTTGAATTTGATGTGTACCTTTCAAACCTCTTGGTCAGATCACATGATGGATTTTGCCGAACGTGGTGATGTGATTCAACAGCTTGTTGAAATGCAGCACGATGGTTTATTGAATATTGAAGTGGATCGGATTGTGATCACGGAGCAAGGGAAACCTTTTGTCCGTAATATCTGTATGGCGTTTGATTTGCATTTAAAACGTAGAAAACCTGAAACGCAAATTTTCTCGATGACGATATGATTCTATTTTACAAAATATTGTATTTAAACATTTAGATGAAGAAGTGTAGATGATTCCTTTCTTTTCAGGGATGAAAGAAACAAAAATCCTTAGTTGGGCAAAGGGGACTCCTGTCATCCTTGCCCAACGGTGACATCCCTGTCGCCATCCGAGAGAGCAAAATCTTTCTTGATGTTTTATTTATAAAAATTAGTGAATTATTAGAGATGTTATGGTTTTACTGATTCTTTTGTTCAATTAACTTATTAATGACTTCAACATATACCCAAGTATTTAAAATAATATCTGAGCTTTCTAGGCCAATAATATCTAAAAATTTTTCATAGCTAATCGAGTTTTTGCTTTAATTAAGGATTTTGGATCTCAGAATATAAAAAATGTCGGGCAAAAAGTGACCTTGTTGTTGGAGCTGTTTTAATTATTGAATGATTGCAGATTAGGCTTTTGAATCATATGCGTTGAATAAAAGGAGAATGATTGCAAATAAGATTGAGCTTAATTTCATTAGTTCAGTCTCCTATTATTTAACTTAGTGATTATTTAAAAATCATCTTTCTCATACATATGAGACATACGGTCATGTTTGGTTTTTAAATAATCTTCATTGAACTTATTTAAGCCCACTGTCAACGGTACACGATCTAATACATCAAT
The DNA here is from genome assembly GCF_048551735.1 of Acinetobacter legionensis. Classification (NCBI taxonomy): domain Bacteria; kingdom Pseudomonadati; phylum Pseudomonadota; class Gammaproteobacteria; order Moraxellales; family Moraxellaceae; genus Acinetobacter; species Acinetobacter legionensis. The sequence goes on from NZ_JBIMBV010000001.1 coordinate 220,870, forward strand.
ACCTAAATCTGTTAAAGCTTTTAATTTTAATGGATTGTTGGTAATGAGTTTAACTTGTTTGACCTGTAAATGATCAAGCATGATGCTACACATATCATATTTACGTGCATCAGCAGGTAGGTTTAACAATAAATTTGCATCAACAGTATCGTGCCCTTGATCTTGCAGCGCATAAGCACGGATTTTATTGGTCAAACCAATACCACGACCTTCTTGGCGCAAATATAAAATCACACCCTGACCTGCTTCATTCATCATTTTCATGGTGTTGTGCAATTGAGGACCACAGTCACATTTTAATGAGCCAAAGGCATCGCCAGTTAAACATTCTGAATGAATACGAACTAAAACGGGGTTTGTAGGCGCGATTTCTAAACCCTTAGAAAGAGCAACATGCTCTTCACCTGTTTGTGGATCTTGAAATACAGAAATTTTAAAATCACCATAAGCAGTGGGTAATTTTGAAGTGGCAACAAACTCTATTGACACAGAATCTTCCATCTATTTGTTTAGAAATTGGCTAAAGTATAGCGTAATGCTTGGACATTGGTAGGTTTGTAAAGCATGTTTTTATAGATAACATTGCTATAAAAATTTCTTTTTTGTATAAAGCACACGATAATAGTTGATATATAGATAGATTATTCATGATAATTGACACCAATAGCACACTAGCTGACTTGGAAGTTCCAATGACGCATCATTATAAATGTGGCTGATCGAATGTGATATGATTTGTTCTCACAATCATGCTAACCCGTTTACCTAGCTAGATTTGCCAGGCTTTAGAAGGCTTTGCCACATATGTTGTATACCGAAATACCTAGTCATCGTCCTGTTACGCCTTTGTTGAATGAAATTAATCATCCTCAACAATTACGTCAGTTTGAGCAAAGCCAATTGCCGCAGGTCGCAGACGAATTGCGTCAATTTATTTTGTATGCTGCTGGACAAAGTGGCGGGCATTTTGGTGCAAACCTTGGCGTTATAGAGTTAACAGTCGCCTTACACTATTGTTTTGAAACCCCAAGAGATCGTTTAGTTTGGGATGTAGGCCATCAGGCGTATCCACATAAAGTTCTTACAGGACGCCGTGAGCAATTGATGACTATCCGTTCTAAAGATGGATTGGCAGCTTTTCCAGCACGTGATGAATCCGAATTCGATACTTTTGGTGTAGGACATTCATCGACTGCAATTTCTGCTGGCTTGGGCATGGCCTTGGCACGTCGTTATCAAAAAGATCCTTGTGAAGTTGTTGCCATCGTTGGTGATGGTGCGATGACTGCTGGAATGGCATTTGAAGCCATGAATGATGCAGTGGCACATAATGCTGATTTGTTGGTGGTACTCAACGACAATGATATGTCGATTTCATGTAGCACTGGTGGTTTTGCTAAGCATTTGGCTGCAATTTGGGAACAAGGGCAATTCATCAATATTGATGAAGAAGGGCAAGCTTTTGTACAGGATTGTCCTGAATGGAACTACAACTCTCGCTTACATCAATCTGCGACTGATGCCGCGGATAATCTATTTAAAGCGATTGGTTTTGATTATTTTGGCCCATTTGATGGCCATAATGTTGAGCAACTGGTCCAAGTCTTTAATGCGCTTAAAAAACGTAAAGGGCCACGCCTGATCCATGTCTATACTGTGAAAGGTAAGGGTTTTGCGCCTGCTGAAGCGGATCAAATTAAATATCATGCGATTGGCAAAATTAATGCTTCAGCTACTAAAAATTTAGCACCAAAATATTCAGATGTATTTGGGCAATGGCTTTGCGATGAAGCTGCACAAGATGACAAATTACTCGCGATTACCCCTGCTATGTGTGAAGGCTCAGGCATGGTACAGTTTGCTAAGCAATTTCCAGAGCGCTACTTCGATGTTGCTATTGCAGAACAGCATGCTGTGACATTAGCCGCCGGTATGGCTTGTGAAGGACTAAAGCCAGTTGTGGCGATTTATTCAACCTTCTTGCAACGCGGTTATGACCAGCTGATTCATGATGTTGCTTTACAAAATCTTGATGTGACCTTTGGTATTGATCGTGCAGGCTTAGTCGGTGAAGATGGTCCTACGCATGCTGGTGCTTATGACTATGCTTATATGCGTACTGTTCCCAATATGGTGATCATGGCGCCAAAAGACGAAAACGAATGTCGCCAAATGTTGCATACAGCATATCTATACAAAGGGCCAACTGCAGTACGTTATCCTCGCGGTAATGGTTTAGGTGTAGAAATTCAACAACAGTTGATTGAGCTGGAAATTGGTAAAGCTGAAATATTGTTAGAACTCAATACTGAACACGAAGACGGTATCACGATTTTGGCTTTTGGCAGTCGTGTTCAACCTGCGCTTGAATCAGCAAAACAACTCGCACCAACATTGGATATCGCAATTCGTGTGATCAATATGCGTTTTGTGAAACCACTGGATGAACAAATTATTCGTGATTTGGCAGATAAAACGCACTTATTTGTTACTGTTGAAGAACATGCGGTGATGGCAGGTGCGGGTAGTGCCGTAAATGAGTTCTTGGCACAGGCACAAATTCTGAAGCCAATTTTAAACTTAGGTTTACCTGATGAATTTCTTGCACAAGCAAGCCACTCTGAAATGCTTCAAGACTGTGGTTTAGATGAAAAAGGTATTCAAAACTCGATTGAACAGGCATGGTTAAAGCTAGTACAACACGTTTAAGCTCATGTAAAAATTGAAGTTGTAAAATTTTAGAAACAAAATTTCCCAAAAAGCGCCGATATTTGCTAAAATGTCGGCGCTTTTATGCATTATTCTTTATCAGTATCTTCAAATTTGTAGTGGGTGTTCAATGGAACCTATGGTGGTGATGGCTGCGCGTGCGGCTCAGTTAGTTGGTCAAGAGCTTTTAAAAGCGCATCAAAATCGTCATAAACTCGATCTACAAGTCGAAGAAAAAGGAATTGATGGTCCAGTGACTCGTGTAGATCGTTATATCGAGCAGTTGACTATTGATACGCTTCGTAAAAGTTATAAAAATCACAGCTTCCTTGGTGAAGAGTTTGGGCTACAAGAAGGTAAAGGTCATGATGCCGATTGGTGTTGGGTGATTGATCCTCTTGATGGTACTTTAAACTTTATCAATGCTTTCCCACATTTCTGTGTATCTATTGCAGTTCAACATAAAGGTGTAACTCAACACGGTGTTATTTATGACCCTGTGAAAGATGAGCTATTCTCTGCAAGCCGTGGTCGTGGCGCAATGTTGAATCAACGTCGTATTCGTGTGAATGTTAAAGACAGTCTTGAAAATACCTTTATGGGTGTAGGTCATGCTTACCGCGCTAAACGTAATGGTGAGATTGTTTCTTATGCGAAAAACCATTTTGAATCATTATTAAATGTAACTGAAGCTGGTGCACAATATCGTCGTGCAGGTTCTGCTGCATTAGACTTGGCTTATGTCGCAGCTGGTCGTTTAGATGGTTATTTTGAGCTCGGTTTAAAACCTTGGGATATCGCAGCAGGCGAGCTTATGGTGAAAGAAGCGGGTGGTACAGTCGTTGATGCTCGTGGTGGTTCAGATTCTATGGAAAATGGTCAAGTGATTGCGTGTTCTATGAAAATGTTAAAACCATTGATGCAAGCTGTTGTTCCTGCTTGGGGTGAAGCTGCGAAGTAATTTATACTTGTGTAGATTGAGTTTTAAAAAGCCTTCATTTTTATGAAGGCTTTTTTATGGGTTGTGATTTAATGCGATACTACCAATACTGAATGTCGTTGTTTAAACTTCTGTGATTGCAAGACCTAGCGAATAGTACTTATATAAAAAATAATACAACTTATTGGGGGAAGCTAAGGGTGAGAAATTTACTGGATAAAGTAAAAAAGTTATTTGGTTTTAAATCTATGAGCCAAAAAATGGAACAGGGAAATCCATATCTTAAAATAGATGAATCTAAAACAACTCAAGAGCAATGCGAAAGATTATTGCTATTAGAGCATCTGGCTCATATAGAAATTATTTGGGATCTTCAAATGAGAAAAGATCCTTATGCTATTCCTTATATAAAGCGAGCAATTTTTTTAAAACCTCACTTGGCATATTTAGCTAGTGAAGAGGATTCTACCTATTTCAAAAGATGTCTTTGGGTATTACAAGAAATAGGTACAGTAGAAGCTATCAATTTAATAGAAGAATATACGCATTCAGATAAAGAAGAGCTTGCAGAACAGGCACGGTATAGAATTTATCGAATTAATGGTGGCACTTAGATGAAATCCAAAAACTAACTCGGAATAAATCAATTGAAAACTATTTATCAAAATGAAAAATTTAGTCTAAAAACCCATCATACAATTCCTCATGAAGATGTTGCGCTGCAAAACATAGACTTTTGGGTCATTATAGATGGACAAACATTTTTGGGCAGTGCAAGCACACCTGAAAATATTCAATATTTAATGCAGAAAAATAAACAAACAGGAGAGTGCGCTTTAGGCACATATCATTGGCAATCCAATATGATTATTCTAAGTGAGTTTACCATTTAGTGTTTAGCGGTCGCTGTAGCAGATATTATTGAGGATGAGAGTCTAGTTGTAGATCAAGTTTTTTATTTAATTCCTGAATATTATGAATGATTTAATACAATACAGGAAAAAACAATAAAACTTCGTGACATTATTATAAATTCTGTTATACTCTGCGCACGCACTAAATTTCGTTCATTACCTGAACATTTCTCTTCTATATTGTGTATGCGCGTCCGGTCCAAAGAGAGGACAATATTTCGCGCCCCACCCAATCGCTTAAGCGATTCCTTCAGGTTGCGGCTGTTATCAAATGTGCGTTATACGCATCGTCGTTCTCGGATCGCCGCTGATTCTATATTTTCAGCGATTATTGCTGTGCCGCTTTTTGCCGATGTCCATCAGACCATATATTAATGGAGCACCCACATTAGGGTGAATATCTCTATGAGCAAAACTTTTGCTGAATTTTCATTAGACGAGTCGCTACAGAAAGCACTCGAGAGTCTTGGTTTTACTACGCCGACTCCTGTTCAAGAACTATCTATTCCAGCGGCTTTAGAAGGAAAAGACCTTCTAGTATCAAGCCAAACTGGTTCTGGTAAAACTGCTGCATTCTTACTCCCTACGTTAAACGCTTTAGCTGGTCAAGATACTTTTGTACCATTTAAAGATCGTATGAAAGCAGTAACTCAACCAAATATCTTGGTGATTTCACCTACTCGTGAACTTGCACAACAAGTATGTCAAGATGCGATTGCATTTGTACGCCATATGAAAGGTGTACGTGTTGCAGCAATTATGGGTGGTATGCCTTTTGGTAAGCAAATCCAACAATTAAAAGGTGCACAAGTTGTTGTTGCGACTCCAGGTCGTTTACTTGATCTTGTAAACCGTCGTCAAATTAAACTTGATTTAGTTGATGCTTTAATCGTCGATGAAGCTGACCGTATGCTTGACTTAGGTTTCTCTGAAGACCTAGAAGCAATCAGCGATTTAGCTTTAAATCGTAAACAAACATTAATGTTCTCTGCAACATTTGCACCACGTATCATTAATCTTGCTGAACGCATGATGAACGAACCTGAACGTATTGCAATTGAAACAGGTCATTCTACAAATACTGATATTACCCAAACTTTACATTGGACTGATGGCTTTGAGCATAAGAAAAAATTGCTTACGCATTGGTTAAATGAAGAAGACGTAGATCAAGCAGTAGTATTTGCTTCAACTCAAGAAGATACAGATATGCTTGCTGAAGAGCTTGCAGAAGCAGGTCTTTCAGTTGTTGCGCTTCATGGTGCTATGCCACAAACTGTACGTAACCGTCGTTTACGCAGTATCCGTGAAGGTCGTGCAAAAATTCTTGTTGCTACAGACGTAGCTGCTCGTGGTCTTGACGTACCAACAATCTCTCACGTAATTAACTTCGGTCTTCCAATGAAGAATGAAGATTATGTGCATCGTATTGGTCGTACAGGTCGTGCGGGTCGTACCGGTAAAGCAATCACTTTAGCAACTTACCGTGAACGCGGTAAAATCCGTGCTTTAGAAGATTATTTAGAAGCGCGTTTAAGTGTTTCTGAAATCGAAGGTTTAGAACCATCTCCACCTCCAGCTCGCGGTAGTCGTGATGGTGGCGGTCGTGGTCGTAGTAACGGTGGTGGTCGTCGTGAAGGCGGTCGTGGCGGTTTCGGCGGTGGTCGTCGTTTTGAAGGTGAATCAAACTTCAAACGTCGTGAAGGTGGTGATGATCGCCCACGCCGTAGCTTCGATGACAAACCACGTGGTGATCGTCCATCTTATGGTGATGACCGTCCTAAGCGTGATTTTGGTGATCGTCCACCACGCCGTGAAGGTGGTTTCGGTGATCGTCCACAACGTTCATTCGGTGGTGAAGATCGTCCTAAGCGTGATTTTGGTGATCGTCCACCACGTCGTGAAGGTGGTTTCGGTGACCGCCCACAACGTTCATTCGGTGGTGAAGATCGTCCTAAGCGTGATTTCAACTCTGATCGTCCACGTCGTGAAGGCGGTTTTAACGATAAACCTCGTTTTAACTCGAATGATGACAACCGTGGCAACAGCGTAGATTACAAACCACGTCGTGAAGGTAGTTTTGCTGATCGTCCTAAGCGTGATTTTGGTGATCGTCCACCACGCCGTGAAGGTGGTTTCGGTGACCGTCCACAACGTTCTTTCGGTGATGATCGTCCTAAGCGTACATTCGGTGGTGAAGATCGTCCGAAGCGTGAATTTAATTCAGATCGCCCTAAACGTGCGTTTGGCGGTGAAGATCGTCCTAAACGTGAATTTGGTGGTGAAGATCGTCCAAAGCGTGAATTCAATGCAGACCGTCCGCGTCGCAAATTCAACGATTAATTAGATATTTTTAATAAAAAACCAGCCTAAAGGCTGGTTTTTTATTGCAAGTTGAAAAGTATTTGGTAAAATAAAGTGTGACATAGTTCAATTTATTTAATAAAACAGTTAGACTTAACTTATGAAAAATTGAATCTAATAAAGTTGGTGATTTCTTTGAGGTAATTATGTTATACATGTTCTCACTTTTATTGATCTCAAATGTTGGGTACTTTTTTTATAGCCTGCTTTTTAGATAATCTATTTGCTCATTAAATAAAATTTAAAAGTAAAAAACTAAAAATAGACCAAGTAACCTTATTTATAAAGATGAATATTCTTTATGATTTTTTATTATCTTTTAATTACAAAACATATAGATATTTAAGAGTATAGTATGTGGGCTGATAAATGCAGGAAAAAGTTCAGCTATGAATAAACACAGTCATTCCGAAGCTGAAGCTTTAATTGAAGTCAAAAATTTAAGTTTTAACCGAGGTGAACGCGTTATCTACGATAATGTGAGTTTGCAAATTCGTCGTGGGCAAATTACCGCAATCATGGGACCATCTGGAACGGGTAAAACAACCCTGTTACGGCTCATTGGTGGTCAGCTTAGCCCAGATGCTGGTGAAGTACGACTTGATGGGAAAAACATTGCTTCGATGTCACGTAATGAGCTTTTTGCTGCACGTGCGCGTATGGGGATGTTATTTCAGAGTGGTGCGTTATTTACCGACATGACCGTCTATGAAAATGTTGCTTTTCCAATTCGCGCACATACAAAATTACCAGAAAATTTAATTGCTGAGTTGGTGGCACTAAAATTAGAGTCGGTTGGTTTGCGTGGTGCTGAAAAGTTAATGCCCGCAGAACTTTCTGGCGGGATGAATCGACGCGTGGCGCTTGCTCGTGCGATTGCGCTTGACCCAGACTTGATTATGTATGACGAACCCTTTGCTGGGCAAGATCCGATTGTGATGGGGGTTTTGACCCGATTAATTCGATCATTACGTGATGCTTTAGATCTAACAACAATTATTGTTTCACATGATGTTGATGAAACATTATCAATTGCTGACTATATTTATGTTGTGGCTGAAGGTAAGGTGCAAGGCGAGGGGACACCTGAGCAATTGCAACAACACGCTTCTCCATTTGTACAGCAATTTTTAACAGGTTCAGTTGAAGGTCCTGTTGATTATCAATTTAGTCATCAAGCCTATTTAAGTAATGAGGTTAGTTCATGAATGCTATTGCCTTATTGGGTAGACGCGTTCTAGAACGTGTTCAGGGCATTGGTGTTGCAATGCTCATGTTGTTGCGCATTTTATTCTCTTTGCCAACAATACTTGGTGTAAAACTTTTCATTTATCAGATGTATCGAGTAGGCGTACTGTCTTTATTGATCATTGCTGTATCTGGTCTGTTCATCGGTGCAGTACTCGGTTTGCAGATGTATAACATCTTGGTCACTTTTGGTAGTGAAGCAATGTTGGGTGCGGCTGTGGCTTTAACCTTGTTGCGTGAACTTGCGCCTGTTGTGGCTGCCTTACTTTTTGCTGGTCGTGCAGGTTCTGCTTTGACCGCAGAAATTGGCTTAATGAAGGCGACTGAACAATTATCCAGTATGGAAATGATCGGTGTTGATCCGTTAAAGCGCGTGATTTCTCCACGTTTATGGGCGGGTATTGTCAGTTTACCGATGCTATCTGTGATCTTTGCTGCGATTGGTATTATGGGCGGCAAAATGGTTGGAGTTGATTTTCTCGGCGCAGACGAAGGCTCGTACTGGAGTGGTATTCTGAGTAGTACTCAGTTTATGAAAGATGTGTTTAACGGGACCATCATAAAAAGTTTAGTATTCGCTTTAATTTGTACTTGGATTGCGGTGTATCAAGGTTATGCTTGTGAACCAACATCTGAAGGTATCGCAACATCTACGACACGTACTGTTGTGTATTCATCGTTATGTGTTTTAGGTTTTGATTTCGTGTTGACTGCGGTCATGTTCGGAGGTGTTTAATGAAATCACGTGCTAGTGAGCTGACCGTCGGTATTTTTGTCATCATTTTTGGTCTCGCTCTGTTCTTTTTAGCTATGAAAGTGAGTGGCTTGGTGGGTACAAACTTAAAAGATAGTTATGAAATGACTGCAACATTCGACAATGTGAATGGTTTAAAACCGCGTGCCAAAGTGACCATGAGTGGTGTTAAAATTGGACAAGTTGACGCAATTACACTTGATCCTGTGACACGTCATGCAACAGTTAAATTCGATTTAGATGGTTCATTGACAACATTCAATGCAGAACAGTTGAAAAAAGTAAAAGAAAATGCGCTAGGCGATTTACATTACAGTGCTGACTATCAGGCTGCGACACCTGAGAAACAAAAAGAAATGGAAACGCAACTGTTAGGTAACATGAAATCCATCACAAATATTGATGAAGATGCTTACATAATGGTCGCAACCAATGGTCTTTTAGGCGAAAAATATTTGAAAATCGTACCAGGTGGTGGCATTAACTACATTAAACGTGGTGAAAGCATTGAAAACACCCAAGGTACGATGGATCTAGAGGATTTGATTACTAAATTTATTACGGGTGGTGCAGGAAAATCATCAACTGGCGCATCGGAAGCTAAAGATGCATCTGCATCCACTGAAACAACTGATGCTCAAACTTCATTTGTTGAATAGGCATTAGAGGAGTTATTGAAAATGAACATGCTGTTAAAACAAACTTTTACTGCAACTATTTTAGCAACTATGGTGGCGACTGCCGCTCAAGCTGCTCCAGCAGAAGCACCACCAGCATTTGTTAAACGTGTTGCTGATGGCCTGATTTCACGCTTAAAAGCAGATCAAGGTAAATTGCAAAACCCTGCTACTGTTAAAGCGATTGTTCGCCAAAACCTTGATCCTTATGTCGATGGTCAAGCGTTTACACGTATTGTGATGGGAACTTATGCAAATAGCAGTACTCCTGCTCAACGTGCGCAATTTGAACAAAACTTCCGTAATACTTTGATTGAGAATTATGGTAGCGCATTTGCAAAGTATTCAAATCAATCGTATTCAATGCGTCCGTATAAGGCAACCAACAGCAAGTTTCCTGTCGTTACTTTAGACTTCAATAACAATGGCGAAAAGATCCCTGTATCTTTCCAATTGTCTGATGCAGGTAGCCAATGGAAAGTACGTAATTTGAATGTGTCTGGTATCGATCTAGGTTTGCAATTCCGTAACCAATTTGCTGCGAACGTGCAACGCAACGGTGGCAATATTGATAAAGCAATTGCAACATTCAAGCCTGATGCAGACGCTGCTGTTAAGAAGTAAGCTCATAACATAGATAGGTGCAAGCGAGTGATTGAATTTAAAAATCAGGAATTATATGTTAGCGGTAAAATTGCTTACGAGAATGCTGAAAGCTATTATTTAAATGGTTTGAGAGCGATTCAAAATGAGAAAAATTTTCCAATAACTGTGAATCTATCACAGCTTGAACATGGCAGTACCCTTGCTTTATCTGTGTTTGTGCAGTGGTTACGTCAAACATCAAATCTTCAGGGGCTACAGTTTAAAGCAGTGCCTGAAAAGATGATGAAAATTATTCAAGCTTGCCATTTGCAAGATGACTTGAAATTAATTTAACATATGCAAGATTGATGTAAAAAAGCACCTAAGGGTGCTTTTTTATTGACTAATGGATTTTGAACGATTGTAAATCTCAACACAATCCAACAGAAGGAGTGGAGTATTTAAATCCATTTCTTCCATCTAAAGTAAGCCAAAGGCCCTACAAAGAAAGCAATTAAGATGGTAATCACCACATAAAAGCTCCAGTGGCCATGGGCAAATGGCAGAATTTCAGTGTTCATCCCATAAATACTGGCAATCAACATCGGTGGCGCAAGCATACTGGGTAAGATGGAGAAGCGACGAATGGTATCGTTCTGTTCAGTGTTAATAAATCCAGAGGTGGTATCAAGCAAGAATCGTACTTTTTGGAACAAGAACGCATCGTGTTCGACAAGTGAGCGGACATCCTCACTCAACTCTCGAATATCTGCATCATAGATATGACTCCCCAAGGCACGAGGACGGGACAGAAAGGTCAAGACACGACGTAAGTCAATCAGACAAAGTTGCGCTTTTCCAAGCATATCTTCCTTTTGTGCTAAGCGGGTAATCATGTCATCTAAGTCTAAAATCATTTCACGATGACGTACGTTTAGGACTTCTGTGGAATATAACTCTAAGTCTTTGTGGATATCTTCTAAGATATCCGCAAGCTCATCTAGCTTTGCTTCCAATAAGCCTAAAAGAATCCATGTCGGATCTTTGTATTCAATTTCATAGTCATTACGGCGTGCGCGTGCGCGAAAGGCACGAAAGGCAACCAACTTTTCACCACGTAAGGTAAATAAGCGGTCTTTATGCAAAATGAACGCAACCGTTTGCACATTGGCAAGCATGTTTGAAGTATCTTCGGGATCGCCTTCAACTTGGTAATTTTTATTTTTTGTTAAAAAATAAGTACTGATATGTAGAATCCCATCATCATCACGGTAGAATCGTGCAGAGGATGAAATGTCTTCTAAAGATTTAAGAGTTGGTAGATTTTGCTGGTAAGCATCTAAAACCCATTCTTGTTCTTCTTGTGAAGGTGCAATGAGGTCAACCCATACCAATTCAGGGTGTAGGTCGAATCCACCATTAATTGTTGCATCTTCTAAGCTACCGCGCTCAGTGGCGTAAAAGGCTTCAAGCATTATGTCTTTTCTCCCTTGCGCAGTGTGGTGTCAATTTGATGTGTGTATTTTAGACAAGGATTTTAGGAAAAACACTCATTACATTGCTGTTTTGTAAAAAAAATCTTGATTGGCCGTCTGCATTTTTAGCATGACAAAATTAAAGTTAGGTTAAATTTATGAATTCTATTGCTATTTTTTGTGGTTCATCATTAGGTACGGATCAAATTTTCGCTGATGTTGCGGAGCTGACTGGTGAAACAATCGCCAAGCAAGGGAAAACTTTGGTCTATGGTGGTGGCCGTTCAGGGTTAATGGGTATTGTTGCTGACAGCGCTTTGGCAGCAGGAGGCAAAGTGATTGGTGTGATCCCTCAGGGATTGGTGGATCGTGAATTGGCACATCCAGATTTGACCGAGCTGTATATTGTTAAAAATATGCATGAACGTAAAACAAAAATGTCTGAGCTTTCTGATGGCTTTATTGCATTGCCTGGTGGAGCAGGAACCATTGAGGAAATTTTTGAGCAATGGACGTGGGCGCAATTGGGAATTCATTTAAAACCTTGTGCATTTTTAAATGTTGAAGGTTTTTATGATGATTTATTGAAATTTATTCAACTTACGACAGACAAAGGCTTTTCTAAAGCACGTTTTACAGATCAGTTGATTGATTCTGCTTCGATCGAAGAAATTTTGACTCACTTTAATCACTATCAAGCGCCAGAACCAAAATGGGGTGTGAAAGAACGTGAAGAATTGGTGAAATTAGATCAAGCAGATCGTAGATTTGGTTAAAAACTAAAACACAATATATTGTTTTTAAATTTATTACTGTCACAATATATTGTGTTTTTTCTATTTTTAAAACTTATGAATGTAATTACTGTCGCGGCAGCTGTGATTTTGAATGATAAAAATCAATTGCTCTTGGTGAGAAAGCAAAATACACAATTTTTTATGCAGGTTGGTGGAAAGCTTGAGCCCAATGAACCACCTGAGCAGACCATGTTGCGTGAGATTTTAGAAGAAATTAGTGTTCAAGCAGAGATTACTCAGTTTATTGGGCGTTTTGAAACAAAAGCAGCCAATGAAGCAGACTTTCAATTAGTGAGTTATCTCTATCAAGTTGACCTAGAGCAAACACCAAAAATTAATGCAGAAATTGCTGAAATGAAATGGATTGATTTGGATGATGCGCAAACGCTTTTAGCGCCATTGACCAAAGAGATCGTGATCCCATGGTGTAAAGCAAATTTAATCCATTCATAATTTTTACGATGTTTGCTTCTCTATGTTTGTATCGCTAAGCGATAATGGAAATTTATAGAGCTGCAGCAATACAAGCATTATAAATTTGCTGGCATCCTAAGTTTTCTAAAGCATGGGTTAAAGCATGAATTGAACTACCTGTGGTCACGACATCATCAATAATCAGTATTTTTTTAAATTTTCGTTTTTCTGTTTTAATTATTTTAAATTGATATTCAATATTTTCTAAGCGCTCAATTCTGCTTAGCCCTTTTTGTGAATGTTGTGCTTCTCGAATTACAGGTTGCCATACGGGGATGTTTAATTGTCTTGCCATGATTTTAGCGATAATTAGCATTTGATTGTAGCCACGTTCTTTTAAGCGATCATTAGAAATGGGCATAGGAACAATGGCCTGAATTTTAGGTAAGCTTAAATTTAATAAACTTTGTGCTAATAGATTTTGATAATGCAGTTGTTGTTCATATTTATAGACTTGGATAATGCGATCTATTGGGAAGTCATAACGATGAGCACAAAGAATTTTTTGTTGATGCCGTTCAATATATTGCTTATACCACGGAAGCTGTGCCCAACAATCATTACAGAGAGAATGCTTTTTTTGTTGATCTATCCCGCAAAGTAAGCAAGGGGAAATGCTTTGAATGCTTTTATGGAGAAGTTGATTGATAAATTGGAGCATGGCCTGTTCTATTCTTATTTGTTATTAATTTCTCATAGTGAGCTAAATAGATCAACCCAAGATTTTTTAAGCTTGATAACACTTAAACTTGATATATTCATAGGATTGCAACTTTCATATCATTAGGCGGAATTAATCAAACATCCGAGCTAAGACACTTATGCATGGATGTTTATATAGATCTTTATACATAGGCATATCTTGGCGCTTCAGGTAACCACCGTTTTAATAAAGCTTCAGCATTTTCTGGAGCATCTTTCAGGACTTGGCTGGCAACATAATGCGCTTGATTGAGTAAATGATCATCTCGTTCTAACTTGGCAACACGGAAACCCAAATCTCCTGTTTGCTTGGTCCCCAGTAATTCACCCGGTCCTCGAATTTCCAAATCTTTTTCTGCAATGATAAAACCATCATTGGTTTCGCGCATGATACGTAAACGCTCTTGGCCATTTTGTGATAAGGGATGCTTATAGAGCAGGGCGCAAAAACTTGCGGTTGCACCACGACCGACACGGCCACGTAACTGGTGCAACTGAGAAAGCCCTAAGCGCTCAGCGTTTTCAATCACCATAATGGAAGCGTTTGGGACATCAACACCGACTTCAATGACTGTTGTTGCAATCAGCAGTTGTAATTCATTGTCTTTGAATTGTTGCATGACCAATTGCTTCTCATCGGCTTTCATTTTCCCATGAACTAAGCCGATATTAATATGCGGAAAGCGATCTTTAATCTCTTGATAGGTGGCTTCTGCGGCTTGAGCATCGAGAGTTTCTGATTGTTCGACCAGTGTACAGACCCAATATGCCTGTTTACCTTCAGCACAGTTCATGGTTATACGATTCAAGACTTCTTCACGTCTATCAAGAGGAATCGTGACTGTTTGAATGGGAGTACGTCCAGGAGGCAATTCATCAATCACTGAAGTATCTAGGTCGCCATAGGCAGACATTGCCAGTGTGCGAGGGATTGGTGTTGCTGTCATGACCAATTGGTGTGGTGTGGTGTTATCCACGCCTTTATTACGTAAAGCTAGACGTTGATCTACCCCGAAACGATGTTGTTCATCAATAATCACGAGACCAAGTTTGGAAAATGTAACATTGTCCTGAAATAGAGCATGGGTACCCACCACAATATTGGCAGTTCCATCCTTAATGGTTTGTTCAGCCGCAGCGCGTGCCTTGCCTTTTTGTTTGCCTGAAAGCCATGACACATTTAAACCGAGTGGCTCGAACCATTTCTTAAAATTGATATAGTGCTGTTCAGCTAAAATTTCAGTCGGTGCCATCAGTGCGACTTGCCAGCCTTCTTCCAAAATATGACAAGCCGCAACACCTGCAACCAATGTTTTACCTGCACCTACATCGCCCTGAACCAGTCGCAACATGGGTTTGTTTTGTTTTAAATCTTTGGCAATTTCATTTGATACACGTTTTTGTGCATTGGTCATTTCGAAAGGTAAGCTTGCCAATAAGGCTTTTGCAAATTTTTTACTGGTTGAAAATGCTGGCGCTGCAATTTTTTGAATATAAGCACGTCGGGTTAATAGGCTGATTTGATGTGCAACCAATTCTTCAAAAATTAAACGTTGTTGAGCAGGGTGAGAACCTTGTGAAAGTTGTAGCATATTGGCATTTACAGGAGGGTGATGAATATACTCCAGCGCCTGTTTAAGCGCATAACCATTGGTGAATTTTTCAGGTAATAACTCAGGTAAAGCATCAGCGTGTTGGTTTAAAGCTTGCTTAACATATTCACGTAATTTGGGTTGAGTTAGGCCTTCGGTAGCAGGGTAAATTGCTGTCAGTTGGGTTTTAGGGAGTGCTGTATGTTCAGTAATTAACTGGATCTCAGGATGGTAAAGTTCAAGGCCACGAGCGCCAACACGGACTTCCCCAAAAATTCTTAAACGATTACCCGCTTTAGCACGATCTGTGAGTGCTTTATAGATATGATAGAAGCGTAAAGTAACCTTGCCAAAATCATCCTGCAATAAAATCGCCATCGATTTGCGTTTACCAGGTGGCATATCGATTGATCTGACCACGCCTTCCATGAGATAACTACGACCGACTTGTAATTGGTTCATCGGAATGATCGTGCTACGATCTTCATAATCACGTGGCAAATGAAACAGCAAATCATCTGTGGTGAAAATATTTAGTTTTTCAAGTAAAGCAGCGGCGGCATTGCCAACCCCTTGCAATTGATGGACGGCAGCCATGTCCCCTCAACTTAAGTTTGATTGATTTTGAAAATCGGTTTCGAAGAATAGGTCGTGTAATGCATATTCTATTTATTGGTTATGGTAAAACATCGCAACGTGTTGCCAAACAATTATTTCAGCAAGATCACCAAATTACCACAGTTAGCCGCAGTGCGAAAGATGATGATTTCGCACAACATTTGATTCAAGACATTCAACAACTCGATTTAGCGCAAATTCAGCCTCTCGATGTGATGTATGTATTGCTCGCACCAACTCGAAATTCTCCGCTAAGTGATATAGAAAATTATCAACAAACCTATGTAGATTCGGTGCAGCCAATTGTGAGGGCTTTAAAAGGCCATCCGCTCAAAAGAATTATTGTGGTTTCATCGACACGTGTTTATGGAGAAAACTGTGGTGAGCGTATTGATGATGAGTCAACGCCTATTCCAAGTGATCAAAAGGGTCAATTGTTATTGGCAATGGAACAGCAATGGCAACAGGCTTATCCATCTAAATGTGTGATTGTGCGTCCAACTGGAATTTATGGCACATCCGTTGCTCGTATGGTTAAACTTGCAGAAACCACACGAAGTTATCCCAATATTCATTGGTCAAATCGAATCCATATAGATGACCTTGCACATTTCTTAGCGCATTTGCTTCACGTGGAACATCCAGAAAAATCATATATTTGTACAAATAATCAACCAAAACCTTTGCATGAGAAAATTTTAAATCTTCAGCGCGAGTTGAATTTGCCAGAGTTGGTTTTGGAAAGCGAAAAGGAAACAGGTAAAAAAATTTTTGCGGAGAGGATGGTTGCAACAGGATTTAAGTGGGTACATCAAAATTGTTATATTGATTATGAGCAAAAATTATTGTCAGAATACTAAATTAAATTAGCGAGACTTAAGTGGAAGATATTATTTATATTAAAGATTTTTTAAAAGATAACCATAAATTATTTGCTCTTTTAAATAGAAAAATAATATGGGATGAGCGTATGACAGCACGTAAAACTGCGAGTTTTGGTAAATCTTATAATTATTCTCAAATGTCATATCCTGAAGCTCCTTTTTTGGGTGAAATAAGACCGATTATTGATTTAATTAAAGAGACTTTGAGTTTTGAACCAAATAATTGTCTTGTTAATTATTATATGAATGGTCAAGCGCGTATGGGATGGCATTCGGATCAAACAGATGTCCTTGTTTCGGGAACTGGTGTTGTGATTATTTCTTTCGGTGGTGAGCGGATTTTAAAATTTAGAAAAATAAATGCTTATGAGGTAACTTCTGAGTATTTGTTGTCATCTGGCAGCTTAATTTATATGAGTCAGCAGATTCAGGAGGAATGGCAACATTGTATTCCAAAATCAAATATTGAACAGGCTAGAATGAGTCTGACGTTTCGGAAGCTACTGTAAAATTTAGTCAGCAGATAAGTTGTTGGTGAGGCTAGAGCCTAAAAATAGAAATAATAAATTTAATTGATGAAACAGTTATTTTTTCGTAGCTAGATATACCACACTAGAATCTGAAAATTATAAATTAGTTCGTAGAGTCTTAGAATTATTCAATCATTGAGGTCTTGAGAAGTTCCCTCTCCTTGCAGGAGAGGGTTAGGGAGAGGTAATCATCCCAACCTTCTCCCAAAGAAAAAAGGCACTTTAAAGCTTTTATTTTTTCTTCCGTTTTAAACGCTTCTTGGCTTGTTGAGCGGCTAAAGCATCTAAAGCTTCTTTTAATTCCTCATCTGTAAATGAGGTGATATGGTGGAGCATTTGCAAAGTTACATCATCAAGCACCAAATTGGCATATTGCGCAACATTTCTAAACTGCTCATCAAAAACAATGGCATGGTCTTCATTGGTTTTGATATAGCCTTGTTCAGTTAAGACTTTCATAAAACTTTGGAATAACGCTTTATCAAAGAACTCAGGTGAGTTGAACTCATACAATACAGATAAACGTTGTCCAACCAAGTGACTTAATTCTTCAACTTGGCGAATAGAGATATTCCCAGAGCCACGTTGAGTAATTAAAGCCAGCGTCATGTAATAACGTTCAAGACTTTGACGTACTGGAGCAGCCAAAACAGCCAATTGATTATGGTCTTCTGAGTTTGGCGCAGGGCTGAAAATAAAATCTTCATCATCGACAAAAATTAAATTCGCTTGAGCCAAAGCATCGACATATTCAGTCACTTGAGCCTTGATTTCACTATCTTTCCATTTTAAGAACAACTCTGCTTTTAAGAATGGATAAAGGGTGCGAATCACATTGAGTAAATCAGACTTACTGATCTTACCATTATGTTCCACCAATGCTGCGACCAACGACGGTAAAACAAAAGCGTGCAAAATGTTATTGCGGAAGTAAGTCAGTAAAATGGCTTGATTATCTTCAATGGCAATAATATCGCCAAGGACGTGCTGAACACGTTTAATCAATTTTAACTTCATACCATAGGCAATGATTTCTTTACCTGATAATGGCGTGACCTGAGTGCGGCTATCATAAGGATTTGCGGTTAATAACTTGCGATATGTATCAAGCTGTTTAATGCAGATTTCTTCATCAAGTGTGTGTTTTGGTGTTGCCAATAAAATCAGTGACAATAACGAAACAGGGTTGATCACCACAGCACGGTTGATATTTTCCAGAATAGCATTTGCCGAGCTGGTTACTGCATCTGAGACTTCTTGTGGGATTGGATCATCATTATGTTCAATGGTGATTTGATCAGCGCCATGTGCTTTGAGTAAGTCATCTAAGAAAACAGGCTCACCAAAATTGACATGCACTTTACCAAAAATACGCTCAATTTTTTTCAGGGTTTGCAAGATTCCCCAAATGGATTCAGCTTCTTTTGGCTTACCATTCATTTCGCCGACATAAGTTGCGCCTTCCATCAAGCGCTCATAACCGACATAGGTTGGGATAAAGACAATTGGTTTGGCACGGCCGCGCAAATGACCATGTACCGTCATTGCGAGCATGCCAGTTTTCGGGGGTAACAAACGTCCAGTTCGTGAACGACCACCTTCGATAAAGTATTCAAGAGGTGTGTTTCTAGATAGGATGCTAAATAAATATTCTTTAAATACCGATGTATAAAGTGCATTGCCACGGAATGAGCGACGGATAAAGAATGCACCGCCTCCACGCAGTAATTGACCGACAAATGGCATGTTAAGATTATCGCCAGCGGCAATATACGGCACCATCAAGCCACGTTTATAAATCACATAAGACAATAACAAGTAATCGATATGGCTACGGTGACAAGGTGTATAAATCACTTCATAGTCTTTGACTAACTCACGCACAGTATTGAAGTTATGTACTTCAACGCCGTCATAAAGTTGTGTCCACAGACGAGTCAAGGCCATATCTGCAAAGCGTACAGCAGATGCAGAATAGTCGGATGCAATTTCGTTTACAAAACCAATCGCTTTATGTTCAGCATCTATCATGCTGATTTTTGAGCGAATACTTTCTTTACGAATCGCATCTTGTACATCAGGGGCTTTAATCAGTGATTGCATGACATTACGGCGATCAGATAAATCTGGACCGAGAATGACCTCACGCTGACGATCTAAGTAGTCATTTAATTGATTGACAATATAAGTGGCTGGTGAAATATTGGGATGAGCAATTTTCGCATGATCCACTAAAGCTCTAAGTGATTGCGCTTCATGGAATTCAAGGAATGACTGTCGACCATGTAAACCAATGTTCATCAACTGTTTAACTTTACTTGGCGTTGCCCAAGTGTCGGTAAATAACAGTTTAAACCAAGAGTCTTCTTTATCTGGTGAACGTCCCCACAGTACTGTGACAGGGATTAATTCAATATCTAATTCAGCATTTTGATCAAGTGATTCAATCAGTCGAACTAAACGCGGCGGATAAGCATGCGTAGGCGGATTAAAATAATTGTTTTCATCTTGGTGTTGTAAAAATAAAATCGCTGCTTTTTCGCGACTATTGCCAATCATTAATGGGTCAAGTGCAGGAGGAAGCTGCAAACGACGTGTTTCACCATCAACAACTAAAGCGTTACTTCGTGAGTAATTCTGTAGAACATAGCAGACAACTTTTTGAGTTGTGGGCTGAATGAGCTCAGAATTTTCAGTTGAAGGGTCTAAAGGTTGAGCTTCTGTAGGAACCTCTCCAAGAACATGTGGTGTTACCACAAGGTCAAGTATTTTACTCGAAAGTCGACGATACATTTGACCAAAGCCACTCTTGGACATAAATACTCCTAGCCAATGGTGAATCACGCAATAAAGCGGATAAAAAATATTTTCTGTAATTAAAGCACAGAACAGTATGTCATTTTCTGACAAACTGCATGTAGCTTGTCAGATTTTATCGTTAAAAAACGTATTTTAAACAATCCATCAGCACAAGAGAAGTGACAATACGGTTTATGAAAATTTAATGTTTCACTGTGGATTTGTGGCAAAATAGAGTTAAATCTCTAAAATATGAATACTTTGTCCTAGCCGTTGGAATAAAGTCAGTATATAGAAAGGTCACTTATGAATGCGTTAACTCAAGAGCTTGTAGAGCTCTTAACCCTTGAAAAACTTGAAGAACATATTTTTCGTGGTCAAAGTCGAAATTTAGTTGGTAAGCGTGTTTTTGGTGGGCAAGTTTTAGGGCAAGCACTGCGAGCAGCATCATATACTGCTGATCGCCCGGTACATTCTTTACATGCATACTTTCTATATGGCGGGGATATCAATGCCCCAATCATTTATGAGGTGGATCGCTTACGTGATGGCAAAAGCTTCTTAAGCCGCCAAGTCCGTGCAATTCAGCATGGACGTACCATTTTTTCTGCAATGGTGTCATTTGCAACACCTGAAGAAGGCTTGAATTATCAAATTGCTGAGCCAGAATATCCAGCACCTGATGAATTAAAAGCTGAGCAAGAGCTTAAAGAAAATTTAATCAGTTTTATCCCAGAAAATATTCGCGCTGCGTTTATGCGTCCACGTCAGGTAGAAATTCGTCCGCTCAATGTGACCAACCCATTTCAACCACAACCTGAAGCGCCGTCTTATGCACATTACTTGCGTACGCACGAGCCATTAACTACAGAACAGGCGGATGATATCTCGTTAAATCAGGCAATTGTTGCGTTTTATTCGGACTATACCTTGATGATGACTGCTTTGCGCCCACATGGTCTCAATTACCTCTCGCCAAGTTTGCAATGTGCCAGTATTGATCATACGATCTATTTCCATAAACCAGTAAAAGCAGATGATTGGATGCTCTACGATATGGATGCAACCGTCAGTGCAAATTCACGCGGTCTGAATTTTGGTCGTATGTGGCAAAATGGCGAATTGGTTTGTAGTACGGTGCAAGAAGGTTTGATGCGAGTACGTGAAATCGAAAATCAATAATATAGTTTGTGCTGTGATTCTAATTCTAAATTAAGCCATCATCTGTGATGGCTTTTCTATTTTTTAGCAGAGCTTGTGACAAAAAAATGCTCGATTCTAAATAACTTCAATGGCATAGTTCAACGTGTAAATATTTATAATAGTCAGCGAAGATGAGTTTAAACACCCAAATTTTTATTGCAGCCATTCTTGGTGTGGCATTTGGATTTTTATTAAACCAATTCCCCAATACTCAATTTTTAGATGCCAGTATTTATGGTTTGAGCATCGCCAGTAGTATTTTTATTGGTTTATTGAAAATGCTTTTGGTTCCACTTATTTTTAGTTCAATCTTGGTGGGTGTTTCAAACTTAGAAGCGGGTAGTCAACTCAGTCGAGTTTGGAAAATAACCTTGGCTTGTTGTGTGACCACAACGACATTGGCACTTATTCTTGGTTTAGCGTCGACACATCTATTCAATGTTGGACAAGGTGTGGATATTGCAATGTTTCAAGATGCAATGAATCAACATAAAAGCCCAGATTCATTGACCCCCAGTTCGTTTTTAACCAATTTTATTCAAAATACCCTCATCAATCCATTTAAAGCATTTAGTGATGGTAATGTTTTGGCAGTCGTGCTGTTTGCTTTGTTATTGGGCTTGGCATTGGTACATGGCGGAGAGCGGTTTAATTCAATCAAACAACTGGCACGTCAGTTTTTTGACATTATGATGATGTTAGTTGGTTGGGTGATGAAAGTTGCGCCGATTGGTATTTTTGCTTTGATGGCAAAGCTGATTGCAACAGAAGACATCTCTATTTTAAGCCGTCTTGCTGAGTTTGCTATTGTTGTTACGGGAACCACTATATTTCATGGTGTCGTAGTTCTGCCATTGTTGTTATGGATCTTTGGAAAAATGGATCCGATTACCTTTTTTAAAGGAACGCGTGCAGCATTAATTACAGCATTTGCAACCAGTTCAAGTTCTGCAACCATGCCTTTGAGTTTAAAGTGTACTCAAGAAAATTTAGGCGTGCGCCCACAAATTGCAGGCTTTGTGATTCCTTTCGGTTCTCAGTTAAACATGGATGGAACAGCACTTTATGAAGCAGCAGCAGCGCTTTTTATTGCCAATTTAATGGGTTTAGAGTTATCAATTACCCAACAAGTGATTGTCTGTCTGACTGCGATGATTGCTTCATTGGGTGCGCCGGGTATTCCAAGTGCGGGCATGGTCACTATGATTATGGTGCTACAATCTGTGGGATTACCAGCGGAAGCAATTGCGATTCTTCTGCCAATTGACCGTATTCTCGATACTGTACGTACTGTAGTGAATGTACAAGGGGATATGATGATTAGTGTGGTTGTTGACCGAAATACCCAAGATATGGAAAGTCCAACCTAGTGTATGGTTAGGATCTTGTTCTAAAAGATTGACCCAAAAAAGCAGGATCTAAATCCTGCTTTTTTTATTTGATTTCAGTATTACTATTCAATAGTTATTATGCTGCAACTCTAGGCAATGCACGTTTTGCCGCAGGAGATTGATCCAAATAAGCAATCGCATCTTCTGTTTTAGCTTCATGTACGGGATCATACCAAGGCATTAAATAGCCCAATTGCTGTGAAACTAGCCATAATGGATGCGGCATTAAGCGATTATCTGATTGTGCGATACTCGCCCATTCACGCCAAATCCAAGGCTTATAGAATGCAGGCTTTTTATCTGCATAACGTGGGTCTTGCCCCATGATATGTGCAGCACCATCAACCCATAAGCCCAATACAGCGGCAATCACGATAACGCTTTGATAATAACGAGAAATATAACCACCACCTAAATGGCGATATAGATCAAAAGCCACTGTACGGTGTTCAATCTCTTCGGCACCATGCCATTTGACTAAATCAAGCATATTTGGATCTGCACCCAATTCCGCCCATTTTTTATTATAAAGTGCATATTTACCCAAGACACAAGTCATATGTTCAACAGTGGCGACGATACCTAAGCGGAACAAATCCCATTGATGATCGAGGACTTTGGGTACTTTAAAGCCGAGTGGTTGATCTGCAAGTAATTTGCCAAACAAGAAATCCATAATCTCAAGATTACGTTGAATATCAATATTACGCACAGTTAAGTATTCTTTATTTGCCGAAGCATGTGCTTGAGCATGCATGGCTTCTTGGCGGATAAAAGCACGAACATCTTCAGCTAATTTTTCATCTGTGATTTTGGGTAAAACACGATTGTATAAACGGCAG
Organism: Acinetobacter legionensis; assembly: GCF_048551735.1. Taxonomy (NCBI): domain Bacteria; kingdom Pseudomonadati; phylum Pseudomonadota; class Gammaproteobacteria; order Moraxellales; family Moraxellaceae; genus Acinetobacter; species Acinetobacter legionensis. The sequence goes on from NZ_JBIMBV010000001.1 coordinate 244,368, forward strand.
AACCAAAATTCACCTGCTGGGAGAATATTGTTAATTTCATTGATAAAGTAGCTGACAAATGGCTGATTTGGAATCCAATCGACAGGGGTATCTTGCCATTCAAATTTCACTTTACGTGGTTTTATGTGGTACTGAATAGACGATCCAATCCGACTGTTCTTTAATTTAGCGAGTAACTTCATCACAGTGTCCTAATTTTTCTTTGGTGATTTCACACTTTATTATTCAAGTATAAAAAAATGTCCTAAATAGTTATTAGCAATTTAGGACATTCCAGTATCAATATGTGATGAATTTTGTTAGACAAGACTTTTTTATTTATGCTTGTGGATTTTCATCTACATTTCCATCAATATTTTCACTATTGAATTCGGATTCTTGATCCTGATCAATGAACTCATCATCCAGATCATCTTCAGTGGCTTCAGGAATTGCATCAATATCAAAATCTAAAGTTTTGTCTAAGGTGTAATTTAAGCGACCCGCCATAATTGACGCAAGTTCTTCTAGACCTTGCTTATTGAGTGATGAAAACAGTTGTATAGAAAAATTCAACTTCATTTTCTTCAACTGTTGTTGTACATCTAACAACACTTTACTGGCAGGACCACGGTTGAGTTTGTCGGATTTAGTCAACAGTACATGTACAAACAAGTGACGTGAATATGCCCATTCCAACATCATCACATCGAAGTGTTGTAAAGGGTGGCGAATATCCATGAGTAGAACCAGACCTTGTAAACTTTTTCGATGAATCAAATAATTCTCAAGTTCTTTTTGCCAGACAATTTTCATTGCTTCAGGTACAGCTGCATAACCATAACCCGGTAAATCGACAAGGCGTTGATCTGGATTACCTAAACTAAAAAAGTTAATCATTTGCGTACGGCCAGGTCTTTTCGACGCGCGTGCCAATTGCTTTTGATTGGTCAATGCATTGATAGCACTTGATTTTCCGGCATTTGAACGGCCTGCAAAGGCAACTTCATAACCAGTATCTTCTACACAAAGATTCAGTTTAGGCGCACTCATCAGAAATTCAGCTTTACGCAACCAATTCAAAGATGAAGTTGAGTATTCTGAAATCGCAGGATCAGCCTTTTTTTCATAACTGATTTTTTGTTTAGGGGCGCTTGAGGTCTTACTATTTTTAGACTTTCCACTGCTGCGATGCATATTTCAACTTCAATAAACGGATAAACAAAGTGCATTATAAAGGAAGTCGGAGATTCAAGCGAATTTTGATCGTGTTAACTGAAATATTGGCTATTGGGATGCTGGACGATGAGCTTTTGTGACTTAAACATTGAGATTGGGAATGGGTGAGTTTACGATCTTTGGATGTTGTGGTGGCGCATTGAGAACATCGGCAACAGTATACTGATCTAGACTTTGATAAAACTGTTCAACGGCCTGATCTAAAATACCCTTTAAACCGCAACGTGGACGTAGCACACAAGGTGGCGTATTGCACTCTACAATTTGTGCATCACGTTGGAGAATTCGTACAATATGCCCTAAGCGAAATTCTAAGATATCTGGGTTTAAGCGCAAACCACCGCCTTTACCTCGTGTGGTAATTAACCAACCTTGTTTTCCCATAAAATGCACAATTTTGACCAAGTGATTTTCTGAAACATGCAAATCTTCTGCAATTTCGGCAATTGTATAAGGCATATCTTTTGGAGGCGCGATGTACATTAAGATGCGCAGGGCATAGTCGGTAAATTTATTTAGTTGCATGTAGGCTGCTCATCTATGGGTAAAGATGTATCTCATCCTGAAATAAATAAGGCCAGTCTATCATAGACCAGCCTTATAAAGAACGAATGGAGATTTAGATACCTGCACCACCCGTACCAAACGCTTCACTATGAATTTGTTCAGGTTTAATACCACGAGCCACCAATGCTTGGTGTTGTTGTTGCATAAATGGTATTGGGCCACAAAGATAATAATCAGCATGGGGTGGGAGTAATGCAGTATCAAGTGTTGCCAAGTCTAAACGACCAGCCACATCGTAATCTTCGCCGATAACATCACCGCTATGTGGGAACTCATAAGCTGTAAATGTACTGAGACGTGGGAATTTAGTTTTTTGCTCTTGGATATGTTGTTTCATTGCATGTACTTGGCTACTGCGACATGCATGGATAAAGCTAGCTGGTTGAGGCATGTCTAAAGTCACCAATTGATTAAGCATTGCAATCATTGGGGTTAAACCTACACCTGCACTAATGAAGACATTACGTTTGCTACTATCAATCAGGTAGAAGTTACCTGTTGGAGCAGACACTTCAATTTCTGAATCTTCAGCTAAGCCATGTAAAGTATTTGATACCCAACCACTTGCCAAATCACCTTTTTCATCTTCACGTTTAACTGAAATACGTAAATAGTCTATTTGTGGACTTGTTGATAGTGTGTATTGACGTGGTTGTTTTAAGCCTAACGCTTCAACAAATACTCGCACTGAAATATATTGACCTGCTTCATATTTAGGTAATGTGCCGCCATCGACTGGAGCAAGATAGAAAGAGGTAATTTCTTCGCTTTCATTCGCTTTTTTAACGATTTTAAATTTACGCCAACCTAACCAGCTACCTTGAGTTTGTTGGTGCTGCTCATAAATCGCTTTTTCAGTACTGATAAATAGATCGGCCAATTTTCCATAAGCTGCAGCCCATGCATCAATCAATGGATCTTCCATCGAAATAGTTAATACTTCACTAATTGAATGTAATAGGTTTTCACCGACAATGTTGTAATCAGGTGCTTGAATATTCAGACTGACATGTTTGTGGGCAATCAGTTCAACCACAGGCAAAAGTACTGAAGGGTCTTCAATATTTTCAGCATATGCTAAAACAGCACCAGCCAAGGCTTGAGCCTGTGCACCACTACGTTGATGCCCCATGTTAAAGGTTTCTTTTAATTCAGGATTATTGCCGAGCATGCGGTTATAAAAATAACCAGTAAGTGCTACACCATTTTCGCGAAGAACAGGAACTGTTGCTTTTACAAGGTCAATTTGCTGCGGAGTCATTGTTGATCTCTCTTGGCTGTCATTTATAAGATGTATTTAAAATACATCTTATAAAGTGTATTTGCAATATACCTTTAATAAAAACACATAAAATAATTATGGTTTATTTTGAATTTAAGCCCTATTGATTGAAATCATTGGACTTATTTTTAAAGTTTTTTAAATGATTTTTAGATATATTTAGATGGCTTGATTAAGCGAGATAAGCGAATGAAAAGATAAGCAAGAACATGTGCTATAAAATAGAGAATAAAAAAAGGAGCGCTAACGCTCCTCACATTTGTGTTTAAGTGAATTAACGGCCACCAAATAATGAACCTAACAAACCGCGGACCAGTTTTTGTCCTGTAGGGCCGCCTAAAGTTCGTGCAGCACTTTTAGCAAAAGTTCCGATCACATCTTGAGTCAGTTTGGCACGCGCAGCTGCAGCTTTTGCTTCTTCTTTTTCTAAGCGTTCTTGCTCTTTGGCTTGTTGCTTATCGAGAGTCTGTTGTTGCTTTGTGAGCTCTTCTAATTGCTTGGCTTGTTGAGCTACAGCATCAAAAGCCACCTGCTGTTGTGAGCTATCAGAAACTTTACGTTGTAGCATTTCATAAGCGCTATCACGATCCACTTCATTGTCATAAACACCTGCGACAATACTTTGCGCCATCAATGCTTTTCGTTCATCTAAAGTAATTGGGCTAAATGATGAGTAGGGTGGCATCACCATCGCTCGTTCAACCACTTGAGGCGTACCTTGTTCATCTAGGCAACTAATAAGCGCTTCACCGACAGCTAGCTCTGTAATTGCTTGATCTACTTTAAACTCTGGATTGGCACGGAAGGTATCGGCAGCAGTTTTTACTGCTTTTTGATCTTTAGGGGTAAAGGCACGTAATGCATGTTGCACGCGGTTACCGAGCTGCCCTAAAACATTTTCTGGGATATCTAATGGACTTTGTGAGATAAAATAAATTCCGACACCTTTAGAGCGAATTAGACGGACCACTTGTTGAATTTTTTCTTGTAATGCTGGGCTGGCATTATCAAAGAGCAAATGCGCTTCATCAAAAAAGAACACCAATTTTGGCTTATCTAAGTCACCGACTTCAGGTAGCTTTTCAAATAACTCTGAAAGCATCCAAAGTAGAAAGGTTGCATAGAGCTTTGGTGTGTTCATCAGCTTATCCGCAGCCAATAGATTGATATAACCATGTCCATTGGCATCAGTTTGGATAAAATCCATAATATCAAGGCTTGGCTCACCAAAGAAACGTTGACCGCCCTGATCACCTAAGGCCAATAGATTACGTTGAATAGCACCTAAACTTGCTGGTGAGAGATTGCCGTATTCTGCTTTTAAAGCCGCAGCATTTTCACTGACATAGGTCAGCATGGCTTTTAAATCTTTAAAATCAATTAACAGTAAGCCTTGATCATCTGCAATACGGAACACCGCTGAAAGCACACCTTCTTGAGTGTCATTTAAATTCAGCATTTGCGAAAGTAACAGTGGGCCGATTTCAGAGATTGTGGTACGAATCGGATGTCCTTGCTCACCAAATAAATCCCAAAAAATAGTCGGTGATGCAGCAAAAGGGACACTGTCTATCCCTAAGCTTTTAATGCGTTCTTCAAATTTAGGATTGGTTGAACCTGCTTTGGCTATACTTGAAACGTCCCCTTTTGCATCAGCCAGAAATACGGGTACACCAATCCGTGAAAAACTTTCAGCAAGCACTTTAAGGGTAATGGTTTTGCCTGTCCCTGTGGCTCCTGCAATTAAGCCGTGACGGTTAGCAAATTGTGAATGTAATACAATATCTTGTGTTGTATCCGAAGTTTTTTTTGCGATGACGATTGGTGTACCCATTGTTATTCCTATAGCTTTAATTTGAGTTTGGATGTTTTTTATCTGACTCAATATTTATATCATTGTTGTTATACAAAATTGCATTAAATGATGATGTTGTAAATCTGTTTTTATTGTTGAATATGAATGTAGGGTGGTGCGAATTGTTTCCTGAAATGCAGAGGGAATAAGTAAAAACTAAATGTACTTTTTGCTGAATGAACTCTGCGCTTAATCGTGTTTAGAGGTGAGTATAGAGCCCTTGCCATCATTTGATATAGCAAAGACCCATATATTATGTATTAAGCCTGAATGGCTTGAAGCGCGTGTTGAATATCTTGGATTAAATCGTCTGGATGCTCTAAACCAATACAGAAACGAACCAATAGACCTTGCTCTAGATGTGCGCGTTCTAAATGACGCATGTCAGTCAGATTATAAATCATGACTAAGCTGACAGGACCACCCCAACTAAAACCGAGTTTAAATAAAGATAAATGATCACAAAACTTTCGGATTTTGTTGATATCAAACTCAGGTTTAAAAATAACACTAACAAGACCAGCACTTTGTCCTGTTTGACAGGTCTGGTTCCAATAGGTGTGACTTATATTGTCAGAATCCGCAGGGTGTAAAATTTGAGCAAACGCATTTTGATTTTTTAGCCAATTTAAAATCTTTAAAGCACTTTGAGACTGATGCTCATAACGAATTTGCATTGAGGCCAAACTACGTTGCACTTGTGCGGCATCATCACCTGAAATCGCGATACCTTGAATGGCATGCATACGGAACAGCTTATGATGTAAAGCTTTATCTTGAGTGACCACAGATCCCATTAAAATATCACCCCCACCACTCGGGTATTTGGTCAAGGCATGTACACTGATATCTACGCTTAAATGTTCATGACTAAAATCAAAGGCATTAAAAGCTATACCAGCTCCCCAAGTATTGTCCAAGGCCGTCAGGATTTTCTTTGCTTTGGCTTTTTTGACTAAATTAACAAGATCCGGAAATTCAAGTGTGACTGAACCTGCGGCTTCTAACCAAATCAGTTTGGCATTTTCATTGGGTTGGAATGAGTCTGCATCAATAGGATTGTAAACTTGAACAATAATGCCATAACTTTTTTCAAGGTGACGTAGGTGTTCCATGTTGGGACCATAGATATTGTCTGCGACCCAAACTTCATCTCCATGACTTAAAAAACATGAATTGACTATGTTAATCGCAGATAAACCACTAGGTGCAAGTAAACAATATTCACCCCCTTCAATTTGAGCAATGTGATCGCCTAAGGTAAATGTTGTCGGTGTGCCATGTGTTCCATAACTATAATCGTAACGATCTGTCCAATGGCGATTAAATAGTGCATCGGTATTTTCAAATATAATTGTTGACGCACGAAATAGGGGAGGCTGTATTGTATTTATATATTGTGGTGCTTTACGAGAAGAATGAATTAAAGCAGTAACTGGTTCTTGTTTCACAGGAATACTCAATTTTTGTTAATAGCTGGACTAAAGTAAGCAAAACATAATCGCTCAGTGACGAAAAGCAATAAATTGTGAAAAATAATAAATAAAATTGATATTGGCTTCATTTTTGCATTTATCAGACTATGTTTTGTGATTTGTAGCGTAATTGATACAACAAGAATAGGTGATAACATGAAAAAACTTAAAGTGCATTATTTTCAGCATATTGCAGGTGAAGGCTTTGGAAGCTGTTATGAGTATTTGAAAGCAATGGGCGCAGAAATTACTGCAACAGAATTTTTTGCTTTACCTATAGATTCTCAGTTAGAAATAGAAGCTTTACCGCATGTCAATGATGTGGATTTACTCATCATTATGGGTGGGGAAATGAGTGTAAATGATGAAGCTAACTATCCTTGGTTAAAGGTTGAAAAACGATGGATTCGCCGCTATTTAGCATCGGAAAAGCCTGCAATCGGTTTGTGTTTGGGTGGGCAGCTGATAGCCAATGCTCTAGGTGCTAATGTTCGACGTAATACTGTACGGGAAATCGGTTGGACCTTGGTCAATAAAAGCAACCATGTGCCAGAAGATTATTTCCAATTGCCTGAGCGGGTCAATGTCATGCAATGGCATAGTGAGACCTTTGATATTCCTAAAGGTGCAATTCGTTTGGCGGAGAATCCAGCATGTCCCAACCAACTTTATCAAATAGGCAAGAATGTGTTGGGATTTCAGTTTCATCCAGAAATCACCCCGCATAGCTTAAAAATTTTCATTGAACATGAAGAAGAGGATATGGTGTTTAGTGGGCTACACAGTCAATCATTATTGGATTTAAAAAAATCACAACAAATGGACTATGTGATTGGTAATCAGTTACTCAATCATGCGATTGACTACGTTTTGAGGGTTTAAGTTGGTGTTTAAATAATAAGCGCTTTATTTATAATTAATTACTCAAAAAAAGGTAAAAATGTCCAAATAAGTTTGCTTAAGTGTTAAACAATCGTTATAATGAGCGACCCTCCAATATGGTGGGGTGAATGGCGAAGAAAGTCATTCAGATCGTTACAGTCGTGGCATCGATCACGACCTTAGTGATTTTCACTGCCTTTGACACTTGCCTACTTTTAGTGGGGTGAGATGCGTCAAGGGTGATTCTTTATATATTTGGCTTGGAGTTAACTGGTATGTCTAACCAGAGAATTCGTATCCGTCTTAAGTCTTTTGATCATCGTTTAATTGATCAATCTTCTCAAGAGATCGTAGAAACAGCAAAACGTACTGGCGCACAAGTGTGTGGTCCAATTCCGATGCCTACTCGCATCGAACGTTTTAACGTTTTAACATCACCACACGTGAACAAAGATGCGCGTGACCAATATGAAATCCGCACATATAAACGTTTGATCGACATCGTTCAACCTACAGACAAAACTGTAGATGCGTTGATGAAGTTGGATCTTGCAGCTGGTGTTGATGTTCAGATCGCATTGGGTTAAGGCTTTCGGTTAATTAACGCTTTATAAGTTAATTAGGCCGCTTTTTTAGAGGTTTATGCACATGGCTATTGGTTTAGTCGGTCGCAAGTGCGGTATGACACGTATCTTTACAGATGCTGGTGTTTCTGTGCCTGTAACAGTGATTGAGGTTGATCCTAACCGTATCACTCAAATCAAAACGCTTGAAACTGATGGTTATCAAGCGATTCAAATCACTACTGGTGAACGTCGCGAATCTCGTGTAACAAATGCTCAGAAAGGTCACTTTGCGAAAGCTGGTGTGGCTGCTGGTCGTTTAGTTAGCGAATTCCGTGCTACAGAAGCTGATCTTGAAGGTCGTGAAGTTGGTGGAACTATTGGTGTTGATTTGTTCGCAGTAGGTCAAGTTGTTGACGTAACTGGTCAATCAAAAGGTAAAGGCTTCCAAGGTGGTGTTAAGCGTTGGAACTTCCGTACGCAAGATGCTACACATGGTAACTCTTTGTCGCATCGTGTTTTGGGTTCTACAGGTCAAAACCAGACCCCTGGTCGCGTATTTAAAGGCAAAAAAATGGCTGGCCATTTAGGTGCTGAACGCGTAACAGTTCAAGGTCTTGAAATTGTATCTATCGACGCAGAACGTTCAGTTCTTGTTGTTAAAGGTGCGATTCCTGGTGCTACTGGTGGCGACGTTATCGTTCGTCCTACGATCAAGGCCTGAGGGGAAATAACGTGAATTTAAAAACTGTTTCCGGCTCTGCTGTTGAATTATCAGAAGTAGCTTTCGGTCGTGATTTTAATGAAGCTCTTGTACACCAAGTTGTTACAGCTTATTTAGCTGGTGGTCGTCAAGGTTCTAAAGCTCAGAAATCACGTGCAGACGTTTCTGGCGGTGGTAAGAAGCCATTCCGTCAAAAAGGTACTGGCCGAGCTCGTGCGGGTTCTATTCGTAGCCCAATCTGGGTTGGTGGTGGTAAGACTTTTGCTGCTCGTCCACAAGATTGGTCTCAAAAAGTTAACCGTAAAATGTACCGCGGTGCAATGCAATGTATCTTAGCTGAACTTGTTCGCCAAGATCGTCTTGTTCTAGTTGAAGAGTTTGCTGTTGAAGCACCTAAAACTAAAGAATTGCTTGCTAAACTTAACGGCTTGAACGCTACTCGCGCATTAATCGTTACTGAAGCTGTAGATGAAAATCTATATTTAGCTGCTCGTAACCTTCCACACGTTGATGTGGTTGATGCTGCTGGGATCGATCCTGTTGGCTTGATCGCGTTTGATAAAGTTGTTATGTCTGTTGCGGCTGCTAAGAAGATTGAGGTAGAACTCGGATGAACAACGAACGTATCTATCAAGTCCTAAAAGGGCCTGTTTTTTCAGAAAAAGCACAAGTTCTAGGCGAAACTGCTGGTGTTCAAGTTTTTAAGGTTGCTATTGATGCAAACAAACTTGAAATCAAAAAAGCAGTAGAGCAATTGTTTGGTGTAGAAGTTGTTAAAGTTAACACGACTATCACTAAAGGTAAGACTAAGCGCTTTGGTAAAACATTGGGACGTCGTTCTGATGTTAAAAAAGCATACGTCACCCTGAAAGCTGGCCAAGATGTTGAAATGGCTGACTTGGGCGATACCGCTGAAAGCACAGCGGAATAAGGACGAAAATTATGCCAATTCAAAAATGTAAGCCAACGTCTCCAGGACGTCGCTTTGTAGAGAAGGTGGTTCATAATCATCTTCACAAAGGCGCGCCTTATGCACCGTTGGTTGAAGCTAAGAAACGTACTGGTGGTCGTAATAATAATGGTCACATTACCACTCGTCATGTTGGTGGTGGTCATAAACAAAACTACCGTATTGTTGACTTCAAACGTAACAAAGACGGCATCCCAGCTGTAGTTGAGCGTATTGAATACGATCCTAACCGTACATCTCATATTGCTTTATTGAAATATGCTGACGGTGAACGTCGTTATATTATTGCCGCTAAAGGCTTACGTGCTGGTGATAAAGTACAATCTGGTAACGATGCTCCAATTCGTCCAGGTAACTGCTTGCCGCTTCGTAATATGCCTATCGGTTCTACATTACATAACATTGAGCTTAAAATCGGTAAAGGTGCACAGTTAGTGCGTTCTGCTGGTACTTCTGCTCAATTGTTGGGTCGTGACGGTTCTTACGCAATTATTCGTCTTCGTTCAGGCGAAATGCGTAAAGTACACGTTGAATGTCGCGCTGTGTTAGGTGAAGTATCTAACTCAGAAAGCAACCTTCGTTCACTTGGTAAAGCAGGTGCTGCACGCTGGCGTGGTGTTCGTCCTACCGTTCGTGGTATGGCGATGAACCCAGTTGACCATCCACATGGTGGTGGTGAAGGGCGTAACAAAGGTATTCAACCTGTAAGCCCATGGGGTCAAAAAGCTAAAGGGTACAAAACACGTACCAATAAGCGTACGACTAAGATGATCATTCGCGACCGTCGCGTTAAGTAACAAGTAAAGGAATCTGACAATGCCTCGTTCTCTGAAAAAAGGCCCATTCGTCGATGCGCACTTGTTCGCTAAGGTTGAAGCGGCTATCGCGGCTAATAACCGTAAGCCGATCAAAACTTGGTCGCGTCGTTCGATGATCCTCCCGGATTTTGTTGGTTTAACAATTTCTGTACATAATGGTCGTAACCATGTTCCAGTGATCGTATCTGAACATATGGTTGGTCACAAACTCGGTGAATTCGCGCCAACTCGTACCTATCGTGGTCACGGTGTTGACAAGAAGTCTAAACGTTAAGGTGCTATGATGGAAGTTACTGCTAAATTACGCGGTGCCGCTATCTCGGCACAAAAAACTCGTTTGGTTGCAGATCTAATCCGTGGCAAATCTATTGCTCACGCGCTTAATATCTTAAACTTCAGCAACAAGAAAGCTGCAGTTATAGTAAAAAAAGCATTGGAATCTGCAATTGCAAACGCTGAACACAATAACAGTTTAGATGTAGACGACCTTAAGGTTACTACGATTTACGTTGATGAAGGCACGAGCCTTAAACGTATTATGCCACGTGCTAAAGGCCGTGCAGATCGTATTACTAAGCGTACTTGTCACATTACCGTTAAGGTAGGGGTTTGATATGGGTCAGAAGGTTCATCCAATCGGTATCCGCCTTGGTGTTGTAAAACGTCATAACGCCAACTGGTATGCGAGTCCGAAACAATACGCTGAATATTTGCTTAAAGATCTTCAAGTTCGTGAGTTTTTAACTAAAAAACTTAAAAGCGCGATGATCAGCAAAATTCTTATCGAACGTCCTACAGGCGCTGCTAAAGTAACTATTAGCACTGCTCGTCCAGGTATCGTTATCGGTAAAAAAGGCGAAGACATTGAGAAATTACAGCGTGAACTCACCAAGATTATGGGTGTTCCAGCGCAAGTAAGCATCAACGAAATCGATCGCCCAGATTTAGACGCTCGTTTAGTTGCTGAAGCAATTGCTTCACAATTAGAGAAGCGTGTAATGTTCCGTCGTGCTATGAAGCGTGCGGTTCAAAACACTATGCGTGCTGGTGCTAAAGGTATCAAAGTTGAGGTTTCTGGTCGTTTAGGTGGTGCAGAAATTGCACGTACTGAATGGTATCGTGAAGGTCGTGTACCTTTACATACACTTCGTGCTGACATCGACTATGCAACTATGCGTGCTGAAACTACTTACGGTACGATTGGTGTTAAAGTTTGGATTTTCCGTGGTGAGATCTTAGGTGGCATGAAACAAGTCATGAACCCTGCTCCTGCTGAAGAACGTCCAGCTAAACGCGGTCGCGGTCGTGGTGAAGGTCAAGAGCGTCGTGGTCGTCGCAATGATCGTTCTGCTGAAAAAGGAGAATAATCCATGTTGCAACCTAAACGTACTAAATTCCGTAAGGTGCAAAAGGGCCGTAACACTGGTCTAGCGCATCGTGGTAGCACAGTATCTTTCGGTACAATCGCACTTAAATCTGTTGAGCGTGGTCAAATGACTGCTCGTCAAATCGAAGCTGCGCGTCGTACAATTAGCCGTCGTGTTAAACGTGGTGGTAAGATCTTTATCCGTGTTTTCCCAGACAAACCAATTACTGAAAAGCCATTAGAAGTTCGTATGGGTAAAGGTAAAGGTTCTGTGGAATACTGGGTTTGCCAAATCAAACCAGGTAAGATCTTGTACGAAATGGATGGTGTTAGTGAAGAATTGGCACGCGAAGCGTTTACGCTTGCAGCTGCTAAGCTTCCATTTAAAACCACTATCGTTACTAAGACGGTGATGTAATGAAAACTAAAGATCTACGTGAAAAATCGGTAGAAGAGTTGGCAGCTTTGCTAGATGAGCAACAGCTTAACCAATTCCGTCTTCGTATGGCGAAAGCAACTGGTCAATTGGGTAAATCGCATGAAGTTGCGTTAACTCGTAAGACTATTGCTCGTATCAAGACCCTCCTTACCGAAAAACAGGGGAACGCACAATGAGTGAGCAAACAGTTCGCACGTTAACAGGCAAAGTAGTAAGTGACAAAATGGACAAGTCTATTGTTGTACTTATTGAACGCCGCGTTCAACACCCGTTGTATGGCAAATCAATCCGCCGTTCAACAAAATTACACGCTCATGATGAGAATAACACTGCTAAAACTGGCGATGTTGTAACCATTAAAGAAAGCCGCCCAATTTCAAAAACTAAAGCTTGGACTTTAGTGGAAGTTATTGAAGCAGCTGCTGAGTAATTAGACGTTCTTGTTGCATCATCGGTCAATTTCGAGTACTCTTTGAGCCTTTCGAAATTGCGACCGGTGATGCTCGGTTTTGGAGTAGGGCAATGATTCAGACCGAAAGTATGCTAGACGTAGCAGACAACAGTGGTGCTCGCCGCGTACAATGTATTAAAGTACTAGGTGGTTCACATCGTCGTTATGCTTCTGTTGGCGACATTATTAAAGTTACTGTAAAAGAAGCAATTCCACGTGGCCGTGTTAAAAAGGGTGACGTGATGAATGCAGTTGTAGTTCGTACTAAATTCGGTATTCGTCGTCCAGACGGTTCTGTGATCCGTTTTGATGATAATGCTGCAGTTATCTTGAACAACAACAAGGCTCCGATTGCCACTCGTATTTTCGGACCAGTGACTCGTGAACTTCGTACTGAACAGTTCATGAAAATCATTTCATTGGCTCCTGAAGTTCTATAATAGAGGCAATCATGGCTAAGATTAGAAAAGGCGATCAAGTAATTGTGATCGCAGGTAAAGAAAAAGGCAAACAGGGTACTGTTTTGTCTGTTTCAAATGACCAAGTTAAGGTTGAAGGCCTTAATTTAGTTAAGAAGCATCAAAAGCCGAACCGTGCAACAGGTGCTGAAGGCGCTATCGTTACACAAGAAGCTTCGCTTCATATTTCAAACGTGGCAGTTTTTAATGCTGCAACCCAAAAGGCTGACCGTGTTGGTTACCAAGTGATTGAAGGCACGAAAACTCGTGTTTATAAATCAAATGGTGAATCAGTGGCGGTAGCGAAGTAATAGGTTGAACTAGGCTATGGCCAGACTTAAAACACGTTATAACGACGAAATCCGAGCTAAGTTGAAAGAAGAACTTGGTTTGGGCAACGTGATGGAAATTCCTCGCGTTACTAAAATCACCATCAACATGGGTGTTGGTGCAGCTTCAGCTGACAAGAAATTGTTAGATGGCGCTTTGGCGGATATGCAAGCTATTGCTGGTCAAAAACCAGTTCTTACATTAGCGCGTAAATCAATCGCTGGTTTTAAAATCCGTGATGGTTGGCCGATTGGTTGTAAAGTAACTTTACGCGGCGAACAAATGTACGAATTCTTAGACCGTTTGATCTCTATTGCGATTCCTCGTATTCGTGACTTCCGCGGTTTTTCTGCGAGATCATTCGATGGTCGTGGTAATTATTCAATGGGTCTCAAGGAACAAATTATGTTCCCTGAAATCGATTTTGATAAGATCGATCGTATTCGTGGTATGGATATTACTATCACTACGACTGCTCGTACTGATGACGAAGGCCGTGCGCTAATCCGTGCATTCGGCTTCCCGTTCAAATAAGAGGTCGATATGGCTAAGAAAAGTATGATTAATCGCGAATTGAAACGCGAAACTACAGTTGCTAAATACGCTGCAAAACGTGCTGAATTAAAAGCTACGATTGCAAACGTAAATGCATCTGATGAAGAACGTTTCGAAGCGATGATGAAGTTACAAGCATTACCACGTAATGCGTCTCCAGTACGTCTTCGTAACCGTTGTGGTTTAACTGGTCGTCCTCATGGTTACTTCCGTAAGTTCGGCTTAAGCCGTAACAAATTACGTGACACAGTAATGCAGGGTGATGTACCGGGCGTTGTTAAGGCAAGCTGGTAAGGAGCGACTATAAATGAGTATGCAAGATACCGTTGCCGACATGCTAACACGTGTTCGTAACGCACAAATGGCAAAGAAACAAACTGTTTCTATGCCTAATTCTAAGTTGAAAGTTGCAATTGCAAACGTACTTCAACAAGAAGGTTACATTTCAAATGTAGAAGTTGCTGATCTTGAAGGCAAAGCTACTTTGACAATTACTTTAAAATATTTTGAAGGCAAACCAGTTATCGAAACTGTGAAACGCGTAAGCCGCCCAGGTCTACGTCAGTATCGCGGTAAAGATGCACTTCCAAGCGTTAAGCAAGGTTTAGGTATTGCAATTGTTTCTACAAGCAAAGGCATCATGACTGATCGCGCTGCACGTGCTGCAGGCGTTGGTGGTGAAGTTATTGCTTTTGTTTCTTAATAGGTGATTCCTCATGTCTCGTGTGGCTAAAGCCCCAGTAACTGTACCTAACGGTGTAGCAGTTACTCAGAACGGCCGGCAGGTCGAAGTGAAAGGCAGCAAAGGTACGTTGTCTTTCAACCTGCATGCGCTGGTCGAGCTTAAACAGGAAGAAGGTCAACTTCATATTGCTCCAGTTAAAGAATCTCGCGATTCTTGGATGCAAGCTGGTACTGCTCGCGCTGTTCTTAATAACCTTGTAAAAGGTGTTAATGAAGGCTTCGAACGTAAGTTACAACTTATCGGTGTTGGTTATAAAGCTTCGGTTAAAGGTACAGTTGTGAACCTTAACCTTGGTTATTCTCATCCGATTGATTACGCTCTTCCTGAAGGTGTAACTGCTGAAACTCCGACTGCTACTGAAATCATTTTGAAATCAGCTAACAAGCAATTGTTAGGTCAAGTTGCTGCAGAAATCCGTGGTTATCGTCCACCAGAGCCGTATAAAGGTAAAGGTGTTCGCTATTCTGACGAAGTTGTACTTCGTAAAGAAGCTAAGAAGAAATAAGGCGCGAGGTTCTTATGAACGAAAAGAAACAATCCCGTTTGCGTCGTGCGAAAAGCACACGCTTGCACATTCGTGCATTGGGTGCGACTCGCTTGTGTGTAAACCGCACGCCGCGTCACATCTATGCTCAAGTTATTTCTGCAGATGGTGGCAAAGTATTAGCGCAAGCTTCTACTTTGGATGCATCTTTACGTAGCGGAACTACAGGTAATGTAGATTCAGCAACTAAAGTAGGTGCTTTAATCGCAGAACGTGCAAAGGCTGCTGGTGTAACTAAAGTTGCATTTGACCGTTCTGGTTTTAAATATCATGGTCGTATCAAAGCCTTGGCTGATGCTGCTCGTGAAAACGGCTTGGAGTTCTAATCATGGCTAAAGTTGAACAAAACGAAGGTCTTGTTGAAAAGCTGGTTGCCGTTGATCGTGTAGCCAAAGTTGTTAAGGGTGGTCGTATCTTCTCTTTCACAGCATTGACTGTTGTGGGTGATGGTAATGGTCGTGTAGGTTTTGGTCGCGGTAAAGCGCGTGAAGTTCCAGCTGCTATTTCTAAAGCACTTGAAGCTGCACGCCGCAACATGATCACTGTTGATCTTGTTGATGGTACTGTACAACATCCTATTCATGCTCGTCATGGCGCTAGCCGTGTTTACATGCAACCTGCATCAGAAGGTACTGGCGTAATCGCTGGTGGTTCTATGCGCGCAGTTTTAGAAGCTGCGGGTGTACGTAACGTATTGACGAAATGTTATGGTTCTACTAACGCGGCTAACGTTGTAAATGCAACTTTTAACGGTTTACGTGATATGACGTCTCCTGAGAAAGTTGCTGCTAAACGTGGTCTTTCAGTAGAACAAATTTTAGGGTAATCAATCATGAAAACGATTAAAGTTACCCAGACTAAATCTTCTTCGCATCGTTTGAAAAATCACAAACTTTGCCTACAAGGTTTAGGTCTGCGTCGTATTGGTCATACAGTAGAAGTAATAGATACACCTTCTAACCGTGGTATGATCAACAAAGTCTACTATATGGTTAGTGTAGAGGAATAAGCCATGACTCTGCGTTTAAATGAGCTTGCACCTGCTGAAGGTGCAAAACGTGACAACCGTCGTTTAGGCCGTGGTATCGGTTCTGGCGTTGGTAAGACTGGTGGCCGTGGTGTCAAAGGTCAAAAATCACGTAAAAGTGGTGGCGTTCGTCCAGGCTTTGAAGGTGGTCAAACTGCGTTATATCGTCGTTTACCTAAATTCGGTTTCACAAGCCAATTGGCTTTGAAAACTGCTGAAGTACGTTTGTCTGAACTTGCTAAAGTTGAAGGTGATATTGTTTCACTTGAAACTTTGAAAGCTGCGAATGTTGTACGTAAAGATATGTTGCGTGCTCGTGTTGTTCTTTCTGGTGAAATCACTCGTGCATTCACTGTTCAAGGTGTTGCATTGACTAAAGGCGCTAAAGCTGCTCTTGAAGCTGCTGGCGGTAAAGTCGAGGAGTAATCGCGAGTGACTATGTCTCCTAGTTCTTCAGGTCATGTCAACATGATGAAAGGTCAACCATTTCACGTGAAATATCGTGAAATTATTCGCCGATTAATGTTCTTGATTGGTGCATTGGTAGTCTTTCGACTAGGAGCGCATATTCCGCTGCCGGGTATTGATAATGTTGCTCTAGAACGTTTTTTCAAAGCTAATGAAGGTACTTTTTTAGGTTTGTTTAATATGTTCTCGGGTGGAGCATTAGAACGAATGTCCATTCTTGCGTTAGGGATCATGCCGTATATTTCTGCATCAATTATTGTGCAGTTGATGTCGACAGTGGTTCCTTCGTTAGAAGCATTGAAGAAAGAAGGCGAGCAAGGTAAGCGTAAGATTAATCAATATACGCGTTATGGCACCCTATTACTTGCATTAGTCCAAGGTATTGGAATGTGTGCTGGTCTAATCAGTCAAGGTATTACTTTGACTTCAGGATTAGCTTTTTACATTCCTGCGCTAACATCGTTAGTTGCAGGTACCATGTTCTTAATGTGGTTAGGCGAGCAAATTACTGAACGTGGTGTTGGTAATGGTATCTCAATGATTATCTTTGCAGGTATTGTTGCTGGTTTACCAAATTTAGTGATTCAGGCATTTACTTCGGTAGATAATGGTCAATCAAGTTTAATTGGTTTGGCTATCTTTGGATTGCTATCAGTTGCTGTTTTAGCAGCAATTGTGTTTATTGAAAAAGCTCAACGTCGTATACCTGTGAACTATGCTCAAAAACAGCAAGGTCGTCGTGTATTCACTGCACAGCAAACGCATTTGCCATTGAAAATCAACATGGCAGGGGTTATTCCAGCAATTTTCGCTAGTTCGTTATTGTTGTTCCCTGCAAGTTTAGGTCAATGGTTAGGCAGTGCTGATCCAAATGCAGGAATTGTAAAACGTAGCCTACAAGATTTGGCATTGGTATTATCGCCTGGACAACCGTTATATTTAGTGCTCTTCGGTGCGTTAATTATCTTTTTCTGTTATTTCTATACGGCGCTAGTTTTTAGCCCGAAAGAAGTATCAGAGAACTTGAAACGCAGTGGAGCTTATGTACCTGGTATTCGCCCAGGTGAGCAAACTGCTCGTTACTTAGATCATATTCTTAATCGTTTGACGTTTATTGGTGCAATCTACATTACAGTCATCTGTTTAATGCCGATGATTTTACAGAGTTCTTTTGGTATTCCATTCCATTTGGGTGGTACATCATTACTCATCGTAGTTGTAGTTGTTATGGACTTTATGGCTCAGCTTCAAGCCCACTTAACATCACATCAATATGACGATCAATCGTTAATGAGAAAAACGACTGCTCATCCTAAGGGATAAGCGCACTTAGAAGGTTTCATCATGAAAGTACAAGCTTCTGTAAAGAAAATTTGTGGTAGCTGTAAAGTTATCCGTCGTAATGGGGTTATTCGCGTAATTTGCAGCGCAGAACCTCGTCATAAGCAGCGTCAAGGTTAATTTAATTAAGACCTGTTGATTTCAGTAGGCTAATTAGGTTATTATCCGCCCCTCAAGATTTTTGTGGGGCGGTTGATTATCTCTACTGCCTTTTTGGAGAAATTTGAATGGCTCGTATTGCCGGTGTAAACATTCCGGATAACAAGCATGCTGTTATCTCTCTTACGTATATTTTTGGTATTGGTCGCCACACAGCTAAGAACATTTTAGCTGCTGCAGGTATTACGACTACTACGAAAATTCGTGAATTAGATGATGCTCAGCTTGATGCGATTCGTGCAGAAATTGCTAAGGTTCCGACCGAAGGTGATTTACGTCGCGAAATTTCCATGAACATTAAACGTTTAATGGATTTAGGCTGCTACCGCGGTCTTCGTCATCGTCGCAGCTTGCCTGTTCGCGGACAACGCACCAAAACTAACGCACGTACCCGTAAAGGTCCGCGCAAACCTATTAAGAAATAAGATTTCTGGAAGCTAAAAGATGGCTAAAGATACTCGCGCACGCAAGAAGGTCACTCGTACCGTCTCTGAAGGTGTTGCACACATTCACGCTTCTTTTAATAACACCATTGTTACGATTACTGATCGTCAAGGTAATGCATTGGCTTGGGCTACTTCAGGTGGACAAGGCTTCCGTGGATCACGTAAATCAACTCCGTTTGCTGCTCAGGTAGCTGCTGAAGTTGCTGGTAAAGCTGCTTTAGATTACGGTTTGAAAAACTTGGACGTCCTTGTTAAAGGTCCTGGTCCAGGTCGTGAATCTGCGGTTCGTGCATTAGGTGCAGTGGGTTATAAAATTAACAGCATTACCGACGTGACACCGATTCCGCACAACGGTTGCCGTCCACCTAAAAAACGTCGCGTGTAAGGAGAAACATTCATGGCTCGTTATATTGGTCCAAAATGCAAACTCTCTCGCCGCGAAGGGACAGACCTGCAATTAAAATCTGGCGTTAAACCATTTGACGTCAAAACAAAAAAATCTGCTAAAGCTCCTGGTCAACATGGCCAAAGCCGTGCTAAACAATCAGAGTATTCACTACAATTACGTGAAAAACAAAAAGTACGTCGTATGTACGGTGTTTTAGAGCGTCAATTTAGTAATTACTACAAAGAAGCTGCTCGTGTTAAAGGCGCAACAGGTGAAAACTTGTTGAAATTGCTTGAAAGCCGCCTCGATAACGTTGTTTATCGCATGGGTTTTGGTTCTACACGTGCAGAAGCTCGTCAGCTAGTATCTCATCGTTCAATCACTTTAAATGGTCGTCGTGTTAACATCGCGTCTATCCAAGTTAAAGCGGGCGACGTGATTGCAGTTCACGAAAGCGCTAAACAACAATTACGTATCAAAAACGCGATTGAATTAGCTGCTCAACGTGGCACAGCTGCTTGGATTGAAGTAGATCATTCAAAACTTGAAGGTACATTTAAAGCTGCACCAGATCGTTCTGATTTACCTGCTGAAATCAACGAAAGCTTGATTGTAGAATTGTATTCTAAATAATCCTTGAGGTAGCAATAATGACGCGTACTGCAAACGAGTTTCTAACCCCGCAAGCGATCAAAGTCGAAGCGGCAAGCGGGACCTCGGCAAAAGTGATTCTTGAACCATTAGAGCGTGGCTTTGGTCATACTCTTGGTAATGCTTTACGTCGCATCCTATTATCTTCTTTGCCTGGCGCAGCCGTGGTTGAAGTAGAGATAGAGGGTGTCGAGCACGAGTACAGTACTTTAGAAGGCTTGCAGCAGGACATCGTCGAGCTCTTGCTGAACCTAAAAGGATTGTCTATTAAGCTGTTCGATCAAAACGAAGCATATTTGACATTGGAAAAACAAGGTCCTGGCGATATTACTGCTGCTGACCTTCGTTTACCACATAATGTTGAAGTGGTTAACCCTGAACATTTGATTGGTACTTTAAGTGCTTCAGGCTCATTAAAAATGCGCTTGAAAGTTTCTCAAGGTCGTGGTTATGAAACTTCTGACTCACGTTTCCCTGAAGGCGAAACGCGTCCTGTAGGTCGTCTACAGTTAGATGCTTCTTATAGCCCGATTAAACGTGTTTCTTACACAGTTGAAAATGCTCGTGTAGAACAACGTACTGACCTTGATAAGCTCGTCATTGATCTTGAAACGAATGGAACTGTAGATCCTGAAGAAGCTATCCGTAAAGCGGCAACAATCTTGCAACAACAAATTGCAATTTTTGTTGATCTTCAGAAAGATCAAGCTCCAGTTGCTCAAGAGCCACGTGAAGAAGTTGATCCAATCTTGCTTCGTCCAGTTGATGATCTAGAGCTTACTGTTCGTTCTGCTAACTGTTTGAAAGCAGAAAATATTTACTACATTGGTGATCTAGTACAGCGTACTGAGGTTGAGTTACTTAAAACTCCTAACCTTGGTAAAAAATCGCTTACTGAGATCAAAGATGTTCTGGCTTCTAAGGGCTTACAGCTCGGCATGCGTTTAGAGAACTGGCCACCAGCTAGTCTCCGTATGGACGATCGTTTCGCCTATCGTAGCCGTTAATTAAGTAGGACTATCACCATGCGTCATCGTAATAGTGGTGTGAAATTAGGCCGTACCAGCAGCCATCGTAAAGCGATGTTCCAAAACATGGCTAATTCTTTGTTTGAGCATGAGTTAATTAAAACAACTGTGCCTAAAGCAAAAGAGTTACGTCGTGTAGCTGAGCCTTTAATCACTTTAGCTAAAAACGATACTGTAGCAAACCGTCGTTTGGCGTTTGCTCGTACTCGTTCAGCAGCAACAGTTGGTAAATTATTTACCGTTCTTGGCCCTCGTTACAAAGAACGTAACGGCGGTTATCTACGTGTTCTTAAAGCTGGTTTCCGTGCAGGTGATGCTGCACCGATGGCTTATGTAGAACTTGTGGATCGTGAAGTAAACTAATTACTCACGTCACAGAACAATCGGTTGTTCGAAAAAGGTCGGTGTTTCACCGGCCTTTTTTTGTGCCTTTTTGTTGGACAATTTATGGTTTTGTCCCAAATTGACTTAAATTTCGTCAGAAAAATGCAAACTTGACATTGCGTATTGTCAGATTTGTGCTTTAATAAAAAAGTACTCTTAAAAAGGTTATAAAAACAACATGGAAAAGCAAGTTGATATTCTTATCGTTGGCGCAGGTATCTCTGGTATTGGTGTAGCTGCACATCTTTCAAAACACTCACCACAACGTTCATTTGAAATTATTGAGCGTCGCGAGAGCTTTGGTGGTACTTGGGATCTATTTAAATATCCGGGTATTCGTTCCGATTCAGATATGTCTACTTTTGGGTTTAATTTTAAACCATGGCAAAAAGCCAATGTATTAGCAGATGGTGCTTCAATCAAAGGCTACGTTGCTGAAGTTGTCGACGAATTTAAATTAAAAAATAAAATTCATTTTAATCAGCGTGTACGTACTGCAAATTATGATTCTTCAATTAAAAAATGGGTGGTACAAATTGAAGATGAAAATAAAAAACTCAATACGTGGGTTGCAAATTTTGTCATTGGATGTACTGGTTATTATAATTATGATCAAGGTTATCAGCCTGACTACCCTGGTAAAAATGATTTTAAAGGCGAATTTATTAATCCACAATTTTGGCCTGAAAACTTAGATTATTCGGGTAAAAAAGTGGTGATTATTGGTAGTGGTGCAACAGCTATTACCTTGGTTCCTGCTATGTCAAAAGGTGGGGCAGGGCATGTGACCATGTTGCAACGTTCACCAACATATATTGCTTCAATTCCATCTATTGATTTTGTTTATGACAAAATGCGTAAGGTTTTACCTGAAGATGTGGCATATAAGTTAACCCGTGCACGTAATATTGGCATGCAACGCGGGATTTATGCGCTTGCACAAAAACAACCGAAGTTACTACGTAAGTTCTTACTCAAATCGATTGAAATGCAATTAAAAGGTAAAGTGGATATGAAACACTTTACCCCAACATATAATCCGTGGGATCAGCGTTTATGTGTTGTGCCAGATGGTGACTTATTTAAAATTTTACGTTCTGGTAAAGCCAGTGTTGAAACAGATCAAATTGAGAAAATTACTGCCACGGGTATTCAATTAAAATCTGGTAAACATTTAGATGCGGATATCATCGTTTCAGCAACAGGGTTAGAAATCCAAATCTTGGGTGGTATCAAAGCTACAATTGATAATAAGCCAATGAATACTTCACAGCATATGTTGTATCAAGGTGTGATGGTTAGCGATGTGCCAAATATGGCAATGATCATTGGTTATATCAACGCATCATGGACATTAAAAGTTGATATCGCAGGTGAGTATATTTGCCGTCTTGTAAACTATATGGACAAGAAAGGCTATGATGAAGTTATTCCTCAAGGTGATGCAACTGAATTGATGGAAGATACGGTGATGGGCAGTTTAAGCTCAGGTTATATTGCCCGTGCGGCAGATGTGATGCCTAAACAAGGTAAGCATGCACCTTGGAAAGTGTCGAATAACTATTTAGCAGATCGCAAAGAACTCAAAAATGCTAAGTTTGAAGATGGAGTTTTAAAATTTCATAAGCGTGAAGCACAACTTGAAAAAAAGCCTAAACTTGTTTCTTAATCAAGCCTAGAAATCACTAAACTAAGCAATAGCAAAATAAAGAAACTATGAAATAAATAAGGAGCGAAAGCTCCTTATTTTATTGCGACATGAAAATTGATTTAAAAGAATGTTTAGTGATAGAAAAAGGAGCCAAAGCTCCTTTAACCGTGTTCAAATAAATTATAAAGAACGGGAAATCAGTTCTTTCATAATCTCGTTTGTACCTGCATAAATACGATTTGCCCGATTATCAATATAAGCGCGCGCAATTGGATATTCCAGCATATAACCATACCCGCCATGTAATTGGAGGCATTCATCAACGACATTGGAGAATACTTCTGAAATTTTGTATTTTGCGGCAGCTGCGGCATCAACACCTAAAGTGCCTTCAAGTTGTAATTCCATACAACGATCGAGATAAGCACGACAGAAATCAATTTCTGTGCGCATTTCAGCAAGCTTAAAGCGTGTATTTTGAAAAGCACTGATTGGTTTACCAAACGCTTTACGGTCTTTGGTATATTGAACCGTATGTGCTAGCGCTGCTTCTGCGCCTGCTTGGCAGATAATCGCAACCAGCATACGTTCCCACGCCAACTCTTTCATCAGCATGATAAACCCCATGCCTTCCATTCCTAATAAATTTTCTTTTGGTACACGAACATCTTCAAAGAACAATTCGCAAGTATCTTGTCCTTTCATACCAATTTTATTGAGTGGTTTTCCTTTGCTAAAGCCAGCACGGTCAGCTTCAACGATAATCAAAGATAGGTTGGCAGAACCTTTCTCTGAACTGCCTGTTTTACATACGACAATTGCCATATCGCACAGATAACCATTGGTAATAAAAATTTTAGAACCATTGATTACATATTCATCCCCGTCTAAAACAGCAGTAGTGCGAACGCCTTGTAGGTCTGAGCCTGTTCCTGGTTCTGTCATCGCGATGGCTGTGACTGTTTCTCCAGAAGCCATTTTAGGAATCCAATGTTTTTTCTGTTCTTCATTACCAAAGTTGTTGATGTAGTTGGCAACAATATCCGAGTGCAAAGAAAAACCTGTAGAAGAATCCATTGCATAAGCTTGCTCTTCAATCAGAATCATACTGTAGAGGCGATCTACCCCATAACCACCATATTCTTCAGGCATGGTTGCACAGAGCAGACCCATTTCACCTGCTTTGTTCCATAAATCCCGATCTACATGTTGTTGTTCTTCATATTTAGCAATATTTGGGACAACTTCTTTTTCATAAAATTTACGTACTGTTTCACGAAAAGCTTCGTGATCGGAATCAAACAATTTACGAGGCAACATATTGGTTAAAGGTCGGATAGCACCTGATTGCATTTTTATAATATCCATATGAGTTTTAGTGAGTTGAAATTATGTGAATTGCTTATTTGTCGCAATGAGATGAATGCTCAAAACTCACTTTTAAATGATGAATTTGGTCATTTAAAAGAATTTAGCGAGAAATTGATCGGGAATCAGGTAAACTAAGTCAGAATTAACCATTGGGGGAAAATGATGTCAGAAGAACTTACTTTAGAAGAACGTAAAGTGATTTATCGTGCTCGTCGCGGTTTAAAAGAAATTGATGTATATTTTGACCCATATGTAAAACAATATTACTTAGAAGCAAGTGCGCAAGAAAAAGCCTTGTTTAAAGAGTTAGTTGATCAGGAAGACCCAGATTTATTGGATTGGTTTATGGAAGTTTCAGAACCGCCTCGACCTGAACTTAGAGGTTTGATTAATAAACTTAAAGATTATGTCCACGGATGAGGTAAAAACTCACCAACGATATCAATTCAAACCCAGTCGTATTGCACTGGGTTTTCAGCTTTTGTGTTTAACAGTTATTTTTATTGTGCTGTGCTCCATTATAACTGTATGGACAAGTGTATTATTGCTGTTGCTGGCATGCTTTAGTCTAAAAATATTTAGAATGCGTCCAGAAGTCCGAAGTTTGGAACATTTTGATTTAGAGCATTGGAGCTTACAATATGAGGATTCCAATCAAATTCATCATATACAAATTCAGAAAATGATTGATCATCAATTTTATATTGCGGTGTATTTTTGTGAGGAAAGCAATAAAAGTCTAATTATTTGGCAAGATCAACTAAGCACAATACAGTGGAAATCTTTGAAATCTCGGGTCACGCTAAGTTAATTGTCTGACAAATATAAAAAATATAATTTTAATTTAATTTAAATAAAACAGTAGTTTATTTGTATTTTTTCTTATTGAATATTCATTGTTAGACCAAATATATAGAAAATAGCGCAATTATGAGATTGTCCGACAATTCTATCTGTGAAAATCTGATTTTGCATATAAATTAAAATCACCAACAGCGAGGAGGAATTTCCTAATGGGTGAAATTCATACGTTTTGGTTCTTAGTGGTTGCAATTGTTTTTGCAATTATATTTGGAAGACTAGGAACTATGCTGAGGGAACAGATCGAGAAAGCTAACGCTAACAGTGTTAACGGTAGCAAATTTAAAAGACTTAAAACGAATAAACTCTCTTAAAGAGTTTACCTTTTAACAAGTAGCATGTGCTGAACCGTCGCAATGCTACTTTTTTTTGCTTAAAATTTGTATAAAAACCAGATCAGGTCAATTGAATACTTTCTATATTGTGGCAAATTCTTCAGATGAAATTAGAGCTATTACTCTGTTATTCAGAGATTGCATCTGATATTGTTATTTTAAAAGGGATATAAACACAATTATATAGAGGACAGGAAGTATGTCTAAGGTCCACAAGCTTGGTCAATTGATGCTGACCGCTGTCGTTGCCTCATCTGTGTTATCAGGTTGTTCATATGTTGTAAAATCAGGTGCCAATGTTGCGCTTGGATTTAGTGAGAAACATATCGTCCCACCCATTTTGGCAGGTAATGATACAGATATGGCGTGCAACTCAGGCAACGCCTTAACACCAGCAATTATGGCAACAAAAGATATGGGGGCTGACCCAACCCGTATGGCAGTATTATTATATTCAGCTGCGGGAATGTGTGCAGAAAATCGTGCTTTGGATGCAGAACTCAGATATTTACGGGCTTCAAAAGACGGTAAAGTGACTGAAGCTCAAGATGCTCGTATAGAACAAAAACGTTGGGCAGCTCTTGCCGCAGAACGTCAATACACGGGCTATCAACTATTTGCAGAACGTTGGCAGGCAAAATATAAATATACTTTAGGTGATTCTTGTCCAACCATGCGTAAGGACTTGGATCAAACCATCTATTTAATCGGTATGCTCAGTGGTTTGCAATCGATGACCAATGACATTAACTCTGGTGGTGCAGTCAATGTACCGAAAGATATTGCTGCGATTGTTGAACGTGGTATGACATGTTTAGACAATAACAAATTCTGGGGTGCCCCAATGGCGACCCGTGCAGTGATTTGGATATTGTTACCAGGTGCAGGAGATGGTAAGCCTGATCCAACACAGACCTTACAACAATCAATGCAAATCGCAGAACAGAAAGGTGTTCGTTTAGCATTTGCAATGAATGCTGTTGCAGCACAAGCTAGTGGTGATGATGCTAAATTAAGAGCGGCGTTAAAAGCTTATGCCGCATCGCGAGCAGATGATAAGCCAGTAAACCCTGAATTTAGATTGTTAGATGGTATGGCGGGTCAAATGGTTCAAGGCATTGCAGATCGTTATTGGACTGAACATACCGGTGTTCGTGCAGCAGATGATGGAATGACCACATTCTGGGATGAACAAGCATCTACGGGTGATGATGAATTATTTAATGATTTACCTGCACCGACTGAAGAGCCAAGTGCTTCAGCTGACGAACCTGCAGCAAATCCATAGTATTCAATTGCATGAATTGGTTAGAATTGAGGAAGAGCGACAGCTCTTCTTTTTTTATGGTGTAGCATGGAACAACACAAGTTAGATAAAAATATATTGTTTATTGCAACCAGTATCATTTTCTTTGCAATTCTTCAGCTTTTTCAAACTCATTTCATTTATCAGCACGATGTTTTTTTAAGCCAGCCTTGGCGCTGGTGGACAGGGCATTGGGTTCATGTGGGATGGATTCATTATGTTTTAAATGTTTTGGCTTTGGCTTGTTTACCCTTTTTATTTCCAAACATTAAAAAGAAAGTTTTTATTGCTTTATTGCTTATTTTACCGCCTTTACTCAGTCTCTGTTTTTATCTGATTTATCCTCATATTTTTGCTTATGCAGGTTTGTCTGGCATTCTTCATGGTCTGTTTGTATTTTGTGCAATCGTCAGTTTAAAAGAAAAGCCAGAACGAAATTTTGCCTTCATCGTATTGTTATGCATCTTAGGCAAAATCGCATGGGAACATTTTTTTGGTGCACTACAAACTGAACAATTGATTGGTCATCCTGTTTTAATACAAGCGCATTTGCTTGGGATGATTTTTGGAAGTATTTGTGCCATCTTGAGCTTAATTTTTCGACTTAATGTTATGAAATAGAAAATGAATCAAGAATATTATTTGCATGAAGTATTATTTTATAAAATTTTATTATTTTGATGAGGTTAAGCACATAGAAGCGTAAATATATTTAAAAAAAATTTGAATGAATGCTTTGTAATGAATGGATTCTGATTCTCATTTGTGGTTAATTATGTGAATGTTACATCAATTTTAGTTGTAAAAAATATAAGTACTTAGTTGTTTTTTCACATTTAATGATAAGACTATAGATGAGTTGACAAAAAGCTCGCCAAAAAAATTAATCTTTGTCATGTTTTTCTTAGGAAAATTAGGGCAAATTTGAGTGGTGATGATAGGAATGGGTATTGGTAAAGGATTTTACCTCTCACCTAATAATAAAAGATAAGCTGTGCAAGCGATTGTACACTGGTTATAAAAACTGGAATAACAATGCAAGAACCTGTAAATAATAGATCGGGATTAGGTCTACTCAGTTATCTCTGGAATGAGTGGTTCTCAACCTTTTCCATCCTTATTCTGCTTCTCCTGACCTTGATCATTGGGACAGGGGATATGATTCATGGGCAAATGCTTCGTTTAGGTGAACGCCTATATGGAGACGAAAAAATAGGAATGCAATATTCCTTTTTACGTGCTGAGCCCAACAAACCTTCATGTGACCGCAATGTAGATATCGATAAGCTTGTCAAAGAAAAAATGCAACAGGAAGCCAGTGATCCTGATGCGGCATTTTTTGGTTTAACGCCAGAAGCAGATGTTCGCGCTTCATTCGTTTCAGCTCAAACGGATTGTGAACAGAAATATGCGTTCTATGATAAATCGATCAAACATATGGAAGATCATCCATCCCTTCGTTCATATCGTTCGATGGAAACGGGTTTCTTCTGGATATTGAAATGGGGCTCTGAACATCGTGTACTCATTCTGATTTTGATGGTGGTGATTGCTGCAATTACAGCATCATTGAAGATGCATCATATTGGGCTACGTCCAGCGCGTACTAAGCTTGATTTTAAAGTTTATAATATTGCGATGGTACTGGGGAATGCCTTACTGAGCTTCTCGGTCATTAGCCAATATCGTTCAGTACTCAATTCTGGTGTTGAATCTACCCTTGAAACGATTGGGGTCTATTGGTTATGGATGATCCTGTTCGTTGTCTTGACAGTCATCAGCCTGTTTAAATTATTCCGTACCCCAGAAAATGCTGAAGAAGGCGGTAAATTTGGCCTTGCGCTGCTGAGCATACCTTTATATGCCTTTATGGCAATTGTGACAGGTATTGCATTTACTTTCTTTATGGACTACCCAATGGGGCAAGGTATTTACCTTGGCTTGTTGACTGAATTTTCAAATATCTTCCTTAATTTAGCACTGTTTATTTGGGCGGGTATGTTATTGACCCAAACACGTGTGATGGATCTTTTCTTGGCGATTCTTCGTCCTTGGAACTTAGCGCCTGAAACATTGACGTGGATCATTTTGATCGGTGCTGCAATTCCAACAGCATATACAGGCGCTTCGGGAATCTTCGTTGTTGCTGCTGGTGCAATTATCTACAAAGAAGTGTGGAATTCAGGTGCTCGTCGTCAATATGCACTTGCTGTTTCGGCAATGTCAGGTTCACTGGGTGTTGTATTACGTCCGTGTCTATTGGTGATCTTAATTTCCATGTTGGATAGCCGTCATGTAACTTCAGACGAGCTATTTGATCATGGTATTTATGTATTCTGGTTAACCGCATTTATTTTCTTAGGGGTGTCGTTATTCCTTGCTGAGAATAAGTTCCGTATTAACTCACCGAAAACTGCTGTCCCTGGTATGTTGCGTGCTTTCGTTCCTGTGCTTCCATATATCTTGATTGTTGCTGTCGTAATTGGCTTCTATCAGTTTGGTCTGGACACGAAAATGGATGAATTTACCGCCCCTGTAATTCTTCCAATCATGTTATTGGCATTTATTTTATTTGATAAGTTATTTGGTAATAAATTACCGATACCAGAAAACCCAAATAAAGCACTTGCTCTAGAGCATGAAAAAAATTCTGAATACTTACGTGAGCATGGTGATACCGCTGAAACGAAACGTGGCTTCCGTAGCGCAATTCGTTTTGCAACATCTGAAAGTGTTGGTCATATTGGTGCGTTAATTATTCTAATGGCATTGTCTGCAAGTGTTGGTGGTCTGATTGAACGCAGTGAGATCGTGACCATGGTGCCAACGCATTTGGGTAGTATCTTGGTGACACTTGGCTTTATGGCATTGTTACTTGCATTAATTGGTATGACAACAGATCCATTTGGTGCGGTGATTCTTGTTGCTGCGACGATTGCGCCAGTTGCATTTGAAAATGGTATCCATCCGATTCACTTCTGGATGATTGTACTGGTTGCATTTGAGTTTGGTTATGTTACGCCACCAGTTGCGCTCAACCATTTACTGACCAGGCTCTCGGTCGGTGATGCAGAAGTTGCCGCCGCCGATGCTGAGGCAAAAGCCAAATATACAAGCTTCTACTATCGTTATGAGCGTTGGATCTTGCCAATCGTGGTGCTGTTCTCCGCATTGGTGATTGTGACCTATGCGCCGTACATGTTTAACTTGTTTGACTGGTATGCCAGTAAATAATTGAATGTCTAAAAAGCGCCTTCGGGCGCTTTTTTTCTGTCTGTGGCTTTGAATAGATTTAGTGATCTTTAAATTGAAACTGCTGAATGTACTCACTCGGCGTTAAACTGGTTTCACGTTTAAACATGGCACTAAATGCACTGGCACTGTCATAGCCCAAATCAAGTGCAACATTGAAAATAGATTTATTCATTGCCAAATCAGTCATGGCCTGCATTAGCCTTGCCTGCCGTACCCAATGACTAAAATGCATATTGGTTTCTTTCTGAAAATGCCGACTGAGCGTTTTAGAGCTAACATGTAAAAATTGGGCGGCATGTTCGAGTGTCCATGTTTGACTGAGATCATATTTAATTTCAGCACAGAGCCTTTGCAATTTAATATTTTGTGGCTCAGGTAAGCTAAATGGTAGAACAGGAAGAAGTTCCATCTCATCTAAAATCAATTCAAGCAATCGTGCTTCACGGCTTTGTGGGTGAATCGTCGATTGTATCTGCATTGCTGAGCGGATAAGTTCTTTTAAAAGGGGAGAGATCGTGACGACACGGCACTCATTGACTAATTTTGAACGTGCGTCTGGCTCAATAAATACACCATAAGCTTGTACATCACCACTGATCAGAAGAGCATGGGCCTTATATGCTGGAATCCATACACCGCGTCCCGGTGGCGTGACCCATGTTCCTTCTGCCGTTTGAATACGGAGAACACCAGAAAGCGTATGAATCAGTTGGATACGTTCATGGCTATGCCAATCTTCGATATGTCCATGGGAATAATTTTCAGTAAAAGCATAAATTGGATAATCTAAAAATCCATGATCATAATTATTTCCCATGATTTAGTCCTCAATCAATATGGCACTGCCAATCACACCTTCGTGGAATTGCTTAGTTCTCAATCATAATGTCCTTTATGCGATAGTTATTGTCATTTTATCGTACAAGTTCAAAATGATTATTTTTTAACATGGTTGAATCTTTCTGTATAGGCAGAGCAGCATGTTTCAAAAAGCTTATTTCTACCCATTGTTCGCCATTTTATTTTGGGCTGGAAATGTAATTGTATCTAAAATGGCAAGCCATGCAATTTCACCTATAGCGATTACATTTTATCGTTTGGTTTTTGCGCTTGCGGTGATGAGTACTTTTGTATTGATTCCCAGTTGGAAAAATCGCCATTTTATTCGCCAGTATTGGAAACATTTGGCTTTAGGTGGATTTCTTTCTGTATCCTTATTCCAATTTTTGTCTTATCAAGCAGCGACAACCACGACAGCAACCAATATGGCGATTGTGACGGCATTGATTCCATTATTGACGATTATTTTAAGTACATGGATTTTAAAAGATCAGATTAGCTACGGCTTAGTAATCGGAGGCTTCTTATCATTCTATGGCATTTTGTATTTATTGAGTCATGGGCATATTGCCCAAGTTTTTAGCCAAGGTATGCATCTTGGAGATGGCTTGATGTTGCTTGCCGCAATCGGCTACGCTTTATATGGTGTGCTGTTAAAACGTTGGAAAATGCCGATCCCAGCATGGCAATCGAATTTTGTCATGTCGACCTTTGCCATCTTATATGTTTTGCCGTTTTTTATCTTTTTACCCGCATCACAAATGCAACTGAATCAACAGACCGTTCCTTTGATTTTGTATGCCAGTATTTTCTCATCGATTTTATTGTCTTATTTATGGATTGAAGGTGTAAGACATTTGGGACCCAATAAAAATAGTATTTTTATGAATTTATTGCCAGTGTTTACAGCTTTAATTGCCGTAGTGCTATTGGGTGAACATTTACAAGTTTTTCATTTGGTTGGTGGTGGTTTAACACTCTGTGGAATTTTATTGGCGCAAATTATCCAAAAGCCAATCCAATGGAAAAAATCAACACAGCAATCATTGGACTCACTTTAAAATATTGGAGGATCTATAGTTGAAATTGAAAAAAGCCTTAACTTATAAATAGGTTAAGGCTTTTCTGGTATCAGATCGTCATTTTTGCGTATGGGCAAAAATTATTGATTTTGTGCAGCTATTTGTTGTTGAAGTAGCTTGATTTGCTCTTCCTTAAGTTTAATCAATTGATCTGCATCGGCATGTTGAGACTTGAGGTTTTGTTGCTGATCATCGAGTTGTTTTTGGATATCTTCTAGTTTAGCCACTTCTTCTTTAGCTAAACTGGTATTTTCAGGGATTTTATCTTTTAAAATGGATTCTTTGACCAATTCTACATTGGCAGTCTCTGAAGCAGCACTTTGTTCAACAGGCGTTGCCACAGGCGGAGCCGTTGCTTCCACTTTCTTCGTAGTAGGTGTTGGTTGATTCAATTGCTCATTGATTTGGGTGCTTTCAGAGGTGTTATTTAACCAGAAAAAAATAGCAATTAAAACGATAACTGCCCCCAAACCACCAGCAATAATCCACATTAATTTTGAATTGTTTCTTTGTTCTATATGCATTTTATTCGGTCCGATCTATTTTGAA
Organism: Acinetobacter legionensis; assembly: GCF_048551735.1. NCBI lineage: Bacteria > Pseudomonadati > Pseudomonadota > Gammaproteobacteria > Moraxellales > Moraxellaceae > Acinetobacter > Acinetobacter legionensis. The sequence continues at coordinate 276,752 of NZ_JBIMBV010000001.1, forward strand.
GAGCGAGGCTTGAATTGAATGACCCCAATTTCATCAGGTATAGCAGGTTCTTCAGGCGCATCTACATGAGTAGGGCGATTTTCAGAATATCCACACTCGATGCATTCAATCCATTCCGCATCGTCTTGGGTGAGCATAACAATACGATCCATCGCTTCACATTTTGGACATTTTGCACCAGCAATGAAACGACGTCTAATATTCATACACCCACCACACTTTAAACAATTTTGGCCGTTAGTTTAAGCGTTTTTTTAGCTATTCGTCCAACCTTGATGACGTAATAATGCATCTATTTTAGGTTCACGACCACGGAAATTGATAAATGCATCAAGTGCTGTATCTTTTCCGCCAACTGCAAGGATTGCCTTACGGAACTCTTGTCCAGTTTGGGTATTAAACACACCCTCATGTTCAAAGCGGTCAAAAGCATCGCTTGCTAAAACTTCTGCCCATTTATAAGAATAATAACCGGCAGCATAACCGCCCGCAAAAATATGGCTAAAGCCATTCTGGAAGCGGTTATAAGGTGCTGTTGCTAAAACCGCATACTTCTGGCGAATATCATCTAAAGTTGCTTGGATTTGTTCAGCATTTAGGGCAGGTGTAAGTTTATGAATGGTTAAATCGAACAGTGCAAATTCAATTTGTCGTAAAGTTTGCATACCTGACTGGAAGAAACGAGCATCGAGTAATGCTTTTAAAAGATGCTCAGGAAGTGTGTTTTTAGATTCAATATGTTCACTGATTAAAGCCAAGCTTTCAGTATCCCATGTCCAAAATTCCATAAACTGGCTAGGTAACTCTACTGCATCCCATGCAACACCATGTGTTCCAGCAACTGCAATATTGTCCACTTCTGTCAACATATGGTGTAAGCCATGACCAAACTCATGGAATAAGGTATTCACTTCATCATGCGTTAATAGGGCAGGCTGATCACCGACAGGTGGGGTAAAGTTCCCAACCATATAACAGATTGGTTTTTGTAACCCCGTTTCGGTTTGCATACGCGAGCGGAAACCACTCATCCATGCACCACCACGTTTACCGTTACGCGCATAGAGATCAAAGTAAAAGCCACCAATCACAGTACCTTGATCTTCTAGTTCATAATAATGGGCATCTGTATGCCAAAGTGGTGCTTGGCGTTCAATAACTTGAATTCCATATAAACGATTGACCACATTAAATAAGCCTTGAATCACTTTAGGCGCAGGGAAGTATGGTTTTAAATCTTCCTGAGAAAGGTTGAACTGTTGAACTTTTAGTTTTTCAGAATAATAACTGCTGTCCCAAGGTTTTAGCTCATCTATGCCATCTTGTTTGGCAATAGTTTTGAGTTCTTCGATTTCATTTAATGCAGGTGTACGTGCATGTTCTGCTAAATCAACCAGAAATTGATCAACAGTGGCCACATCGGGTGCCATTTTTGAAGCAAGCGAATATTCAGCAAAATTGTCAAAACCTAAAAGCTTGGCCATTTCCTGACGTAAGCTGAGGATTTCAACCATTACGGGTGCATTGTCAAATTGCGTATCGCTGGCTTGATCTGAGGCGCGTGTAACATAAGCGTGATAGATTTCTTCACGGAGCGCACGATCTTCTGCATAGGTCATGATGGCCAAATAAGATGGAATATCTAAGGTAGCAACTGGCTGATCTAGTTCGCGTTGTTGACCGTATTGTTTGAGTAATTCAATACTGCCTTGCGGTAGACCTTTAAGCTGATCCGTGGTTAAAGTTTTGCTATAGGCTTGGGTTGAATCCAAAACATGATTAGAAAAATCAGAAGACAGTTGTGATAATCGTGCTGAAATTTCTGCATAGCGTTTTTTAGCTTCACCTTCAAGGGCAACACCTGAAAGTTTAAAATCACGTAAAGCCAGTTTAATTGCACTTTGTTGCGCCGTTGGCAAGTCGCTAAAAATCGCATGATCATAAACATTTTGATAAGTTTGGAACAAAGCAACGTGTTGACCGATCTGAGTGTAGTATTCACTTAAACTTGGTAATAAGTCTTGATAGACTTCACGCGTTTCAGTGTTATTCATCACTGCGTTGAGGTGTGACAAAATTCCCCAAGATTCACTCATGTTATTTTCAAGTGAATCTACATTTTCGATCACTGCAAGTTGTTGTTGAATGCTTTCAGGGACTTGTACCAAGTCATTTAAAAAGTTTTGACCGTCTTGGATGGCTTTTTCAATATTTTGTTTGAGTTGATCTAAACTAATTTGATCAAATTGCGGTACTGGCAACGTTGCCTGTTCTAGTGTCATGAGCTTTATGCCAAATCATTTCTTAAGTTATAGATAGATGTAGGGCTTCTGGCAGGGGAAATCAAGGTGTGACAATAAAATTAACACAGATGTTAATGGACTTGTTTGGTTTTCAAATTGTATTCAAATGGGATAGAGTATGCGCCCGCATCAAAACTGATGCCTAAAATATCTTTTTTAAGATAAAAGCCATTTGCATTTTTTAGCGCAATAAAATTTCGATCTTCAGCATAGTATCGGTATAGGTATTGCAGATCTGCGCTATCGCAGTCATTAGCCGTTTTAGAAAGCGTTGCGGTTTTATTTTCAATACATGGGTCAAGTTGCTGAGCAATTTCATTTGAGATTTGCGCTGCGGACAATTGATATTTTTGCAGTATTTGTGGCAATGTTACGAACTGTCTATTCTCTAAATCGATCACATAATACTTTTCACGATAATAGCTTTGTCCGCCTTCAATTTCTAAATGGGTATAAACACTTAAATAGTTTTGATCCTGATAGATCTTTCCTGAACTAAAGTCGATACGTGTAGCATCATCTGCCAAAAGTTCGTGTGTGATTTGTTGGTTGATTTTTTCAAAACCTTTGCCTTGGATAAAGGGAATATTTCCTGAAAAGTTTGTGTATTTAGGGGGAATAGTTTGGGTTTTAAAAGTGATGGTTTCAGCAGAAGCTACACAGCTGAGTAACAGGATTAAGAGTGATGGTATATTTTTAATTTTCATGCTGTTATTTCTAGAGTTATTTGAGTCGCTATGCATGCATTATAAAACAAGGAAGACTCTATGAGGGTACAAGAAAAGTATTTATTAAAAGTAGTAAGTTTTGATCCTGAACAAGAACCAGAAGAGCAACATATTTATTTGATAGAGGTTTATGACTTTGAAGTAACGGCAAATCAAATTAATTTTAAAAATTGCATAAATTCTAAAATTTTAGATGAAATGGATAAGCTGCATTTACTGAAAAGACATAGAAAAATAGACCATCTCTACTTTGTTTTGACGTATGAATTGAGGGTGGGGGACAAAGAATTTTCTAACGATTTAGATTTTTCTTATGAGTTTAATTATAAGAATGCTGATCTGATCGTTTATGACTTTACTTATGATGGAGATGAAGAATACCAGGAGCCATCATTAAGTGAAAAAACTACATTTTTCTTAAAACAAAATCAATTTTTAAAAAAATATTCTGAAAATAAAATTTCTCTAAAACAATGGTTTGAGTTAAATGAGTTTGAAAAGGAATGTTGGTTAAATGTTGCTTATAAGGTTAATTTCAATCAACACATAAATGAAAGTATCTCAAAAGTTAGCCATATTATTTTAGATGGAAACTACATACATTCGGAAAGTGATCTTTATTGTTATATTGGGGAACAAGTTTGTGGCATTTTGGGTTATATGGGATATAACACCTCAGCTTTAAGCAATTGTTTAACAGAAGAAAATTTAAGACCCATTTGTAGGCCATTAAATATTACTTGGAAGAATTTTAAAAGTTCCGAGCTGAATTTTAATTGCCTTGATGATTTAAATTATTTGGTTGAGCTACTCAAAGAGGATGCCATTTTAAATATTCAAATTTAAAATTTTAATGATAAAAAAGAGAGCCGAAACTCTCTGATTTTGCGGTAAGTCAAAATTACTCAGTCTTTGCTTTTGCGTTCGACTTCTTCTTTTTTGCTTTAGCCTTTTTCTTCACTTTATCTTTAGCCTTTGTTTCAGGCTGAGTTGCAGTACTTTTTCCAGGTTTTTTATTGTAAGAGCTGGGTTTTCCTTTGGGCTTTTTCTTTCGAATGGGACGTTCCCCATCTTCGCTGGCGTTCCCACTGTCAGATTCAGATTTAACTTTGACAGGACGTTCAGAAAAAACTTCTTCTTTGGCAACGGGTTTTGCAACACGTGGTGCACGACTACGGATTACACGGCCCGCATGCGACAGTTGTTGTAACAATTCAAAATCAATCTTACGTTCTTCTAGGTTAACCCCAGCAACTTTAATCTTGACTTCGTCACCCAAACCAAATGCTTGACCACGATTTTGACCGACTAAATTTTGACTAACTTGATCATAAACAAAGTAGTCATCGCCCAATTGACTCACGTGAATCATACCATCCACATATAAGTCTTTTAGGGTTACAAATAAACCAAATTCAGCGGTTGCACTGATCACACCAACAAATTCTTCGCCTAAATGCTGCTGCATATAGTGACATTTCAGCCATGAAGTAACCGAACGCGAGGCTTCATCTGCACGACGTTCAGTTGCAGAGAAATGTTCACCCGCATCTTCTAAAGCCGCACCTGAAAGAGGATACTTTTTGTTGGTTAAACTGGCTTTAATCGCACGATGTAATAGCAGGTCAGGGTAGCGACGAATTGGTGAAGTGAAATGGGTATATGCTTCATAAGCCAAGCCATAGTGCCCCACATTTTTTGGACCATAGTAGGCTTGCATCATTGAACGTAATAACACTGCATGAATACTTGGTGCATCAATACGATCTTTGGTTGCTTCAATCACCGTTTGATAATCGGCTTGTGTTGGTTGGTCAGGGAATTTAAAGCCCAATAATTTTACAAAGTCTTTTACTTTTTGAATGCGTGAAAACTCTGGTGCTTCATGCACACGATACAACATTGGAACTTCATTTTTTAAGCAATATTCTGCTGCTGCAACGTTAGCAAGCAACATACATTCCTCAATAAGCTTATGCGCAACATTACGTGAACGCGGTAAAATTTCTTTAATTCCACCCAATTCATCAAAAGTCATGTAGGTTTCAACGGTTTCAAATTCCATTGCATGACGTTGTGCACGTAAACCTTTTAAAGTTTCATACAATTGGTAGAGCGTATTAACTGACTTACGGACATCACGGTCTTCAGGAATCGCATTGCTGTCGCCATCTAAATATTGTGCAACTTGGGTATAGGTTAAACGTGCTTTTGAATGCATCACTGATGGATAAAATTCAAATTTAGTCACTTTACCAGCACGACTTAAATTTAAATCACACACCATACATAAACGGTCAACATGTGGATTTAAAGAACATAAGCCATTTGAAAGTGCTTCAGGCAACATGGGTAATACATAGTGTGGGAAATACACGGATGTACCACGTTCTTGCGCTTCATCATCTAAAGGTTTACCAACACGGACGTAATGACTGACATCTGCAATTGCGACAACGACACGATAGCCACCACCAGGGCGTTTTTCAGCATAGACTGCATCATCGAAGTCACGTGCGTCTTCACCATCAATGGTAACTAAAGGCAAATCTCGTAAATCTATACGACCTTGACGATCCTTTGCAGAGGGTTCTTTAAACGCTTCGGCTTCTTTGATGACTTCTTCTGGGAATTCATAAGGTAAACCATATTCTAAAATGGTTTGCGGGATAATGATTTCAGTATCGGCTTTATCCGCCATTGATTGAATCACATGACCTGTCGCAAATTCATCTCGTGTTGGATAGTCATCAATTTCAACACGTAATGCATCGCCGACTTTGGCTTTGGCATGTTCAATCAGTTCTTTTTCTAAAGTTATGGGTTGATGCGCATTGGGCGGTGCAGGTTGAATAAAGTATTCACCTTCAAATTCTGCAACTTTACCGATCAGTTGTTTAACTCGACGTTGAGTCACTTCAGTAATATAGCCCCAAGCTTTACCTTTACGGTCTACAGAAGTTTGTTGGACTTTAACGCGGTCACCATGGAAGACTTGACGTAATTCGCGCTCAGGCAGAAGGAACTCATCTTTCTTCCCATCTAAGCTTGCAACGCCTAAACCTTTAGCGTTGACATAAACAGTAGCGTCTAGGGTAGGTTGATCGGCCATCAGCTGATATTTAAAACCATCTTTCATCAACTGACCATCACGGACCATTGCACTTAAACGATGGCTGAGCGCATCTATACTTTTTTGATCGACAATTTCAAGCAGTTCAACAAGATCTGCATGTGACAATGCTTCTTGTTTTCGTTCAATGATTTCTAGGATAAGCGTACGACTTGGAATGGGATTGTCGTAACGCTCAGCTTCAGCTTTGGCTTCAGGATCGACCCAATTTTTCATGATGTATTTGGTTTCTAGTCAGAAGATAGGATTAGCATAAGACATACAGTGGAATACTGCACGTAATTGATTGCAATATTGTGTTTTTAATTTAATTTTTAGAGAAATTTTATTTGTATTTGTAGATTGTGATTGTTTTGCAGCATAAAAAAACAACAAAATGATGAAAATCGCTTAAAAAGTATTTAATTGAGTAAATTTCTCTATTTTTTTTAATGTCATCACTTGCCGAATCGGGTTTTAGTTTGTATTATGGCGGCTCGTTACGGTGAGATGGGTGAGTGGCTGAAACCACATCCCTGCTAAGGATGCATACGGGTAACTGTATCGAGGGTTCGAATCCCTCTCTCACCGCCAACGATTACTTATGACGCGCTCATAGCTCAGCTGGATAGAGCACTTGGCTACGAACTAAGGGGTCGGGAGTTCGAATCTCTCTGAGCGCACCAATAAGTTAATCATGATGTAACGAATGCCTTTTGGCAACACAAGTATTGCGCTCATAGCTCAGCTGGATAGAGCACTTGGCTACGAACTAAGGGGTCGGGAGTTCGAATCTCTCTGAGCGCACCAACTTGAAGAATTAACCGCATACGTTGCGGTTTTTTTGTACCTGAAATTTAGATTGATGATTTTAGTTGGTTGAATATATTGATTCTCTTGGCTATTTTACGAAAAATAAAATAGCTAAATGCAATAAGCCCAATAATAATGCCAGTTATCTCTAAATAGGAAAAAGTGCTAATTTTAAAAAGAAAAAAGATGCTAATTAAACTTAGACTAAGCCATAATAAACAGAAAAATAGGATTTCATTAAAGAAGAATATTTGAAAGAGCCTTTTGCGTAATTCCTTATTTTTAATTCGCGTCAGAATTAAAAACCGATGTTTAAAACCGAATGAACTGTTTGGTGAGATTTCAGCTTTGGATAGCAGCATTCGATAAAAATGGACCTCATCAAAAGACGCATTGAGTTTGTTTTTAACAGGCTGTTGTGTCTTTTCATTGTTACTTAACCATTTATCGACCTCAAAACAGGGGAGTAAAGACTCTCCAAAACCATCGATATCTAAATATCGATTTTGGGGTGTATTAAGTTCGAAAGATTTTGGCAGCCAATATTTTGAAGGTGATGGACTTTTGGGATCTCGATGTTTTTGTTCGATGAAATGGATCATATCCACCATTTCATTTCTAGTTTCTATGCTAAATGGATCAATCATCATTCCCATAATATCAGTAATGTTTAACTCGACTGAAAATGTTGGAGTACGTTGTAAATATTGTAAAAATGATTGAGCTAAAATTGCTACTTTTTCATCATTATAGAGTGCTGACCATATGTTGAGTCTGGATTTAAACGTTTCACAGCTTTTTAAGATCGTTGCACGAAAGACGTAATAGGTTAAGTCATCTTCATCTTGAATAGCGGTAATGTCTTCAACTTTAAATAAGGCCAACCAAAATAACAGAATAGAGTATTTAACTTCTTGATAGGTTTCATTTTCATCCATTTGCCCAATAGTTCTATCGAGATCGGATGAAATCAAAAGTGTTGAGTAATGTCCCATTTTTTTCCTTTTATTATCTGAATTTTTATAGAAATATTGATGAAATAATAGTACACGATTGATTGAGTTGGAATTTAAATAAAATGAGTTTTATCCTTTTTTACACGTCTATTCTTGTCGCAGAGCAAGGATTAGAACATCTATTCTAGGGCTAAAAACATTAAAATAATTAAAATAACCGAAGCTTTAGAAAGAAGAACATGAAGAAATATACAGATGGATATTATATTTACCAGCATGTTGATTTTATTTGTCATTTCAACCTGCAACAGTGTGATGGCTGTAATCGCACGTTGACAGGGTTTGTTTATGAACTGCAAATCCAAAGTTTAGAGAATGAATCTGTCATATTCTGTGCTGAATGTATGGAATTGTTAGACGTAGTGAATGTCGAATAATTGCTTGGGGTTGATGAATATTCAATTTTAACTTCGCTGATTTTTTCTCACAAAAAAGTAAGTATTATCCAGCATTATTTTTATAGAAAAGCTTATCTGATAATCATATTTATTTAGAAAAAATTCTCACTGTAAGATGGTTCCAAATCATTTTTTCTGCTTTAGAGCGTAACAATAAAATAATTATTTTGGACGATTTCTTTGAATTGGCAATATATCTACAGTGTGATGCCACAGTTTGCTTCAGCAATGGTGACCACACTCAAAATCTCAATCATCAGTATTATTCTCGCAATATTGGTTGGTTTAATTTGCAGTATTCTCATTACCTATCGGGTACGGGTCTTTGACAAAATTGTCAAAATTTACATTGAATTATCACGCAATACGCCCTTATTGATTCAGTTATTTTTTCTCTATTACGGTTTACCAAAACTGGGGATTAAAATTGATGGATTTACCTGTGGGGTCATTGGTCTAACTTTTCTAGGTGGAAGCTATATGGCTGAAGCCTTTCGTGCAGGTTTACAAGCTGTGGCCAAAGGGCAAATTGATTCAGGTGAAAGTATAGGACTGAATCCACTGCAAGTTTTTCAATATGTGATCTTCCCTCAAGCTCTAGCAATTTCAATTCCTGCAATTGGTGCAAATTGTTTATTTCTGATTAAAGAAAGTTCTGTGGTAAGTGCCATTGCAGTGGTGGAACTATTGTTTGTCACCAAAGACTTAATTGGTATGGATTATAAAACCACAGAAGCATTATTTCTCTTGATCATGTCTTATCTGATTATTTTATTGCCTGTGTCTATTATCACCAGTTATCTGGAATACCGCAGTCGGAAGGTGAGCCATGGAATTTGATTATCTGTTTCAACCCAGTCATCTTGCACGATTACTGGAAGGGCTGTGGGTTACTGCAAAAATTGCCTTTATATCAGTATTTTTTTCAGCAATTTTTGGCACGATTTTCGGTGTCATTATGACGTCAAAAAATTTACTGATTAAAAGTTTGTGTCGATTGTATTTAGAAGCGATTCGGATTATTCCAATTCTGGTTTTATTGTTTGTTTTCTATTTTGGCTTTGCAACATGGTTTAACTGGCAGCTCTCAGCGGTACTGGTATGTATTGTGGTCTTTGTATTATGGGGCACAGCTGAAATGGGCGATCTAGTTCGTGCTGCCATCACATCGATAGATCAACATCAACACGATTCTGCACATGCACTTGGCCTGAGTCCTATGCAAACTTTGAGCTATGTGATTTTCCCGCAGAGTTTAAAAAGAGTCACACCGGGCGCAATCAATTTATTCACGCGTATGATTAAAACCAGCTCCTTGGCTGTGCTGATTGGCGTGGTCGAAGTGATTAAAGTTGGACAGCAAATTATTGAGAATTCGCTGTTAATTGTTCCGAATGCATCTCTTTGGATTTATGGTTTGATCTTTATTTTATATTTCATCATTTGCTATCCCTTATCCCGTTTAGCGACGCATTTAGAAAAAGTTTGGGAGTAATCATGATTTTGTTATCTATACAACATTTACAGAAATCATTTGCAGAAAGTCATATTTTACAAGGCATAGATTTGGACGTAAAACAGGGTGAAGTCGTGGTGATCCTTGGTCCATCGGGATGTGGGAAAAGCACATTGTTACGTTGTATCAATGGCTTGGAAAAAATTCAGGGTGGCACAATCAATTTAGCTGGCTCAGGTGTATTGGGCAAAGATTTAGCGTGGGTGGATGTACGTCAAAAAATTGGCATGGTGTTTCAAAACTATGAACTTTTTGGGCATATGAATGTGATTGATAACATTTTATTAGGCCCTTTAAAAGTTCAAAAACGAACAAGAGCTGAAGCTGAGAAAGTCGCAGACGAATTATTGAAACGTGTCGGTTTATACGATCGTAAGCGAGATTATCCGCGACAGTTATCGGGTGGGCAAAAGCAACGTATCGCAATTGTGCGTTCATTGGTGATGCAGCCTCAAGTTATTCTGCTAGATGAAATCACCGCTGCTTTAGACCCTGAAATGGTCCGTGAAGTATTAGATGTGGTTTTAAAACTTGCACATGAAGGAATGACCATGTTGATCGTGACTCATGAAATGTCTTTTGCCAGAAAAGTCGCAGACCGAATTATTTTTATGGATAAAGGCAAAATTATTGAGCAAGCCACACCTGAACAATTTTTTGAGCATCCACAGACTGAACGGGCAAAAGCCTTTTTAAATATGTTGAATTACTAACAGTAATTTAGACATCAATATTCACCCTAATAGCAACACAGAATGATCTATAAAAATGAGGATGTATGGCTTTATCTTATTTAACTCAACCATCGAATTTTTTTAATATTTCCAACGTTGTTCGAACATTGAGTGTGGCCTTATGTATGGGAATGTTGAGCGCATGTAGTCAGCCAACTGAACCAATTGCATCAGCGGAGCAAAATACCCAGAATGATCAATCTTTAGATCAGATTAAAAAGCAGGGCGTGTTTCGTGTGGCTGTTTTTGCAGATAATCCACCATTTGGTTATGTGGACAGTGCAGGTAAACCACAAGGTTTTGATATCGCTTTAGCAAAAAGAGTGACCAAAGATTTGCTTGGGGATGAAAATAAAGTTGAATTTGTGGTGACTGAGGCTGCTAACCGTGTGGAGTTTTTAAAATCGGGTAAAGCAGATGCGGTATTTGCCAGTTTTTCAGTCACTCCTGAACGTAAACAAGTGGTTGATTTTGCCCAACCGTATTTAAAGGCTGCTTTAGGCATTGTATCGCCTAAAGCCAAGACGATTACCAATATTCAGCAGCTCGAAGGAAAAACCTTGATCGTCAATAAAGGCTCGACATCAGATATTTATTTCACTAAGAATTACCCAAAAATTAATTTATTAAAGTTTGAACAAAATACTGATGCTTTTAATGCACTGAAAGATGGTCGTGGTGATGCAATTTCTCAAGACAGTACTTATGCCTTGGCATGGGCAGCTGAGAATCCAACATTTACGGCGGGAATTCAGCAAATTGGTAATCAAGACTTTATTGCACCTGCAGTGAAAAAGGGCAATACCCAACTTCTAAATTGGCTCAATACTGAAATTTCAAGCTTACAAAGAACAGGTGAAATTCAGAAGATTTATGATCAGACCTTAAAGCCAGTTTACGGTGGAACTGTGGACGCTCAAGTCTTTTTGGATGTGAAACCGAAATAAAAATTGCATCAAAGCGTTTAAATACGAAAAGAAATCATCGTTTAAGTATGAAAATAGATTAGAGGAAAATTAAATGAACATATCAATAAAACAGCTGACTCATCTACTTGCAGCCTCTGTGCTTAGCTTAGGGTTGGCGGCGTGTAATAAAAATGCTTCAACAACTGAAAAAACTGCTGAAACTGAAAAAACAAGCTCAAGTATTGAACAAATTAAGAAAAATGGTGTGGTTCGTATCGGGGTGTTTAGTGATAAGCCACCTTTTGGTTACTTGGATTCACAAGGTAAAAACCAAGGATTTGATGTGGAAATTGCTAAGCATGTTGCCAAAGACCTATTAGGAGATGAAAACAAAGTTCAATTTGTTTTAACGGAGGCTGCCAATCGTGTGGAGTACCTTAAAGCCAATAAGGTCGATATTATTTTTGCTAATTTCACCGTGACACCTGAACGCAAGGAAGTTGTAGATTTTGCTCAGCCTTATTTAAAAGTTTCTTTGGGTGTTGTATCGCCTAAAGCCAAGCCAATTACAGATATTGCACAACTTAAAGACCAGACTTTATTGGTCAATAAAGGCACGACAGCAGACTCATTCTTTAGCAAATCACATCCTGAAATTAAATTACAAAAGTACGAGCAGAATACAGAGACCTTTGATGCTTTGAAAGATGGACGTGGTGTGGCTTTGGCACATGATAATTTATTGGTACTTGCTTGGGCAAAAGAGAACCCAAATTATACAGTGGGTATTACCAGCTTGGGTCAGCATGATTTGATTGCACCTGCAGTCAAAAAGGGTGATAAAGAATTATTGGATTGGTTGAATCAAGACTTAGAAAAATTATCTAAAGCAGGGGTTATCCAGCAAGCATATGAAAAGACGTTAAAACCTGTCTACGGTGATAGCATTAATCCAAAAGATTTATTGGTTGAGTAAAACCATTAAAACTTAAGTTTGCTCTTTAAAACGAGTATCCACTTTAACTGGGAAAACATGATTTGCATTTAATTGATCTTTTTCACAAAGGTCTCTTGTGCAAGTAGATGTTTTCCTTTTTTTGTCATTGGCTGCATAAGTGCCAATTCATCACCTGTATTTTTCTCAAGCAAAATAGAATGTGGTTGATCCTCAGCAAATAAAAATTGCTCACCCCATTGACGTAATGCCACGATGATTGGAAACAGTGCATAACCTTGTGCAGTGAGCACATATTCCAAATAGGCTGAACCATTAGATGCCGGTTGGTTCTTTAGAATTTGAGCATCAACAAGTTTTGCCAATCGATCAGACAAAATATTTTTGGCGACATGTAAATTTTTCTGAAAATCACTAAATCGTTTTACCCCATCAAAAGCTTCGCGAATGATCAATAAAGCCCAACGATCTCCAATCAATTGCACTGACCGCGCAACTGGGCAAGCTTCATATTTATCTTGATTCATCAGTCGTTCCTTTCATCTTAAAAATAGACTATAAATCTAGTTGCAATTTAAAACAAGATTGCGTAATTTAATCTGGTTGCAAATTAAAACTAGATTGGTGCAAAATGAACAAAACAGATCATCAACAGCGCAATAAAACAAGAGAACAGCAGCGATCTCAGCTTTCTCCAGCCATGGTGATGCTGTTGGCGTGTGCTGCTGGATTGAGTGTTGCAAATGTTTATTATGCACAGCCATTGCTGGATTTGATTGCCCAAGATTTTAAATTAGATTATTCGTGGGCGGGGTTAGTTGTTTCATTGACTCAAGTGGGATCAATCATTGCATTAATTTTTATTGTGCCTTTAGGCGATTTAATACCACGAAAATCTTTGATGTTGTTTCAGTCCATCATTTTATGCCTAGCTTTAATCTTGTTGGTTTTTTCAGATCATATTTTCACGTTGTTATTGAGTATGCTGATTGTGGGCATGTTGGGCACAGCGATGACCCAAGGCTTAATTGTTTATGCATCAGTTTTGGCGGCTGCTGATGAACGCGGCAAAATCGTGGGTACAGTCCAAGCAGGTGTGTTGATTGGTATACTTTTATCTCGGGTACTGTCTGGTAGTTTAGCCGATTGGTTTGGATGGCAAGGGGTATATATATTCTCAGTATTATGTATGAGTATGATCAGTGTGTTTTTATGGAAATACTTAGCTGTTATCTGCATCGAAAAAGATCCTACTCAGCAATTCACTTATTCCCAGATAATCTTTTCATTGTTTGAACAATTGTTTAAAAATAGAGTGTTACAGATTAGAGGTGTACTTGCTTTCATCATTTTCGTCAATTTAAATCTGTTTTGGAATGCACTGGTATTTCCTTTATCTGTTCAGCCTTTTGAATATTCACATAGCTTGATTGGTTTTTTAGGCATCATTGGTGCCATCGGTGCAGTTATGGCAATCCGTGTTGGTGGGTTAGCTGATCGAGGCTATGCGCAGCGTGTTACACAATATGCGTTTCTACTACTGATCGGAGCTTGGGTTATTTTAAACTGCTTATATTTTTCAATTTGGATTTTTATTTTAGCGATTATTTTATTAGATGTAGCTATTCAATCAATCCATGTGATTAATCAAAGTCTGATCTTCCAAGCGGATATTCGACTACATGGGCGATTGGTGGGTGCTTATATGTTATTTTATGCATTGGGTAGTGCAGTGGGCTCATTACTGGCAACAACACTCTATGGTCATTGGGGATGGTATGCCGTGTGTGCTGCTGGAATCCTATTGAGTATAGTTGGCTATTTATTTTGGTTGTTTACTGAAAAATATTTAATTCAATTTCAAATGAAACAGCATGCAAGCAGTGTATAAATACGTAGATTCTAGGTTTTTGTCGATTTAAAGATAAATAGCCCAAATACTAAACACTTGGTGCTTAAGTATTGAAATAATCCTTAACAAAAAAATGAAAAGGCGTATAATGCGTCCCATCAAGACGTCGCGCTCATAGCTCAGCTGGATAGAGCACTTGGCTACGAACTAAGGGGTCGGGAGTTCGAATCTCTCTGAGCGCACCAACTTGATAAAATATTAAAAAAACCGCTTTATTGCGGTTTTTTTGTGCCTAAATGATGGCACAATGAGCAAGATAATAAAAATAAGGCCAATCATTAATGAATAAATATCTCTCATTCTTTATCGTGTTGGTCATCAGTCAAATAACTGGATGTACCGCCATTCTGTGGAATAACAGTGATTCTGGTAGGTTGGCGACGGGTAAAGTGGTTTCAACCCATGCAGATCGAGTAATTGTAGATCAGGATCAAATTGTCGGTTTTGCCTGTTTAAAAGAAAATGCTTCCTCAAAAAATAGCCATGATATAAACAATGTAGATATCTCCTTAATCGTGGTTGGGCAAAAATATGCGTATATGATTGATATTGGAAATAAGGAAATTTTAGAAACCATTCGATCTGATTTAGACGCCAAGTATTGGCGAATCAAACCAGTCCGTCCGAGTGACAATTATTTTAGCTTGTCTTTAATGCCGGAAAGCGATGATCAAAAAAATCCACAAGCAGCTCAATTTAGCAGTGATATTGAACTGTATTATGCAAAAAAGAATTTAACTGGACAGGAAGAAAATAAGTTATCTCGACTTGGACTGAGTCAGTACGAGTATGGTCAGGAAAACTCTGAATTTTATCAAAGAAAAATTGGATTGGTTGGACGTGTAGTGGGGTTAAACGCTGAAATTAAAAATATGAAATTTCAGAACTTTAGTCAGAACTATACAATTGCGATGTATACACAAGGAAAAACCAAATACTCATTACATTCTAAAACACTGTTGCAGAAAATAGCCTTAACCCCCGTCACTTTAGTCGGTGATCTGATCGCAATCCCGTTATATTTTCTGTTTAATATTGGCACAACAATCAAACATCTTGCTGATTAATTGAGTTTAAAAGTTCAATCTGCACTATTTTACTTTTTGAGCAAAAATTGCGTTTGCACCCAGTGCCGGTAACATTTCATGGTAGGGTAAACTACGTGCTGCTTTGAGTAAGAATGGTGCTTTTTCATCAATTTTGATGGTAGTGGTCATTTTGAGTAAGGTGTTATTGCCTTGGGGTAAAAATTGAATTTGACCTTTGAGATAACGTAGATCACCGCCATTGGCATAGAAGTTATTTTCGGTGGCTTTGGGATAGCTAAAATGCATTTTAAAATCAAAAGGAATACTAATAACCCCTAATCCAACACTGACTTTAAAGTCTGCATCTTGTGCTTGTGTGTTGAGCACTGTGGTTTTAATACTTTTGATTTGTTTTGGAAAAATCTCTTTATAGGATAAGGGTTGTGTCCAACGTTGTAATTGTTGCGGGGTGGCATTTAAGTATTGATAGCTTGTGGTAAAGCGTAAAACCTCTCGACCATGGGTAGAAGGTACAGTGACAGGATTAAGTACAATACTGACGGGCTGTTGCGCGTTGGCACTGACCTGTACAATTTTATTGATTTGAGCTGTATTTAATTGTGGGCTAGGCAGTTGCCCTTCAGTTAATCCAGTCACTTTTTTAGCCGTATATTTATTTTTGAGTGCTTCTAAAACAAAGGCACTCGAACCATTTGGAATTGCCAGTTTTACTTCAGGAAATGCATTTAAAATTTTCTTAAACAGGAAACCTTGCGGTTGGTTTAAATCGCCCCATTGTGTCAGGGTCACTAAAGTTTTGTTGTTAGTTAAATTGAACCATTCAAATTTCCCTAATGCATAAGGAATT
The DNA here is from genome assembly GCF_048551735.1 of Acinetobacter legionensis. NCBI lineage: Bacteria > Pseudomonadati > Pseudomonadota > Gammaproteobacteria > Moraxellales > Moraxellaceae > Acinetobacter > Acinetobacter legionensis. Next base: position 293,043 of record NZ_JBIMBV010000001.1, read on the forward strand.
GGACCATCAATCACCATGGTTGAAATACTATTTTGTCCAATTTGATGTTGCATCACCACATCTTCATTAAAATTTAACACAGGTATCGGTGTCGGGATGGATATACGATATTTTAATTGACTGATCGCTCCTGCCGTTTCGATGACTTTTGCTGATTTTAAAGTAGGGAATAACCCAACATATTGTGTGTAATTGCTTAATGTCTTAGCCACTTCTTGGCTACTTACAGGCACAACAATGGCTGCTGTTGAAAATTTAGCGATAGGTTGGGTTTGTTTAGAGAATGTCGGTAGTGACGTTTTGGTTGCTGGATGGGCATAAATTAAAATATTGTCTTGGGCAATTGCCGCAATTTGCTGGGCATTATTGTCAAATGGCTTTAACGCACTGGGAATATTATCGGTCCAAGTGACCAATTTTGCGAAACTGATTTGACTGATACTGACTAAGAGTATTACACCGACATTTAAATAAAATACTTTCATCATAATTCCTTTTGTGCCTTGATAATCGGCAATATCTTGTTCTTATAAAAACCATTTGTATGAAAGACCCTAAAAGGATTCACTTTTAAAAAATAGAGGTGTTCTGTAAAACAAGATGAAAATCCGCATCTCGCAAGAAAAATCTAGTGTAATATCTTGGCATCGTAAAATATTTGTATTGAAGCAACTATGTCAGACACCCAGCCTGCATTATCTGCACGTTATTATCTTAATTTAGAAGAATCTCAAGACGGTTTTAAACTGGCAACTTTTGGTAAAAAGCAAATTAGCCAATTTCTCACGCCTTTGGTCAGCATCGGAATCATGGTTTGGGGGATTTACCTCGGTTTAGAGGGTGTGGGTAAATATTATGTTTGCTTAGGTGCTTTTTTCTTAATTCTGCAAATGCTGATGCGGTATTGGTTTTTACCGATGATGTTTAAACGCCAATTCGTTAAATATCAATTTGGTAAAAGCGAACAAGGTATTGAATTATTTCAAGACTATATGGAATTATTCAGTAGTGGCCGTCCAAAACAAGTTCATCATTATTCAGATGTAGATAAATTTGCCGAAGGCAAGCTTACCTATATGATCGAATTAAAAAATCGTACTGTGGTGATTGTGCCTAAACGAGCATTTGCTACACCCGCAGATCAAACGATTTTTATCAATACTTTTAAAAAGTAATTTGGAATTATAAAGTTTTTAACGCTGAGCAATAAGAAGGGAACAATATGAGTACACGTCCATCTAAAATTGTATGTGTCGGTCGTAGTTATGCAGCGCATGCAGCAGAATTAGGTAACGCAATTCCAGATCGTCCAGTCTTATTTATCAAGCCGCCCAGTAGTTTGATTTCATTGCAAGACGGTATCTCTTGGAATGAGGCGTGGGGAAATTGCCACCATGAGTGTGAACTGACGTTACGTATCGATAAGCCACTTAAGGGTGAAACCAATTTAGATAAAGTATTGGATGCGATTGGTGCGGTGACTTTAGGCTTAGATTTAACTTTACGTGATCTCCAAGATGACTTAAAGGGCAAAGGCCAGCCTTGGGAGCGTTCAAAAGCTTTTGATGGCTCATGTGTACTGGCAGATTGGGTCAGTGTGGATGAAATTAAAGATTGGTCGGCTGTTACATTTGAATTTGCAGTCAATGATGAAGTTCGACAAAAAGGCGATACGGCTTTATTGATTTTTGATATTGCTTGCTTACTCGCAGACATCTGCCAAGTATTCTCTTTAGAACCAGGGGATGTGGTGATGACAGGGACACCTGCAGGTGTTGCAGCATTGGCTTCTGGTGATCAATTGAGTATGACTTTACATGGTCAAAGCCAAGATTTTGTTTGGAAAACTTTTGTAAAATAAGCATTTAAAATTCAAGTAACCCAGTGTTTATTTATAATCAATACGCATTGGGTTTTTTATTCTCTACAGTTTTATAAAACAATAATTCATCACTAACTTTTGGGATATATCCCGCTTTATTTATCAGTTGAAATTTACAGCATCACTATTTTTTAGCTATCGTGCAGAAGCTTGGACGAAACGCTTTGATAGCGAAGAAGCAGAAAAGCTGGATGACTTTGGTGAATTAATACATAAACCAAAGTTAAATTCAGCCCATGCATTTTTAGATCGGCGTATAGATTGGTCGGGAAGATTGTTCATTATCTGTATTTAGATCACTACGCTTAATCTACTCAAAATTTAAAAAGTTGATTTAGTGATGTAATAATTTTCTAAACTGATCTGGGGTACGCATCATCCAACGTTTAAACATATTGATAAAAGCAGAAGCATTGGCATAACCTAAATCCAGTGCAATGCTTTCAACCGTTTTTCCCTCATTGAGCATAGACATCGCTTTCATGACTTTAAGGCGTTGTCGCCATTCATTGAGTGACATTGCCAACTCTTTTTGACTCAGTCTTGCCAAGGTACGTTCAGTCATATTAATCCGTTGGGCTAAAGCCTCTAGCGTACTGTGATCAGCAGGGTGGGCATGTAAAAAATCCAAAACTTGTTTTAAGGCAGCATGATTGGTATGGGGTAAATAACTACCGATTAACTCAGCATGTTGTAATTGATCAAGTAATACCTGTAATAGCCGCAAATATTCAGGCTCAGATGCTTGCATTGGGTGCTGTTTGATGTGCTGTAAAATTGCTGAAACCAGGGGTGAGGTTAAAAGAATTCCTGCTTGTTGGGGTAAGGCTCTACATAAGGACTGATGAACATACAAAGTTGCATGGGAAACAGGAGTCCGATTTAAACCACTGTGTTGCGTATTTGGTGGTAACCAAACTCCATATGGAGGGGGCGTAATATAATTAATTTGACCAATATTGACTTCCATTACCCCATTAAAGGCATAAATAAATTCGCCCCAAGCATGCCCATGTTTAGGATAAACAGACAGTGCGGGATCATGTCGAAAAATAAGCCATAATGGTGCAATAATCTCATCATTGGTACTGAGTTGAGTCAGTATATTTTTCTCGCTTGTTTTTGTTATTGTCATGCAAAGATTGCCTGAATAAAAAAGATCTGTTGTCCACTTTGAATTATATCCTATAAAAAAGACAGGTTCATACCATTGTGGTGTCTTTTATCCGCTTTATGCAGTGGATTTGGCTATTGCGAAATTATAATGATTCATCAAAAAGTTATATAACTTCCCATTTCCAATGGGCATTGCTTGGAAAGGGAAGTTGTTTATCTATCTTGATTAAAATTACTTATCATCCAAAATGGTTGAAAGCGGAATCGATAATTTGGCTGCCAAATATTCATCGGATTCGATTAAGGTTGGACCGATATGTTTCATCCAAACATCATCATCATGTACATGTTCAACATCATGACGACGAGGGAGGGTATAAGGTAATGATGTATAGAATGACCAGAAATCAATTTCATCTAAATTTCTGACCAGCACATATTCATTATTGTCAGTACATTTAACCAAATTCTGTTTTTCTAGAAGTTGGATATAAACTGGCCAGCGTCCAATTTCACCGCGACCTAAAATATTGAGTGCTTCTGCATCAGTTACCACTTCGCCCGTTTTTTGTTTTTTATAAAATAATTCTAGAATATCGAGCATCATCAACACAGGATGGCGGGTCTGGATTTTACCTGTATGAAATGCAGTAAGGGCATAGCTGATTTCCACACCCAATAAGACGATATTCCACGATAAAAAGATCCATAATAGGAAAATTGGTACAGCAGCAAAAGCACCATAGACAAGGGTATAGCTGGTGAAATTTGCCATAACAAAACCAAATAGGTTTTTAAGTAGCTCAAATGCAATCGCACCGAAAAGACCTGCAATCGCAGCCGCTCGAACAGGAATACTACGATTTGGAATGGTCCAATATAAAATGAAAAAGCCTAAAGTGGTCAGTGCAAAAGAAATGACTCCAAGTAACGCCGTACCATCAACTTCATAACCAGCAAAGTTATTACTTAAAACATTCATAGAGGCCAATGTTGATGAAATGACAAAGGCACTTCCCAATAAAATCGGACCTAAAGAAATAATGGTCCAATAACGCATAAAGCCAATGATGCCATTACGCGTTTCTTGAACACGCCAAATCCGATTAAAAACCGTTTCGATACTGGTAAGCATCAGTACTGTGGTAATGAATAAAAACAACACACCAATAACAGTTAAATTACTTGAATTCTCAGTAAAGACATTAAAAGCCTTATCGAAAGCAATGCTGGTTTTCGGCAAGAAATTACTGTAAATCATCTGCTGGAGTTGTTGTCTAGCAGGCTCTAAGGCTTTGATTGATGAGATAATAACCAAGAAAACAGTCAACATTGGAACAACAGCAAATAATGTCGTATAAGTGAGTGAACCCGCCTGTTCACGACAACGATCTGCTTCAAAACGACCAATTACAAAAAGAATGAATTGAAACCAAGTTTTTTCATAGAAGGGTAGTTTTTTAAGTAATTCAAGCATATATATCTTTGATCTCAATTATTTTTCGGTATGTCTTACATTTTCATTGTCTAGCTTACCCAAAAAAGCAGAAAAATACCGTATAGTTTTATTTTCTTATGTTGAAATCAAGAAATCTCTATGCAAGCTTATGTTCTCGTACTCTATTACAGTAAATATGGATCTACCAAAGAGATGGCACACTTGATTGCCAACGGTGTAGAAGCGGCGGGTGTGGCAGTAAAAATTCGGACGGTGCCTAACCTTTCCACTGTTGTAAAAGAAGCAGAAGCCAGCATTCCAGAACATGGCGATATTTATTGTACATTGGATGATTTACAAAATTGTTCAGGATTAGCTTTAGGTTCACCAACACGTTTTGGCAATATGGCATCTGAAATGAAATACTTTTGGGATCAAACCACAAGTCTTTGGTTAAATGGTGCATTACACGATAAACCCGCTTGTGTATTTACCGCGTCAGGTTCAATGCATGGTGGGCAGGAAAGTACCTTGTTAACGATGCTACCGCCATTGTTTCATCATGGCATGATGATCATGGGTTTGACCAATGCCAATCCAGCCTTATCCAATACCAAATCAGGCGGTACGCCGTATGGGGTTAGTCATGTCAGTGGACCACGTCATGACCAAAACTTAAGTTCCGATGAAAAAGCTTTATGTGCAGAACAGGGCAAACGTCTAGGTGAAACGGTTAAAAAGTTAAACCCATAATTTTTGATATTTTGTGGGTAGCTGCATAAAAATTGAAAGACTTCTCTTTTATCACGCTTTTAACGGATTAGAAGAGAAGTTCTTTGGCGAGTGATATTTTGAATTTTATTATTTTAAATTAAAGCGATGGTTACATTTTTTACATTGGTAATCAAAAAAGATATTTTGGTCAACAATCACACCTGCTCGTTTACCGAAGCGATTTCCTAGAAATCCACCAGTAATTCCAACACTGATTGCACCTACGAAGGTTCCTACAGTTCCACCGACAATAACACCTAATGGACCTGCAACAGTTCCAATAGCTGCACCAATTGACGCACCAGAGGCAGCGCCGCCTACAGTTCCTGCTGCTGCACCCGCAGAAGTCAATAATACACTGCCTGCTTTGCCTAAAAGTTGTTCATGGTCACGGCGTTCTAAGTCTGTAGAGCCACACTTTGGGCACTTTACTGTTTGTTCATCAGTCATTGATTTTTACTCACTCAACAAAGTCCATTTGTCTTCATTAAGTTATGGTTAAGCTTTATATTCACGTTCACTACTGGCATTTTTGTCATGCTTATCGCTATCGTTACAATCATGTCAGGGATATGACATGATTTTGATTGTAACTGAATACCGTGATCAGTCTTTATATTTTGTGTGAATGTAATAGGTAGAATGATTGATACAAGCTTATCAGAACATCTTGTTATTGCTTCAGCCGCATTAAGCTTTCCTGATTAACGCTACACACCAATCTACCATCTTGCCACATCCGCCCGAAATTAAGCCCTCTAGCTTGGCTAGATAGTGTTGCATTCATATCATAAAGTAGCCACTCATCTACTCTAAAATCTGTATGAAAATAAATGCTATGGTCTAAACTTGCACTACGTACACTGCCGTTCGCATAACTGACACCATGTGGTCTAAGTGAAACCGTCAGCAGGTTATAGTCAGAATAATATGCAGCAATGGCTTGGTGCATCATGAGTGTATCTTGTTGAGTAGGAATAGTTTCAAAGGTTTGAAAATATTCAGCATAATTTGTGTCTAATTTTATCGGTTTAAATGGGTTGAATGGCTGCACTGGATGGATATTGATAAAAAATTGACGCATAAATATTGCGCGTGCAGGTTCAGGAACATCCTCATAAATCATTTGTTTCAGTTGTTGTTCTGGGATCAGTTCATCTGGCGAAGGGTAGTGAGGCGGTTCAATCTGATTTTCTAAACCTGCTTCAATATTGGCAAATGAAACCATGGCTGAAAATATAATATGGCCATTTTGCCAAGCATAGACTTGGCGAGTGGCAAAACTTTTGCCATCCCTTAAATTTTCAACTTTAAACAAAATTGGAATATCTGTGCGACCACTGCGAATAAAATAAGCATGTAATGAATGTGCAGGGCGATTGGTGGTTTTTGATGCGGCAATTAATGCTTGTGCCACCAATTGCCCACCCACAAGGTGTGATCCAAATAATCGTGTGTTTTGCCCTTGAAATAGACCATCATCCAATTGTTGTACGTCGAGTAGATCAACTAATTTTTGAGTGATTGATCTCATTTATTATTTACCTGAGTGATATCTTTATTTGCACAATATAGCTGAGGGTTTGATCAAAATAAAAGGCAAAACAAAGACACTACTGATCAAAAAGCATAAAAAAGAGCGCTTAAAGCACTCTTTTTTAATGAAAAATTTTGAAGTAAGACCAGCTTATTCTTCTACAAAGCTTACCGTACCGTTTGCCAAAGCTTCAACACGTGCCAAAGATTCAACACGGTAGCCTTTATCTAATAACAATTGACGGCCTGGTTGGAAAGATTTTTCAATCACAATCCCAATACCCACAACTTCTGCGTCTGCTTGATGAATCAAGTCAGCAAGACCTAAAGCGGCTTGACCATTCGCTAAGAAATCATCAATAACCAAAGCTTTATCGTCTTTGCTAATATGTTTCTTAGAAATCGCAATGGTGCTTTCAATTTGCTTGGTAAAAGAGAATACTTTTGAACGATATAAATCATCTTTAAGGGTTAAAGACTGATATTTACGTGCAAAAATAACGGGTACACCAAGTTCCAAACCAGCCATCACAGCAGGCGCAATGCCTGATGCTTCAATTGTGATGATTTTGGTAATGCCTGCATCTTTAAAAAGACGAGCAAACTCTTGACCGATGAGCTGCATCATCACAGGGTCAATTTGGTGATTTAAGAAAGAATCGACTTTCAGAACTTGATCAGATAGAACGATACCTTCAGCTAAGATTTTCTGTTCTAGTGCGTGCACAGGGAGAATCCTCTAGAGGCAAGGTGCTTTTTAAAGCAAAGGCGTATTTTAAAAAGCACTAAAAAAAATGCAAGCTGAAATTGATCAAAAGGTGAAAAATGTCTTACTTTTTGTAACTGGTCAAGGTTAGGTTATAAGACGTTTTACCATCAACATGTGACATTTTCACGGGTAAATAGTCTAATTGAGGTGCTAACCAGAAAATTGAACTTTTTTCACCATTGTCATGGGTGAGTACAACTTTGACCGTGTTATAGGTTCCCGCAGGGGTTTTAATTGACTCAGTCCCTTGTTTAACAAAGCGGCGCGCATCTAAACCTTTTGCATCTGCAATCAAATAACTTGATTTTAGACCAGCACCTTTTAAATCTTCACGTACTTGTAACTCAGCATTTAATTCATCTAAAGCACCTGCTTTCCATGGGAAAGAACGTGCCTGATCTTTTTTCTTGGTATTAATGGTTTTGTTGTTTGGATTAAAGTTAATGGTCATGGTGTCATTATGTACCAACACTTTACTGGTGCGACTAAAACTACTGGAATTAATTTGACCATTACTAAAGGTAAAACGGCTTGTTTCGCTTGCAGATGCAATTGCCGCTGCTTTTGCAGCAAATACATAAGTCCAGTTATTGCCATTTTGACTCAGTGTACGAGTCGCAGTACCTAAGTTTTTACCATTATAGGCAAACTGGTAACTTGCTTGGAACGGACTCATGGCAAGCGCATTGCTAGAAAATCCAACCAATAACACTGCAGTTGAAATACCAGTTGCTATACTTAATGTTTTAAATAACGTTTTTGCCATCATTAAATGTCCTATACATTTAAAAGTATTTTTGGATATGACACCTATTATGCGGTGTAATTAAAGATAAAATATTCACTTTATTTCTAATCCTGTGAATTTATGTATACATTTTGATTGCTGTGACTTGAAATCTATCTTACCAATTAGAGATTTAATTCTTTTGCTCAATCGGGGTTACTTCTGTTTCTAGATCATCATCTTCGTCCCAGTCTGGGTCTTTATCTTCTCTAAATTTACTAAATAAAGCTGTTAGATTCACATTGCCAATTACAACCAACTCGGTCTCACGTAGTTCAGCATGATTCACATGGACTTTATTTAGTGTATCCATAATCGAACGATTTTTCCCTAACCAGCGATTGAGATCTAAGTGAAGTAATTCATCTTTTACTGTAATGACTTCAAATTTTTCTAAGATCATGCCTAAAGGATCTTTTTTCAATACTTTTTGGTAAAAGAATAAAGCAGCGTTTACGCCCATTTTGTACCAAACATTGGGATAACTGGCTTCGATCACTTGTGTGTTACTGATTTGTTCAAAAACAATCAACTGCATATCTTTGTTGAGTTCCATTTGAACTAATTTAAGATCCACCGAAAGAACCAAATGCATACCATTAACATTGAGTGTGGCATAAAGCTTTAGCCAGTCATCATGCAGGTCAGCATGTAAATCTTCTAAAATTTTGACATTGTCTGTGACAAAACGTTTAAACGTTGCATTTAAAAATACTTGTGATACCGGAAACTCGCGTTCTTCTTCTATAAAACCTTCTGCTTTTTGGTATACTTGTCGAATACGTTTAACGATGTTAGAAAGTAGCGTCGGCATAAGTATTGTCCCAAATCTTCATCATTTTTTAAGGCGATAAACTTGTCGATTATTAAAAAAATACAAGTCTAACGATTGCAGTTTAACAAAAAACATTGCACCATTTTGAGTGTTTTAAAATTACGTTTTTACTTTTACTAAATAAGTCACAAAGTTTGTGAATAATGTAAAGTCAAACTTATTTTAATAAATTTTAAATTTGGCGATTGGGGAATTTTGTCGGATTAATGTCATGATAAAAAAATTATTTGCCAATACAGAGCATTCTGAGTATTGGTGGCAAGACTCATTATTTGTTGGAGCTGTTTCTGCAGCTGTCATTGCACATGTACTTTTTTTATCTGTTCAATTTGGAATGCCCCAAGAAAATAATACCAGCACAAAAGAAATCGCAATCAGTATTCGTCCAAGTGAAGACGAAGTTAAAGATGCAGACTTTTTAGCGCAATCAAATCAGCAGGGTTCAGGAACATTCCGTAAAGAGCATCGTATTTCAAGTGATATGCCAGCGCAAGCAGAAGATAAGAGTGCGGGTGATCAGCAACTCGAAGCTTTAGAACAAATTCAGCAAAAAAGAGAATTGAAATTCGAAGAAAAAGTATTAATGACGGTTCTTAGCTGGCAAAAGCAAGCGGAACAGAATGATCGCAAAAAGGCCATGGAAGAGTTGCAGAGCCAGATGCAAGCTAAAACGGCAATGGTGGCGAGTCTAGAAGCTCAATATTTACAGAAACAACAAAATTTTAGTAAACAACAAAAAATTAAAACCTTAGATGGTATTCAAGCCAAGCAAGATGCATCTGCTGGATATTTAGATAAATTTCGTGAAAAAGTTGAAATGTATGGAAACCGATATTACCCAGATCTTGCCAAACAGCAGCGTCTTTCGGGGGAAGTCCGTTTAATGGTCATTCTCAATAATGAAGGTGGGATTCGTGCTATACGATTGATTGAAAGCTCAGGTCATTCAATCCTCGATGAAGCCGCCAAAAACTCAGTGCGTAAAGGTGCACCTTTTGGACGTTTTGACTCAAAAATGAAAGATATCTCTGAACTGAGGATTGTGCGTACTTGGCGTTTTGACCCAGCTGAATCTGAATTTGAAGTCCACTGATTGAATGGTGTAGAAATGAATGGTTGTGCTTTTTTTTTAAAAAAGACTCATTTTAAAAACAATAAAAACTGATCTTTATATTGGTTAGTGATGATGGGTTTGATATTGCTCAACCAAAGCAATGCCTTCAGGAAACTTCATTAACAATGCTAAATCATAAGGACTTTTTGCTGTCCGATTTTTACTGTTTAAATTTGCACCATGTTCAAGTAATAATTTAACCAATTCATAATGATGTTGTGCGTTATAAAGCGCAGTCCACAGTGAAATATTTCCTGAACTGTCTTGCAATGCTAAATCTGCACCGTGGTCAATGATTGCTTGGGCGACATGAATATTATTTTTATAGACAGCGATGAAGTGTAGAGCTGTCTGTCCTTTGCTATTTTGTAAGTTGACATCAATTCCAAGTTCAATCAGTTTGAGTGCGATATCATCTTGTTGGTGTTGCAAGGCGTACATCAGTAAAGATGAGCCATCAAGCTGTTGATTGATGTTATCAGGGGTGATTTTTTCTAGTAACGCCTTACATTCACCATGCAAAATAAGTTGGAATAATTCTGACATACCAAAATCCCTTTTATAATTATATTTGGCGGATTAATTTTAGTCGTTTTCTTTAATATGATCTTGTGATTTCACAAATTTCAACACTAAATTTTTTATACCATTGTTGTTTGCCAATTCGTTGGGCAGCTTGATGTTCTGCATCTTTATGCCAAGCATGGATATCTTCAAGAGTATTCCAATAAGAAAGCGCAACTTCAAAGTCATTTTCACAAAGAGACTCAAATTTTTGACAGTTAAACTGGCTTAATGCTTTCTCTCGTAAAAGTTGTGCAGTTTGAAAATACCGTTGATCAAGCGTATTGATCTGTGCCTTAAAGATAACCACGTATTTCATTTTCAGTGTTCGGCCTTTAATGTCTCTATAAAAAATAAAAATCAGAAACTGATGCGTTAAAGCAAATTGTGATCATGGGCTTGAATCGGTGGGGGAGTTGGTTTTCCTAGAGTTCCCAATAATTCAATTTCAATCATTCGCACCATCGAATCTAAAGGTAAATCATTACTTTGCGTACCAAAGGGTTCTTCTATCTCGGTACTTAAAGCATCTAGCCCTAGAAAAGTATAAGCTAAAATACCCACCAACAAAGGTGTTGCTAAGCCCAGTAATGATCCTAAGCTAAAGGGCAACATAAAGCAGAAAAAATAGACCGTACGATTCAATAAAACTGAATAAGCAAAAGGTAAAGGTGTGGTTGCAATACGGTCACAACCGGTTTGTACCAAACTTAACTCATTCACATGTTCATTTAATTGGGTATAGATAATGTCAGAAATTTCGCCTTCTTTGAGCGCTTGCATCAATTCCCATTGGATCAAACTCAGCGTGTATTGAGGCGCATTTGTTTGTTGATACAATTGTGTCAGTGCCTGTTGACTCATACCACTGGTTTCCACCAACGCATCTGGATTTGCAGTTTGATGTCTTAGGCGATCTCTTAATAAGTTTGCAAATACAATTACATGTTGGATGATCCGTTCACGGCGCCCTTGAGGAAAAATACGGCAATCACGGTCAAAGTGTCGTGCGTTGGCGATCAGCATCCCCCAAAGTTTACGGGCTTCCCACCAACGGTCATAACAGGCAGTATTTTTAAAGCCGAGAAAAATAGAGAGCACCACACCAATCAGGGTAAAGCCAACCAAGGGTAATTCTGGAAAACGATATAAATTGGTATACTCAATGCCACCGACAATTGCAGAAATGAGCATCACAAAACCAAGCGGTGGTAGCACTTTAGGTAAAATCGTACCACGCCAAGAGAGTAATATTTTAAGGGTATCGTTTTGATCGCGGACAATCATACTTTTTAAATCTATATTTTTTAGTGATCTTCACCGCTTCAAAGGTGCTTGTCAATCACATTTGTAGGGAAAGTTTGGGATTTGATGAGTCCGTGTTCAGCAAAGGAGTAGCTTTGCTCAGCAGCAATGATCATATGATCCAATAATTCTATTTCAAGTAGTTGACAGGCTTTTAATATTTCTTGAGTTAAATCGTAATCTTCGCGTGAAGGCTTGGCAAAAGCTTTAGGGTGATTATGGGCAACAACGATAAAAGTCGCATGTTTTTGTATGACATATCGTAATAATTGATTGATGGAAATATTGCAGTAATTGACTGATCCATAAAATAGTTTTTTAAAACTCAATTTACGTAACTGGCTATCTAAGCAGAGTACAGCAAAGACTTCTTGAAATTCTCCAATCAATTCATAACGTAAATAATCTCGGATTAAATCAGAACGACTCAAGTCTAAACCTTGGTTCAGTTGATGTTTCAAGTAACGCCGTCCCAGTTCTTTCACTGCCATCAGTTGTGAATACTTGCTTTCGCCAATGCCATGAAATTGTTTTAAATCATCTAAAGACGAATCAAATACAGCATTTAAATGACCAAAATGTTGAATGAGCAAGCGTGCTAATTCAACAGCAGAGTGTTGTTTTGAGCCTGAGCGGAGAAAGATTGCGAGTAGTTCTGCATCAGATAAACTGTGCGCCCCTTGTAAGAGTAATCTTTCACGTGGACGTTCTTGTTTAGGCCATTGTTTGATTGACTGATTCATTATTTTTCACATTTTAAACTTATTTTAGTTCTGGTTTTTCTCCCTTGAATAACTTGGGAGATAGACTATTTAATGATATTGTGAGCGCCACTGCAACTGAAAGGTAGCTTGATAGTGAGTTTTGATCTCAGCGTATTTTCTAATAAAAATATTATCCTCGCTGTAACAGGTGGTATAGCCGCCTATAAAAGTGCAATCCTGGTACGTCGTTTAAAGGATTATGGCTTTAATGTACGCGTGGTAATGACTAAAGGTGCACAGGCATTTATTGCCCCTTTAACTTTTCAGGCGCTATCGGGAAATCCAGTTCATACTGAATTATTAGATCCTGAAGCAGAAGCGGGAATGGGGCATATTGAATTGGCACGTTGGGCTGATTTAATTTTAGTTGCACCTGCAAGTTGCGACAGCATTGCGAAATTTGCTGCAGGTTTAGCTGATGATTTACTGAGTACCTTGTATTTGGCAACCAAAGCACCAGTTTGGGTTGCACCTGCAATGAATCAACAAATGTGGGCAGCTAAGCCGACACAACGGAATCTGAATACTTTAGTTGAAGATGGCGTACATGTGATTATGCCTGAAGCGGGTTCGCAAGCGTGTGGGGATGTCGGTTTAGGGCGTATGCCTGAACCTGAAGATTTAGCAGAACAAGTTAAAAATTACTTCCATCAAGCACAACGTGCGATTGCTGAAAAGTTTGGCTTGCTTGCTGGAAAGCGTGTGGTGATTACTGCAGGGCCAACACGTGAAGCGATTGATCCTGTACGTTATATTTCCAATCACAGTACAGGGAAAATGGGCTTTGCTATTGCAGCAGCCTGTTACTCAGCAGGGGCAAAAGTGACGTTGCTGGCGGGTCCAGTCAGTTTGGATACCCCGAATGGTGTGCGTCGTATCAATGTTTCTTCTGCGATAAAAATGCTTGATGAAAGCATGCATCAGCTTGAGGATGGTTGTGACGTGTTTATTGCAACCGCGGCTGTCGCTGACTATCGTGTGGCAGAAGTTTCGGAACATAAGATCAAGAAAGCTGGTGATGAGCTGAATGTTTCGTTGGTGAAAAACCCTGATATTGTGGCGACCATTGCGCAACAGTCAAAGCGCCCATTTATGGTGGGTTTTGCGGCTGAAACTCGTAATGTAGAGGAATATGCAGCAGGAAAACTCGTTGCAAAAAAACTCGATATGATTGCCTGCAATGATGTCTCGCGGGCTGATATTGGTTTTGCTTCTGATCAAAATGCGATGACCGTGTTTTTTGCAGAACAGTACCAGATGGAAAAGCGTGATTTAGAGAAAGCTTCGAAACAAGAAATTGCACAACAGTTGGTTGAAGCGATCCACGATGCTTTACACCATGAGATTGAACCAATTTAAGAGTTTTTCAGGTTATGTTTGAATATAAAAATGCAACGAATTCGTTGCATTTTTATTTGCTATTTTTTGTGCTTTTAAACTATGTTTAATCTTGGAAATGGACAATAGCCACAATGGGCTTTTTTACCCCCAACAATAGCCACAGTTTTAAGGAAGATCATAATGATCAAAAAAACTTTAGCCACCGTCATGATGATTTCTGCTTTAGGTTTCAGCTCAATGACTTTTGCTGCAACGCTACAACAAAATATGCAGGCATTAGGTAAAAACTATAAAGCATTTAATCAAACCAATAATGCCGCTGAAGCAAATAAAGCTTTAGATAATATGCGTGCTGCTGCAACGGACGCTAAAAAAGTCAAACTTAAAGGTCGTGGTGATGCTAGTGCACCAACTTCGACTCAGTTATATGATCAATTGATTGCGCAAATTGATAAGACTCAAGCGCTAGTCAAAGGTGGTCATTTAGATCATGCAAAAATGGAAGGCAAGAAAATTGCTGAAATACGTGATCAAGGGCATAAGATCTATCAGTAATCGATTCATTTGAAAGCACAAAACCGTTAGTTTTAATGACTAACGGTTTTTTATTGTGAGGAGATTTTTAAAAGATATTGAATCAAAAAACTCAGCATGATTCGGATTTGCTCATTGCATAACAACTGTTAAGTTAGATGTAGAAAAGTGAGGAGAAATGTGATGCAACAGCACAATCAGTTTGAACGTATTGCAAAAGCCATTGAATACATTAAACACAATTTTAAAGCACAACCGAATTTAGATGAAGTGGCTGCGCATATTCATTTAAGCCCTGCACATTTTCAACGTTTATTCACTGAATGGGCTGGAACCAGTCCGAAGAAGTTCTTGCAATATATCAGCATAGAACATGCAAAAAACTTGTTAAAACAAGAGCATTCGGTATTTGATGCAACGTATGACACAGGACTATCAAGCACCAGTCGTTTGCATGATCTATTTATACAAATTGAAGGGATGACACCTGCTGAATACAAAAGTGGCGGAGAAAACTTAACCATCCACTACCAGTATGCTGAAACACGTTTTGGAACCGTTTTAGTGGCATCAACAGCCAAAGGGATTTGCTTTATGTCTTTTGTGGAGCATGAGCAAGATGCTTATAGCGCACTCGTTGAAAAATTTCCTAAAGCAAGATTTTATCAGCAAGCAGATGCGTTGCATGAACATGCTTTGGCCATTTTCTCATCTGAACAAAAACCATGGAACCAAATTAAGCTACATCTAAAAGGTACTGATTTTCAGCTTAAAGTTTGGGAAAGTTTGCTTAAAATCCCGATGGGGCAAGTGGCGACCTATGCGAACCTTGCTGAACAGATTGGAAATCCCAAAGCTTTCCGTGCGGTTGGTACTGCGATTGGCAATAACCCAGTGGCTTTTTTAATTCCCTGTCATCGTGTGATCCAAGCGACAGGTGTTTTAGGTGAATACCATTGGGGTAAAACACGTAAAGCCGCAATGATTGGTTGGGAAGGTGTACAAGTACATGACAGTGTTTAATCCACAACAAGCAACAGCATTGCTCAATAAAATTGAGGGTTTAGATTGGGAGACAATCCGTGCTCAGATGCATACGCAAGGCTACTCAATCCTTAAAGACTTTTTATCTGATGAATTGTGTGAGTTGATTAAAAGTCATTACAACCATCAACAACTGTATCGAAAAACCGTCAATATGCAGCAACATCGTTTTGGATATGGCGAGTATAAATATTTTAATTATCCATTACCAAACTTGCTTCAACAGCTTCGAACTCAGTTTTATCCCTATCTAGTTCCTATCGCCAATGCTTGGTCTGATGCTTTAAAGTTGGAGCGACACTATCCAGATTCATATCTTGAATTTTTACAACAATGCCAACAAGCGGGTCAAAATAAAGCCACTGTTTTGATTTTGCACTATCAGCAAGATGGTTTTAATACCTTACATCAAGATCTATATGGCGAGGTCTATTTTCCGATCCAAATGGTATTTGTACTGAGTCAAGTCAATACCGATTTTACCGGTGGTGAGTTGGTGTTGACTGAGCAAGTACCACGAGCACAGTCGAAAGCCATTGTTTTACAACCTGATCAAGGGGATGTGTTAATTTTTACCACACAGTTTAGACCCAAGAAAAGCACTTATGGCTATTATCGAGTTAATATGAAGCATGCTGTCAGTCAGGTGCATACAGGGGAGCGTTATACATTGGGGATTATTTTTCATGATGCTGTGAGTTAAATGATGATTAAGCATGATGATATTGAGCGCTTGGCGTTATATCGAAAAATCAGGAATGCTGAAATTTTATTTGCAGGCAATCAAAAGCTAAAAATTTATGGACGTTTAAACTGTGGTTCGGGCAAGCGGATGTTAAAAACCAATCGGGTATTCTTTAGTAGTGAAGCTGAAGCCTTGGCATTGCAATTTCGCCCGTGTGGACATTGTATGAAATCAGCCTATGTGAAATGGAAAAATGCAACAACTTAAGTTTCTAACCGATCCCCATGAGAATTTGCTTCCACAAGATGGAATAGTGAATTATTTCGGAAAAATTATGGATGAAGCCATCGCCAATGATTATTTTGAGAAATTGCTCGCACATATTGAATGGCAAAATGACCAAGCGATTATTTTTGGCAAAAAGATCATCACCAAACGGAAAGTGGCTTGGTATGGAGATCGCGCTTTTGAATACACTTATTCAAATAGTTCCAAATATGCCTTGCCATGGACTGAAGAATTACTCGAACTGAAAAAACAGATTGAATTAATTACGGGTGAAACATTTAATTCTTGTTTACTGAATCTTTACCATACGGGTGAAGAGGGTATGGCATGGCACAGTGATGGTGAAACAGATCTAAAAAAGAATGGCGCAATTGCATCTTTAAGCCTAGGTGCGGTTCGAAAATTTGCCTTTAAACATAAAAATAGCCAAGAAAAGATTGAGATTTTTCTCGAAAATGGCAGTTTGCTGGTCATGAAAGACACCACTCAAACATATTGGTTACACCGCTTAGCCCCAACAAAGAAAGTGCATACGGCTCGGATTAATCTAACCTTTAGAACAATCGATGAATCATGATTTTTCCTCACGGATAAGCCAAACAATTGTGGCAAAAATAAAATTGATTAAACTCCCATAAAAAATAAAATTGTAGGGAATCATGTTGAGTAAAACTTGAGAATAACTCAGCGGATAAAAGGGATACATATCTGCATGCATCAAAGCATCTAGAAAAACATGGCTAAAACTACCGACCAAGGCACTGACTGTCGCCACTTGCCATGTGATCTGCCAGTTTGCTTGTTTAAATAAGTTGCGTAAGCAAAACTCACTCATCACTTTACCTATGGGGACTGCAAGCAAAGCAATCAACAAAGCACCAAGTAAATTATGAGTATATAAATGGAGTGTGGTCCAGCCTTGAATAATACCAACTAGAGGTTCGATATCCATCAAAACCTGGACACCGAAGAAGATTAACAAGCTAAATTTTTTATTTGCAATGGCTTTACAACTTGCGCCTAAGCCCAAATGTAAGGGGGTAAATGGCATTGTTATTTTTCATGCTTATTGTGATGTTTAAATTATAAAAAATTGCATCACCCACGTTTGTGAAGTTTGAGTGATTTTATCTGATCAAACATAAAAAAGACCGCATAGCGCGGTCTTTTAAACTTAATTACTGAGAAATTAAGCTTGGCCTTCAGCAGCAGCGCCTTGGGCACGTTCCATATTTGCTTCAAACTCTGCATCAAAATTGATTGGCGTAAGAAGTAATTGAGGGAAGCTACCTTTCGTTACAAGATCATTAACTGCTTCACGCAAGAATGGGAACAAAATGTTCGGGCAGTAAGCGCCTAAGATGTATGGAAGGCGGTCTTCTTCAATACCATCAATCAAGAAAATACCTGATTGCGTTACATCGACGATAAATGCTGTATCGCCAGCATTGTTCGCTTGAACAACAACTTTTAAAGACACTTCAAAGTGGGTTGCATCCACTTTTTCAGCAGCAGAAGACAAGTTGATGTTTAATTCAGGTTGCCATTCTTTGGTAAAAACTTGAGCCCCAGGTACTTCAAAAGAAATGTCTTTTGTATAAATACGTTCTAAAGCAAGTTGTGGTTGAGCTTGTTGTTCTTCACTCATTCTTTATTCCTTAAATTTTAAGAAGTGATTCATTAATTAAGTTGTGGATTAACCAAGTAACTCATCGAGTTTGCCGGCTTTTTCTAAAGCATAAAGCTGGTCAAAACCACCGATAAATTCATTATTAATAAAAATTTGTGGCACTGTACGGTGTCGAGTTTTCTGGATCAGCTCAGTCTTAACTTCAGGTGCTTCTTCATCGAGATTGATTTCGGTAAAAGCAACACCTTTACGCTCAAGTAGAGATTTCGCACGTACACAGTATGGGCAAAAAGTTGTTGAATATACTTTTACTTCAGCAGTCATGTTGAGCTCCTTAAGCTTATTTTTTAGCTTTAACTAATGGCAAGCCTTGGGCTTTCCAGTTACTGATACCACCATCAAGACGATAGCTGTCTGCATGGCCGACTTGTTGCAAAGCACTTCCTGCAACTTGACCTAAGTTACAGATAAATACTAAAGGACGGTCAGCAGTTTTTAACTCTTCAATGTGACTGGCAATTTGACTGTATGGAATGTTGCGGCTGCCACTCACATGACCTTCACGGAAATCTTTAGCATCGCGTAAATCAATCAACATCGCATTTTTAGCTTTTACTAAAATACCAAGTGATTGTGGTGAAATCTTACGACCACTGCGTTGTCCTTCAAAAATAAAGAACAAGATCGCCAGTACCCCTAAAATACCAAATAAGAAGGGGTGATTCCCCATAAACTCAAACCAACGTTCCACAAGTCACCTAATTACAATCAAAAATTGCGTCGAGTATAGCGTATATATATGGTGATCAAAATCACCGCTTCAAGGTTCTCAAAGAAGAAATTTAATTTTTTTGTTGCGCATCAGTGATTTCTTCAATTAAGCGTAAATAACTTTCATGTCGTCTGGCTAGAATTTCACCATTTTCTACCGCTTTTTTAATGGCGCACTGTTTCTCATGCGTGTGCGTGCAATTACGATATTGGCAATGCCCAATCAAGTT
Organism: Acinetobacter legionensis; assembly: GCF_048551735.1. Classification (NCBI taxonomy): domain Bacteria; kingdom Pseudomonadati; phylum Pseudomonadota; class Gammaproteobacteria; order Moraxellales; family Moraxellaceae; genus Acinetobacter; species Acinetobacter legionensis. The sequence continues at coordinate 312,450 of NZ_JBIMBV010000001.1, forward strand.
CGAAATTTCAGGAAAGCCTGCATCAATCTTTTCTAGGCTCAAATGCCAAAGCCCAAATTCACGGATGCCGGGCGAGTCGATCAAGGCGCCATTTTCACCAAAACGAATCAAACGGGTAGAGGTCGTTGTATGTTGTCCGAGCGCCGAGTTTTCAGAAATAATATTGGTCTTCTGCTCTGCATCAGGAACGATGACATTAATCAAGGTACTTTTGCCGACACCTGATTGCCCAACGAAAGCAACAGTTTCGTTGTCGAGTCGTTGCTTTAATTCGCTAATATCACCTTCAGACTGAGTAATCAGTACTTCATAGCCTAAGTCTTGATATTCTTTAATCAGATCTAAAATAGGGTCATTTTCTTTGAGTAAATCTGATTTGTTTAATACCAAAAGGACTGGAATATCAGCATCCGCACATGCCACTAAATAGCGATCAATCAGCGTGGGTGCTGGCTCAGGCAGAGTTGCAAAGACGATGACAATTAAACTGATATTGGCTGCCACAGGTTTAACTTTATGATAACGATCGGGACGCGTTAACAATGAAGTCCTTGGATGAATGGCGGTGATGATGCCTAAACCTGTATTGGGATCTGCTTGCCATTGAACTTTGTCGCCCGTCACTAACAGCTCTAAATTGGTTCGTGTATGACAGCGCCAAACACTGCCTAATTCAATCGGTTTCCAAAAGGGCTCTGTATCACCTTCATTGACGATGGGTTTTTGCGGATGTTGAGTAGGAACAGAAAGGGCTTGTACTTCGAGTTGTCGTCCATAATGCTGAACAACAAGACCTTCAAGGTCATTGGAAGTGTCGATTTCTTCTTGACGTGTTTTATGTTGTTTCTGAATGCGGCGTTGCTGCTGTTCAGTTAAACGACGTTTACGAATTAAAGCCATTCATATCCTAAAAACCTTAAAAATGAGAAGGCAAAAATACCATGACAGGCGAATGAATTACAGCGAAGATGCAAGAAATTTGCTACTATTCATTTTTTATTGGCCTAATAAGATTGCACTATATGAGCAGCACTCCGGATACCCGCTTAATTTGGATCGACCTAGAGATGACAGGTTTAGATACAGATAATGACAAGATCATTGAAATTGCGACAATTGTAACAGATGATCATTTGAACATTTTGGCGGAAGGGCCTGTACTCGCAGTGCATCAATCAGATGTTATCCTCAATGCAATGGATGAGTGGAACACCAAACAACATGGTCAGTCAGGGCTGATTGAACGAGTACGTCGTAGTAAACTCACAGCGCAAGATGCAGAGCAGCAAACCTTAGAATTTTTGAAGAAATGGATTAATCCTAAAACTTCGCCAATGTGTGGTAATTCAATTTGCCAAGATCGCCGTTTTATGCACCGTTTAATGCCTGAGCTTGAACAATTCTTCCATTATCGTAATTTGGACGTGTCTTCAGTGAAAGAGTTAGCAAAACGCTGGAGACCTGAAATTATGAGCGGTTTAAAGAAAAATGCTTCACATTTGGCAATGGATGATATCCGCGATTCGATTGCTGAACTTAAATATTATCGTCAGTATTTCTTTATCGCCAATCAAGATTAATCATCTGAGTGGTTAAATCTCATTACATATCAGATTGAAACAAGAGGCTTTTTAGCCTCTTTTTTTGCTATGCATTTTGGTTTTTTAAGCTATACTAAAGCTGATGTCCTCTGACAACTCGTTACAAAAAATAGCAAGCAGTTCAAATTGTTTGCATAAAAAACGTTTTAATATCCTTATATATATTTGAATTATTACAAAGAGATTGACTATGCAAAGTAATAACCCAATTTTAACGCGTGCGGAAACGTATGCAGATTATGAACAGCCAATGACTGTACAAGGCGCAATTCAAAAATCAGTTTTATTGACTGTTATTGCGGCCATACTCGGTGTTGGAATTTTTTTCTATAGCTTTACCACAATGAATGTTGGAATTGCCTATGCTGCCGCAATGGTCGGTGCAATTGGTGGTTTGATTCTTGGATTGGTTGCTACATTTAAACCGAATACCGCACGTGTTTTAGCTATTCCTTATGCATTCTTTGAAGGTGCATTCTTGGGTGGTGTTTCAGTGATCTTCCAGCTGAAGTTTCCGGGCGTACCATTACAAGCACTTTTAGCTACCTTTATCACAACTTTAGTGATGTTTGGTTTATATAAATTCCAAATTATTCGTGCAACTGAAAAATTTAAATCTATTGTGATTTCAGCATCTATCGCAATTGCATTGGTTTTTGTGGTGCAGTTCATTATGCGTTTGGCTTTTGGTTCAAGCATTCCATTCTTATTTGAAAGTAGCATTTTAGGTATTGGTTTTGCTGCATTTGTTGCAGTGATTGCATCATTGAATTTGATTCTTGATTTCGACTTGATTGAATCTGCTGCTGCACAACGTGCGCCGAAAGCTTATGAATGGTTATGTGGTATCGCTTTATTGGCAACATTGGTCTGGATGTACTATTCATTCTTACGTTTATTGAGCTTGTTGCAAGGTGATGATTAATTATTCCCTTTATATAGATTGATAGATTTAAAAAGGCGCATTCGATTGAGTGCGCCTTTTTTTATGTTTTTAGTAAACTTTTAAAAAAAGATGCATTATGCAATTTAGTTATGGGTCAAGACTTGGCATTATGCTTACAAAATTGATCAGGTGAGAATTTCATGGCACAAGGACTATTGGCAGGTAAACGCTTTTTAATCGCGGGTATTGCAAGTAAATTATCCATTGCATTTGGTATTGCTCAGGCATTACATCGTGAAGGTGCAGAACTCGCATTTACTTATCCAAACGATAAACTAAAAAAACGTGTAGATGATTTTGCAGAACAATTCGGTTCTACTTTAGTTTTCCCTTGTGATGTTGCTGTGGATGCTGAGATTGACCACGCATTTGCTGAATTAGCAAAGCATTGGGATGGTTTGGATGGTGTTGTACATTCAATCGGCTTTGCACCTGCGCATACACTTGATGGTGATTTCACGGACGTCACAGATCGTGAAGGTTTTAAAATTGCTCATGACATCAGTGCTTATAGTTTTGTTGCTATGGCTCGTGCAGCAAAACCTTTATTGTTGGCTCGCCAAGGCTGTTTATTGACTTTAACTTACCAAGGTTCAGAGTCTGTTATGCCAAACTATAATGTTATGGGTATGGCGAAAGCATCTTTGGAAGCAGGGGTACGTTATTTAGCATCAAGCTTAGGTGCTGAGGGTATCCGTGTAAATGCAATTTCAGCAGGTCCAATCCGTACTTTAGCGGCATCTGGGATTAAATCTTTCCGTAAAATGTTAGATGCCAATGAAAAAATTGCACCGTTAAAACGTAATGTGACGATTGAAGACGTTGGTAATGCAGCCTTATTCCTATGCTCACCTTGGGCAAATGGGATCACAGGTGAAATTCTGTATGTCGATGCTGGTTTTAATACGGTCGGTATGAGCCAGTCGATGATGGATAGCGAATAAAGTTAAGTTTATTTAACTGATTGAATTAAAGACATAAACCTCAATATTAAAACGTGAATATTGAGGTTTTTTTACAAATTTTAAAAAATTAACCGATCAATAAACTAGGATTCAATCGTTTTTTTTGATTAAATATTCATAAATATTAATATTATTTTAAGTTTGATAAGAAAATGAATTTTGCCAATATATTTTCGGCTCTGCAACACCTTGGATTGACTGCGCAAAAACGAGCCTTGCATATCCAATTTAGCAATCCTAATTTGACTGCTCAAGTCTTCTTACAACGCATCGATGGACAACATGGTCTGAACCAAGGCGTGTCTATTGAATTGATTTGCCTTGCCACTTCGGCTGTGATTCCGCTTAAACAATTCATTGGTAGCCAAGTGGCCATCGATCAAGTCACAGATCATGGACAACTGTTTCGTAGTACAGGGGTGATTACCGAAGCAGCACAAGGGCAGAGTGATGGTGCACTGACGCTATATAAACTCAAACTCGAAGATGCCACTTCACTGTGGCATAAACGCCGTAACAGCCGAGTGTTTATGAATAAGTCGGTTGTTCAAGTCATAGAAGCGCTGTTTAAAGAATGGCAAGATAAAAGCCCACTCTTTGCATCGAGTCTAAGCCTCGATAAAAGTGGACTGAAAAAAGATTACGATATCCGACCATTCATCATGCAGAGCAACGAAAGTGACTACGCATTTTTAAGCCGCTTGATGCGCAGTGAGGGGATCAACTGGCTGATTGATGAAGCACAGTTGATTGTGCCTAGTTCTGCGACTCAAATTCAACCACAAAAACTGCGTTTGGTGGATGATAATAACGAATACAAAGCGCTAGAACGAAGAAAGATTCGCTTTCATCGTAGCAGTGCCACAGAACAACAAGACAGCATCACCAGCTTTATCGGGCAACGTAGCTTACAACCCACTGCTGTCCACGTACAACGCTGGCAAGCAGATGTGTTAGAGCAAGAAGAGGGTGCAGGCAGTGTCCAAAGCAAACACCAACACAGTCAAAACCAGAATAATGCCAGTCTTGGTTTAGAACAGGCTTGGCATATTAGCCCAGCATGGATTCAAGACCTGAATGGTGAAGATCAAGCAACCGCTTCAAATAACAATCAGATTGAAAAGATTAACCAAAACCTGAGCCATTATTATGATGCTCAATCCAAACAATTTATAGCCAACTCTACTGTACGTGATGCGCAAGTGGGGTATTGGTTTGAGTTAAACGAACACCCAGAAATAGACCAACACAATGGCTCAGACAAAGAATTTCTGATCACGTCAAAGACATTCTATAACCAGAACAATTTACCCAAAGATCTGAGTGAACAAATCAATCGCTTGCTCCAACAAAGCAATTGGGTAAACAAAAATAAAGCAGATCCAAACAACCCAGAACGCCAAGCCAATCAATTGGTACTACAACGCCGTAATATCACCACTGTTCCTGAATACCATCCACTACAACACCGTCCAAGTACCCATCCACAACGTGCCAAAGTGGTTGGGCCAAGTGGAGAAGAAATTCATGTGGATGAATGGGGACGTATTAAAGTTCGCTTCCTATTTACCCGAAATGAAGACCACAGTCATGATGGTGGTGCAGGGAGCAATGACAACGACACCGATTCCGCTTGGGTGGATGTACTGACCCCGTGGGCAGGTGAAGGCTATGGTGCGCGGTTCTTGCCGAGGATTGGTGAGATTGTCGTGATAGATTTCTTTGATGGCAATATTGACCGACCATTTGTAGTGGGGCGTATCCATGAAGCGCAACGAAGCCCAACGAAATTTGATGACAAAGGACAATTGCCTGATACAAAAAAACTGGCAGGGATCAAAAGTCGAGAAGTTAAAGGCAGTGGCTATGGCCAGCTTAGATTTGACGATACCACAGACCAAATCAGCAGCCAGCTACAAAGCAGTCACGGCACGAGTCAACTCAATCTCGGTAATCTGAGCCATCCTAAAGAAACTGATACCAGTGAAGGACGAGGCGAAGGCTTTGAACTAAGAACAGACCAATGGGGAGCGTTACGAGCTGGGCAAGGCCTACTACTGAGTACCTATGCTCAAGATTCAGCTTCAGGCAATCACCTTGATGCAACTGCGGCGAAAAGTCAGTTAGAAAGCAGCCTAAATAATTCTAAGGCCTTAAGTGAAGTTGCCAAGAATCAGCAAACTGATCCTTTGGAAGTGTTGGAAAGAATAAAAGGATTTATCAATACACTAGACCAACAAGATCCGAAAAAAGCAGATGCATTTAAGTCTGCGGTGATGATGTTGGCTTCACCTAATTCGATTGCGCTTGCCAGTAACGAAGATATTCATCTTTCAGCAGATGGGCAAATCAGTCATACCGCAGGCGACAGTATCAACCTAAGCACACAAAAGGCTTTGATTGGGCATGCCAGTGCTAAGATCAGTCTTTTTGCGGCACAGGAAGGGGCAAGGTTATTTGCTGGAAAAGGTAAAGTTGAACTTCAAGCTCAAGATGGTGGTGCAGATGTGATTGCACGCAAAGGGATTCAAATCATTTCGACCGAAGACGCGGTTTATATCATTAGTCCGAAAGAGATTAAGTTGATTGGTGATGGTTCTGAATTAAAGATTAATGGTTCAGGGGTATTTTCAACAACAGGTGGTTTGTTTCAGGTGAAGTCAGGACAACAGAAGTTTACCAGTGGTGCGAAGATTAATTCAGACATTCCTCAACTTCCTATTTGTGAAATGCGTGTTTCTGGTGCTGCGGCAAAAGGTGATGCTTCTGTGGAGCTTTCATAATGTTATTAGAGGCTATACATCCAAAAGAAGTGATTGAGTATGATTACGTCATTATTGACCCGAATCTAAATGCTCAATATTTTTATGATGTGGAAGCTCAACTTAAGTCTTTAGCACCTGATTATGCGAAGAATGTACAGCATGTTTTTCCGTATTTATTGCGCTTAAATTCAGTTGATGCTTCGCTTGTTGATGAAATAAAGCAACATGATCAAAATCAGATCAAAGCGGGGCTTTCACCTTTTTTTCTAATGACGTTTAAAAGTGTTCCAACTCGAGAACCTGATATTGTTGATCACTTAAAACAAAATTTAGTCTATGAAGTAGGCACTAAGAAGTATTTGTATCGGTTTTTTGATCCGAAAATTTGGATGTTACTCAATTATTTTGAGAGTCAGGATTTTTTATGGATCAATAAATATTTTAAAAATATTGAATTTAATTTCTTAAATGAAACATTGTACTTTGACGCTGGATCTGAGGGGGATTTTATTCAACAGCCTGATCATGATTTATTGGAAAAAATCAGTGTAAACAATAGAGTGTTTGAAAAGTTAAAATTCAAGACAGACGATCTGCCAGCATACTTTTTAAAAGTTAGTCAGATTTTTAATTATGCAGACTTAATAAAAAATAAAGGGATTTTGACCAAGGATGATGCTGTAGCATCCATTTTTCATGCAGATTTAATCGGTGAAAGCTTTCTTGAAACCCACTTTTTTCAACGTTTAACAGAAAGTCCCAAAGGCTATGAACAGGCAAGCAAACAGCTTTCAACGTCTGAGTGGGATGATTTTTTTAAAAAACAAAATATTGATGATGAAAATTTAAAAAATAAGGTGGTGTATGGATTCTAAGAGTTGTGATTTTTGTAAAAGAGATATTGGCTTAAAGATTTTTGTGAATCGCTATATATTTTCATCAACAGGTGCAAATAATTCACTTGATGACGATGCAAATCAAAAAGAATTATATAACATAGCAGATATAAAATCACAGATTGATGAATATTTATCGAGTTTAGAAGAAACCAAGTTTAATTTTATTAACTCCTATAAGCCATCTAGTCCGCAAGCTTCAACAGCCGCGTCAGCTTTAGAAGCATCCAGTCATGATTCAACTAATAATCCTGAAGTAAAAGTTGAGCCCCTGCCTACGATTGAGGTTACAGCTACAGAGGCTAGTTATAGCTATCCTAAACATAAAACTGAAACATCAATGGAACAGTATGGTTTTAAAGGAAGCACTTTAAGAAAAGGTTTTTTATATGTTTTCATAAAGCATTTAAATCAATGGCAAGAATATAAAATTTCTGAAAAGGGTTTTTTAAAACGTATTAATGAATCAAATTATGATCAAGATTACTCATCTAGACCCTTAGTTTTAATGGAGCAGGGTGATGAGCCTTGCATGAATATTAAGCATAGAGCAAATGCTTTAACGATCGTTGTACCCAAACCCAATGAAGCTTCTTTTGTATATTTCAAATATTCTGAAAACGCATGGAGCAAAGCAACGAAGCTGAGAAACAAGTCACCTGAATTTTACGAAAAATATATGGATAAATTTGACGTAAAAAAATTTATTGCAGGACAGTACGCAAAAGGCACATTTCCAATGCAGACGGGAATTGAGAGTTTTTGTGCAGATTCTAAGACAGAATGGGTGGCTGGCGAAAAAGGTCAAGGAACTCTAGAAAACAGTCTGTTAAAAAATAATATATCAAAAGATTTATTTTCATATTCAGAGTATTTTTCCTATCTGTCAGGGAAGACATCTAAAGATATACTTGAAAACACTTTGTCTCAAAATGAAGATATTAACCAAGTTAAAACTAATAATTTAGCTTATAGATTATTTTCAGACTCAAGTTTGGATGATTCATTTCTTAAAGAGCATACCAAAGAGGAGCTCACCGCGGCTTTGTCAAATGATGCAAAAGCAAGAATACTTTTTGGCGCTGTATTTGCGATTGATGACCCTGTTGGCGTAGTGATGGATATTTCAGCTCAAGTTGCAAATCAAATGATGAGTGACGAAGATTATACTGATGATGAAAAAACCGTAAATACATTAGAAGTGTTAAAAAATAACTTTGGGATTAATGATTATCCTTACTTTACCAATGACGAATTAAAAAGAAATGAGGAAGCGAAACAAAAAATTCGTATGTATGGTGGGCAAGGAGCAATGATTGGTGGACTCATTGAGGACGTGTGGGATGATAAAAAAACAACAGAAGAACTCAATGCTAAGGAGCGAGCCCAAAAAGCAGCAGAACAAAAAGTAAAAAATCAAGAATGGAATACAGAATATGTCCAGCATATTGATTCAAATAGATTTAATGCAGGTTTAGCCACGCTTAAGCAGAAAAAACAAGTGCAGGCAGGCTATGCGGATACGCTCGATGGAATAGGTCAGGAGTTTCTTAAGGAAAGCGTAATTGCGGACCATTTTTTCTTTAACCAAGAAAAAGATAATTTAGTTGATGGTGTTTCTCTTGGCATGTGTGTCAATCTAGTTTTAGAAAGTAGCAAATTATGTCCAAAAATGAATAAATACATGGGGCAGTACTTATATAACACTCGAGATCCTAATAATTATTTTTTAAATTTTCTTGCTTTAAATTCAAATGGACTTCGTCAAAAGTTAAATGAACAAATTAATAAATGGTCGCTGACTAATTTAAATGGAGCTTTTGCTACACAGCCTTTTGGGGATTTCATCAATTCCTTTCATGGCTTTTTAAGTACAGCTCGAACGGAAGAATTAAAATTTACATTGTTGACGAATATCAGCAAAGCCTTTTTAAACATCACAGGCTTAACACCGCCCAATGCTTTAGCCGCTCATCCATTACAACCCTTGATGATTTCAATGTTTAGTTTGTCAGAAGTCAAGTCTGAACGTATTACTTTTACGAGCAAAAGCGATTTTAACTCGAAAATGCGAAATTATTATAGATCACATCAAAATATCGTCGGCAAAGATAATGGTCTAGGAAATGTTATAAAAAATAGTGATTGGAACTATCTATATGATAAATACAAACATCTTAAATATATCGATGTGCCTCGTTTAGAAGTAAATCCTGAGTTTGAGAAAAATTTACCGAAAAATTTTAGAGAGGCTGTAAAAAAGCATGCTGAGTTATTAAAAAAACAAAGTACGATGAATGTGAGCGTTATTGCTGAAGATGCCATAGAGCCAAGCCCAAGCTCAGATTATTTTAAATTCTTTATGATTAAAGTCGCAATTGTTGGTTTACAAGGCTGGGCAATTTGTACTGTTTTTAGTCAAAGTTTTGACAATAAATATGAAAAAGTTGGTCGCAGAAGTGCTGCTGTGATTGGTCTAACCATGTCCACTGTAGAAGCAGTGGGCGCACTGTTGAATTCAAGTGATAAAATCACGTCACAATCTCGGCTGTTAAAGTCAATGAATAGTTTTATTTTAAAACTCACTACAGATGATAGAAGCGTTTTAGCAGGAAAAATTTGGCGAGGTTTTGGATTATTTGCAGGATTAATTTTTGGTGGTTTTGATGTATATAATGGGGTTAACGCAAGTCTTAATGGAGAGTCTACTTATGGTTTTATTTTGGCCGCTAGTGGTGTTAGTGTAATTATAGGCTCAGTAATGATTTTTATGCTTAATCCTTTTGGATGGATTGCAATTGCTTTAGGCATCATTCTTTCTTTAATTGCCTATTTTGTAAAAGAGAACAATATTCAAATATGGATACAACGATGCCTACTATCGACCAATACTGAAAAGAAAAGATTTAGCGATATCTTCGAGCAAACAGATCAGTTAAAGACGGTAATGTGATGAAAAGTAAAATTAAAAAACATGTGTTTGGTTATGATGTGTTTAAAGAAAACATACCTTTTTCAAAATTAGATAAAGGTGATGTACTTTTAAATCCTCATGATGAATTTAAACGCAATCATAACTGGTCTTTTCTAAGAATGAATGATGATTATATTGAACTGATCGATCAATCTTATGCAAGATTGGGTAAATCACTTAGTATGTTTGTTTTTATATCACCTTTAGTTCTTTTCTTAATTGGTTGTTTAATGTATATGTTGATCAAACCATTTTATAGTGAAGGGATTTATAAATATATATTTGTTATATTTGTTTATTTATTCTTATTGTTTTTTACTTTATATGGTTTTTTGAGTCCATACTTTAAATATGATCATAAGAAACCGTTATGTAAACCGATCTTGTTTAATCGAAAAACAGGTAAAGTATTTTTTTATTTAACTGATGCTGAGTATATCGAGCGAGATTGGAAAGATGTTGTTTATGTTATGGGGACAAGTTTTGGTCTTTCAGGATTTACCTTAAGAGAGCTTAGAGCGCATATTGTAGATGATGGCCTGTTAAAACATACCTTTGTTATTGGCTTTCCAATGATTGGTTGGGATAATACCCAAGGCTTATGGTCATTTATATGTCATTTTATGCATAAAGGACCAGCAGAACTTTATCCAAAGCCTAATCCGATGTATGGAACAATAGATCCGTTTACACAATTAACGTTTTGCCAACAGGTCGTTGGAGCAAAAGAAAGTTATCGAGATACATGGAAGTCATTTCGAATCATTTATCATGATAACTGGGTTCCTGCCTTATTTTCCTATCCTTTCGATGTATGTAATTTTATTGCAAGACGAATATTGCTCAATATAAAACCTCTACCTGTATGGAATAAAGAAGTCATTCTTAAGAATAAAATGGAACAACAACGTCCAGAGGAAATCAGCTTTAAAGACAACTTTGAATTTAGTATGTTTGAGATGAAAGATAAATGATAAAGCGCGTAAGCGCTTTGATCTTTAATGATTAAAATGAAAATTATATTTTTTTGTGAGCTTAATATTTGGAAGCATCAGTAAAATGGTTACATAATGAAAAGTAAAATTAAAAAACATGTGTTTGGTTATGATGTATTTAAGGAAAATATACCTTTTTCAAAATTAGAGGAAAATGATGTACTTTTAACGCCTTATGATGAATTTAAACGCAATCATAACTGGTCTTTTTTAAGCATGAATGATGACTATATTGAGCTTATTGACCAATCTTATGCAAGGTTAGGGAAAGGAATCAGTCTTTTAGTTTTATGTTTTCCTGTATTGTTATTAATATTTCATATCCTATATTTGTATTTTACACTTGGTGGAGGTCCTAACGAGTCTATTTATTTTTCAATATTTGTCGTTATTTCTGCATTGATTACCTTCTTTTTACCACTATACGCATTTTTGAATCCTTTCTTTAAATATGATTATAAAAAGCCAATATGTAAACCGATCTTGTTTAACCGAAAAACAGGCAAAGTATTTTTTTATTTAACTGATGCTGAGTATATCGAGCGAGATTGGAAAGATGTGGTTTATGTGATGGGGAATAGCTTTGGTCTTTCAGGTGCACCTTTAAGAGAGCTTAGAGCGCATATTGTTGAAGGTGGTCTGTTAAAACATACTTTTGTCATTGGCTTCCCGATGATGGGTATATTCCGTACCCAAGGCTTATGGTCATTTATATGTCATTTTATGCATAAAGGGCCAGAAGAATTGTATCCAAAGCCTAATCCGATGTATGGAACAATAGATCCGTTTACGCAATTAACATTTTGCCAACAGGTCATTGGTGCAAAAGAAAGTTATCGGGATACGTGGAAATCATTTCGAATTATTTATCATGATAATTGGGTTCCTGCTTTATTTTCTTTTCCTTTTGATCTTGGTAATTTTATTGCAAGACGAATATTGCTTAATATAAAGCCTCTACCTGTATGGCATAAAGAGGTTATCCTTAAAAATAAAATGGAACAACAACGTCCAGAGGAGATCAGCTTTAAAGACAACTTTGAATTTAGTATGTTTGAGATGAAAGATAAATGATAAAGCGCGCAAGCGCTTTGATTTTTTGGAATTAAAAAGAAAATTATATTTTTTGATAGCTTGATATTTGGAAGCATCAGTAAAATGGTTACATGATGAAAAATAAAATTAAAAAACATGTGTTTGGTTATGATGTGTTTAAAGAAAACATACCTTTTTCAAAATTAGATAAAGGTGATGTACTGTTAAATCCTCATGATGAGTTTAAACGTAATCATAACTGGTCTTTTTTAAGAATGAATGATGATTATATAGAGCTTATAGATCAATCTTATGCAAGGTTAGGGAAGGGAGTCAGTATTTTAATAATGTTGTTTCCTGTATTTTTAATTTCACTTCATTTTATATATTTTATTTTTAATATAGGTGGGGATAAAAATCTTGGCATCTCATTTTTAATAATGTTTATAATATTTTTGATATGGCTAGTTCCATTAATTTCTACTCTTATACCATACTTTAAGCATGATCATAAAAAACCTATTTGTAAACCGATTTTATTTAACCGAAAAACAGGCAAAGTATTTTTTTATTTAACTGATGCTGAGTATATCGAGCGAGATTGGAAAGATGTTGTTTATGTAATGGGTACAAGCTTTGGGCTTTCAGGATTTACCTTAAGAGAACTGAGAGCACATATTGTTGAAGATGGTCTGTTAAAACATACTTTTGTCATTGGCTTTCCAATGATTGGTTGGGATAATACCCAAGGATTATGGTCATTTATATGTCATTTTATGCATAAAGGGCCAGCAGAACTTTATCCAAAGCCTAATCCTATGTATGGAACAATAGATCCGTTTACGCAATTAACATTTTGCCAACAGGTCATTGGTACAAAAGAAAGTTATCGGGATACATGGAAGTCATTTCGAATCATTTATCATGATAACTGGGTTCCTGCGTTATTTTCCTTCCCTTTTGATCTTGGTAATTTTATTGCAAGACGAATATTGCTCAATATAAAGCCTCTACCTGTATGGCATAAAGAGGTTATCTATAAAAATAAAATGGAGCAACAACGTCCAGAGGAGATCAGTTTTAAAGACAACTTTGAATTTAGTATGTTTGAGATGAAAGATAAATGAAAAATCCATGGTATTTCGTTCCTCGTACAAAAGTTGGAGAAAGTGTAAAGAAGTATCAACTCTTTAAACTCGATACTTTTGAACTCAAACGTGTGATCAATCATAACTTTTCTGTTATTCAGATGAATTCGACATTTATAGAATTTATTAATAAAGAGTATATTTGGATTGGAAAGTCATTTATTTATTCTTTATTAATGGGTATCCCCGTACTTGTAATGAGTATTTTCTTTATATATTTGATTTTTTTTGATTATGGTGAAATAGATTATATTATGTGGTTTGGAGCCATATCTATTTTTATTGCAAGTTTATATATTCTTCTAACGATGCTTCAGCCATTGATAAGGAGTGAACTCCTTAAACCTCTATACAACTCTATAATTCTAAATAGGAAGAACAAAGAAATAACTTTCAGTAAAAGTAATGAAATCCTGCAATTAAAATTAAGTGATCTTTATTTTGATATCGTTCAATCACAAGGTGTAGTGGGGCTACCGCTATATGAGTTACATGCCTATATACTTGATGGTGAAGTGATAAAACATGATATACCGTTGGGTACACCCAATATTCATAAAGACTATATAGAAGGCTTTTTACTATTTATAAAAACTTATGTAGAACAGGGGCCTGAACCACTGTACTACAGAAAAGGGATAGATGATCCTGAGCAAGATTATAAAAGTAAATTAACATATTGTTATGATATTCAAGAGAAAAAAGAATCCTCTAAGCAAAGTTGGCAAACCGTGTTTATCAATCATTTTCAGACACCACTCTATGCGCTTATTTTTGCCATACCTGAATTTATTCGGTTCTTTGGACGACGAATCACAGTTCTTTTTTCAAAACCATTTTATTGGAGTGAACAGCTTAAAAAAGATAATTCCGTAGATGAAAATGATCCATATATAGTGACAGCGAAAGACAATTTAAAATTTGGTTTCTTTAGTGTGAAAGATAAATAAAAAGATTAAAATTAATTTTTATCTTTAATTATATTAATAGTTTAGATATGTTAAGTGGTGCTTTATAATACCCAGTTTATAAGAATGATAGACATCTAACCCCAAAAGAAAAGGACAACATTCTTTCCAAAAGAGCCACTTATAAATCAAATATTTCTCATAGCTATAATTTTATAAAAATGAATTCTACCTATATGGAATGTGTGAATAATAGCTTTTTCTTGAAGGGGAATTCTTATTTTAATTTGCTCGGTGTTTTACTAATAGGCGCACCAATTATATTATCGTTATGGATTTTTACTTTTTATGTAAATTTGATCAAATATGATCATGAATTTTTGAGCTTTATTGTCATTTTTTCTCCAATGCATATTTTCTTTTATTCTTTATGTTTTTTATAAAAGTTATCAAAATTTTAAAAAGTATGAAAAATTAGGCTATAACTATTATCCAATCCGATTCAACAGAATAAATCAAAAAGTCTATGTTTATGATGTAAGTGGCCAAATATTCATAGGTGATTGGAATAAAATTGACTTTATTTTAAATAGTCGACTTGGTGGATATGAGGGTACTTTTTGGGAAGTCAAAGGGTTTATCAAGGATAACAAAGATTTGGTAGTTTATACCTTTGCCTTTGCACTCAGTAAGAATAAAAAACAAGAGACACTGGAGATATAGGAATTTATCAAAGAATATATGAATAATGGACCTGAGAAACTTTATTTTAATAAAAAGGTAGCAGGTGTAATTCATCGCCTACCCGCTGAAAAGTTAAGTTATTGTCTAAATATCGAAGTACCCCCTGAGTCTTTAGAAACCAGTAAGGAAATCGTTGCTTTAGATTATCAAAGTGAAATTCGATCATTCTACTCACGAGCAATGATCAAAATTTTAGGGAATACTCGGAACAAATTTATTCGTGCGGATAAACAACCAAAATGGCCTCAGAATGTGGAAAATGAATGTCAGGTTGATGCTACAGACCCCTATGTTGTTGATGCTTCGACAACATACCAACTTGATACATTTGGAAAAATAATCAAATAAAAAAGCCCCTCAGGGCTTTCTTATCTCAACACATTCTTAAGGTAATTGCTTAATCGGACTGCCACCCAAAGCTTGCATCAAAGTGACATAAGCATTGTATTGGCTTTGCTTGGCTTGGACTAAAGACAAACGAGCACTACGCGTGGTTTCTTGAGCATCCAAAACATTTTTTAAAGCAATTGCACCATTACGATAGCGTACATTGGTCAAACGTTCTGTTTTTTCCGCAAGTTCCAAGTTCTTTTGTTGAAAGGCGACTTGTTTATCTAGCTCAGTACGATTCGACAATGCATTTTCAGTATCTGCAAAAGCTTGGTACAAGGTATTGCGATATTGAACAATGGCTTTTCCATAGTCCAGTTCACTGATCTTTAAATTCTTTTGCATATCATTATATTGTAAAAACGGCAGGCTTAAGCTTGCGCCTAAAGTCAGTGCAGGATTTTTCAATAAATTTGTCAATGATGTGCTGGTTGAACCTAAATTCCCCGTCAAACTGATTGAAGGATAATAGCTGGCTTTGGTGGCATCTTTGGTCGCCAAAGATTCACGTAAACGCAATTCGGCTGCTTTTAAATCAGGACGGCGCGACAAAATATCTGCCGGTAAACCCGCTGAGATATTGGGTAGACTGATCTGCGGTAATTGCTGTGGTTCTTGAATATTTAACTGTTGCACAGGTATTTGTAATAACACGGCCAAAGCGGTACGTGTTTCAACACGTTGCTGTTCAATTTGGCTTAAACTGGCTTTTTGGCTTTGTACCGATTGCTCAGCTTGGGTCAAATCTAGTCCTGAAACAGCGCCAGCACGATATTGAGTACGCACCAATTCAAAGGTTTTTTGAGTAGCAGCTAGGCTTTGTTGGGCAGAGCTATAGCGTTCATTTAAATAACCCAATTGCCAATATAAATTTGCGGTTGTGGCAATTAAGGTCTGCCCAGTCGCTTGTAAGTCTTGTTCAGTGGCTAAAGATTCCCACTTCGATGCTTCAGTTTGACGTGCTAATTTTCCAAACAAATCCACTTCATAACTGACACCAGCACTGAGAGATAGACCTTTGGCAGCATCATCACCTGAATGAAGGTCAAAGCTATGGCCCGTAGATACTCCAGAATTAACACGAGGACCTTGTTGGTCTCGCGCTAAGCCAGCTCTTAAACGGGCTGTTTGTAAGTTAATCCCTGCAACAGCCAAATCAGCATTACGTTGAATTACTTGATTGACCAGTTGATTTAACTGAGCATCACCAAATAAGGTCCACCACTGATCTGCATATAAATCTGCCTGAACGTGTTTAGATTTTGCATTGTCATAAACAAAACCATTTGGAATTTGCACAGCAGGGGCCTCGTATGGGGTTTTAACCACAGCCGCACAACCGACCAATGAACTCCCAAGAATCAAGGCGCTTGCAAGTTTGCTTAAATTCATTTGCATTAATAATTTCCTTATTCTTCGGTTATTCACGCGAAAGTGCATCAACAGGATTGAGCTGTGCTGCATTGCGAGCTGGGATAAATCCAAATACCACACCAATCAAGGTTGAACATACAAATGCCGCAATGATAGAGGTGCTTGAATACGCCATTTGAAAACTGCCTTTGGCAATATGTCCAATTAACTGTCCAATGCCTAAAGAGAGCAGAACCCCTAAGATACCGCCCAAAATACACACCAAAACAGCTTCGATCAGGAACTGTTGCAGAATGTCACTTTGCCGAGCACCTACAGCCATACGCACACCGATTTCTTGGGTACGCTCGGTCACCGACACCAACATGATGTTCATTACCCCAATACCACCGACAACCAAGGAAATCACCGCAATGGCTGAAACCAATAAAGTCATGGTTTGAGTGGTCTGTTCAATGGTTTGACGAATACTGTCAGAGTTTTGAGTAAAGACATCCTGTGCGCCATGACGTTGTTCCAACAAGCTTAAAATGGCATTTTCAGCAACCGCAGTTGGATATTCATCTTTAATACGCACGATGATGCTACGGACATTGGATTGTCCTAACATTCGGCTCATGACAGTTGAATAAGGCAGATAAACATTGAGACTGTCTGAGTTGCCCATAAAGCCTTGCTGTGCATCAATCACACCAATGATTCGACTCGGAACACTACCCAATAACAGCACTTGGCCTACTGGATTGGTGCCATCTGCAAAGAAAGTCTTTTCAGTATTGGCATCAATCACCACATCCTGCGCTCGCCCAGTGATACTGTTTTTATCAAAAGCTTGCCCAGATTTAAAGGTCATACCACGCACATAGAAGAAATCAGCACTGACACCATTGACGGTTGCAGAAGCTTCGGTGTCTTTAAAACGCGCTGTTACGCTACTATTGACTGTTGGGCTGACTGCTTCGACATAAGGTTGCTCTGAGAGTGCTTCAGCATCTGCTGGAACCAAGGTTTTAAACTGTGCTGTTTTCGAGTTATCACCAAAGCCACGTCCTTGAAAGACGGTAATGGTATTGGTGCCTAAACTGCTGATGTTATCAAGAATCTGCTTTTGTGAGCCATTGCCTAAAGCCACCACCGAAACCACAGATGCAATCCCGATAATAATACCCAGCATGGTTAAAAAGGTACGCATACGGTGGGCATTCATTGCCAGCAAAGCCATACGGAAGGCTTCTGCAAAACGATCTAATGCAGAGCGCCATTTGGATGATTTTTTACGATTCGATTTAGGTTCCGGATCAGCAACAACATCAATCTCATCATCATGTTCGGGAACATTTGGCTTATCCGCGATGATGTTACCATCACTGATTTCAATGATACGTGTCGCATTTTTTGCCACATTCATATCATGGGTAACCAGAATAATAGTATGACCTTTGGCATTGAGTTCACGCAAAATACGCATAACCTCAACACCACTGTGCTTGTCTAGTGCACCAGTTGGTTCATCCGCAAGGATGACATCACCACCATTCATCAATGCACGGGCAATTGAAACACGCTGTTGTTGTCCACCCGAAAGCTGATTTGGACGGTTTTCAGTTTTTTCACCGAGTCCTAAGTCAGTCAAGATTTCATGTGAACGCTTTTGACGCACACTCGGGTCCATACCAGCATAAATCGCTGGGACTTCAACGTTTCCTGCGGCATTTAAATCACCCAATAAGTGATAGCGCTGGAAAATAAAGCCAAAATATTCACGGCGTAATTGCGCAAGTTCGTCAGGTTCAAGTTGACCTGTTTCACGACC
Source organism: Acinetobacter legionensis (assembly GCF_048551735.1). Lineage (NCBI taxonomy): Bacteria > Pseudomonadati > Pseudomonadota > Gammaproteobacteria > Moraxellales > Moraxellaceae > Acinetobacter > Acinetobacter legionensis. Next base: position 331,004 of record NZ_JBIMBV010000001.1, read on the forward strand.
ATTGACTTGATAACTACCTGATGTGGGTTGATCCAGACAGCCCAAGATATTCATCAATGTCGATTTACCCGAACCAGATTGCCCAACAATAGCAACCAGTTCACCAGGGTAAATTTTAAGGTTAATACTCTTTAAAATCTGAATAGTGGATTCACCCGCAGGGAACTCACGAATCAGATTACTGACCTCAAGTAGAGGTTTGATCTGATGATTGTTCTGATCCATGCTTAGAGTCTCATTGGGCCACTGTTTTTATTGCTTCGTTTTGCAGAGTCATTAGATGTATCTGAACCATCTGCTAGTACAACTTGATCACCTTCATTGAGACCACGTAGTACTTGGGCGGTTACACGGTTATTTAAACCAATTAAAACTTGTTTACGTTGAGCACTACCATCCGCCTGTAAAACGCGAACAATCGAAACCGAAGCTTTACCTTCTTCAATCAAAGTCTTTTCATCTGCTGTGAGTTCAAGGCGTTCTGGGCGATCAGCTGTATTTTGTCCATTTTTATTTGCTTGACCTTGAGGCGCAGATGCTGAACGAGTTGAATTTGCACCAGATGCACCTTTTGCGGATTTATTGGCACGTTGTGGACGGTTTGAAGACTGTAATGCCGCAGCAGGAACAGTCAGTGCATTTTTGGCTTCAGCAAGAATGATATACACCTGTGCGGTCATATCAATTCGGAGTTTACCGTCATCGTTTGGCACATCGAATAGGGCATTATAATAAATTGCTGTACTTGTTGATGATGAAGATGAATTGCTTGATGTTTCAGTGTTAATTGATTCTGGTGCTGGCTCTACTTGACGCAGTGTTGCATAGCGTTTTTTCTCACTATCCCCCAGTGTGGTGAAATAAACTTTTTGACCTTCTTGAACTTTCATGACATCTGCTTCAGACACTTGTGCTTTGATGGTCATGGTGTCCAATTTTGCAAGTTTCACAATCGTCGGTGCACTTTGGTTGGCGTTTACCGTTTGACCTTCCTCGGTCACAATGGCTACCACTGTGCCATCCATAGGTGCAACAATACGGGTATAACCTAAGTTTTCTTGTGATGTTGCAAGTGTAAGTTTGGATTGTTCAATTTGTGCATCCATCGAAGCAATATCAGCTTGTGCTGTTTTAAATGCCGCTAAGGCACTGTCATAATCTGCTTTAGACGTTGCATCTTGTGCATACATATTTTTTTGGCGGTTATATTCTGCCTCAGCTTTGGCTAAAGTCGCTTGTTTGGTTGTCAGTTGGGCCTGTTGATTTTTAATATTTGCTTCAGCCGTTTTTAAGTCATTGCTTTGACGCACTGAATCAATTTGTGCAATTAATTGACCTTGTTTAACTTGATCACCCAGCTTGACGTACATTTTTTTGACTTGACCTGAAACCTGGGCACCAACGCTCACCATCTTGGTTGCTTCTAAATCACCTGTTGCAAGAACCGCATCTTCAATATCACCACGTGTAACTTCTGAGGTGATATACTGAGGTTGTGTATTTTTAGGCTTTAACACGTACCATGCGATCGCTGCAATGATGGCAAGACAGACCGCTATAAGAATGGCTTTGGCTGGTTTTATTTTTGGCATAGCGATAATTTGGGCTGAGAGAAAAATTGATCAAATTATAATGAGGAAATAAGGATAAAGCGTGAATTTTTTAAAATAAATCGAAATGAGAATTATTCTGTATAATATTTGCCTAAGCATTGATAAATAAAGTTTTTCCACATAGTTCAGCAATACATTGTTGAATGATATGTTCTGGACTTTCTTTGCTGAGTCCTTTGATTGCAGCATCTACACGCAATAACAGTTGTGGCCAAGTTAAAAATGAATGTGGATTTAAGCGTCTAAGTGCTTGTTGATACAAAGAAATCTTGGTTTTCCAAATACCGAGCTGTAAGGCATTTTGTGGTTGTTCATACAACTGCATCAAAAGACGCATTTCTTTACTAATTGTCCATAAAATTAAACTGTTGGGTTCGCCTGACTCCACAAGATATTGGAAAATTTTAATTGACAGCGCCAAGTTTCCAGCAATCAACGCATCACTTAAATCAAATGTACTATAGCGTGATTGATCCTGTAGACATTCTTGTAAATGTTCAATTTCAATCTGCTTTTGATCAGGGAAGGTATCTGCAACACGCATCAGACTATTTTTTGCAGCCAATAGATTGTGTTCATGGTGCTGTTCAAGCCAAATCCAGGCATCTTGATTTAACTGGACACCAAGTTGATCTGCTTCGATTGACAATATTCGTTGGCGGTCTTGTGGGTAATTAGCGGTTAAAGCAACCACAACACCATTGGCCTCAACTGTTTGAAAGAAGCTTGACTTTAGGTTGCTCGAGTCTTGTTTAGGCATAATGATCACAAGTAGGTTGTGTTCATTATGCTGAATATAGTGTTTAAGTTGTTTGAGTCCATTGGCATCAGGTTTGATATTGCCATGGACTTCAAGTGCAAGATTTTGAGAAAATAAAGATAAGCTATTCAAAGCATTAAAGACATTTTTCCAGTCGGAAACGCTATTGAGATCATAGCGTTGTCTTTCTACTTCATGTTTTGCCCAGCTTTTTCTTAAAGCATCCAGTAGGTTTTGTTCTAAAAGTGGTTCTTGACCATGTAAAACCCAGACACCTCGCGCTTCATCAACACGTTTAAGGGCTTGTAAATAGTCAAGTTTCATAGAGTTATTGCGCTACAGGTTGGGTCGAAAGAGTACGTGCTTTAGGTAAGCGATTGGCTGCAATTTGACGCGACATTTGTTGTGCAATGTCATCAATCAAAATTTGGCTGAGATATTTATATTGTTGATCATCTGTGTTGACCGTTGCAACATCATATTGATAACTACGAGATGCATTTAAGGTCCGAGGTTCAGTAATCGGATTCCCTTGTTTATCTTCAATCTGGAAAGTAACACTTAGACGGAGTAGTGTTTCCACCAATTTACCATTTAACTCATGACGAACAGGCTTGTAGTCTAATACTCGTAATATATAAGCGTCACTTGAATTACTCAGTTGGACACCTGTTGCAGTTAAATAAACACTGAGTTTCTTCTCAAGATCTTCAGTATTTGCAGGCAATACTAGTTGTAATTTGGTGTAAACCAAAGGTGTTGCTTGGGCATTGGTGCCCTTTAAATGAAAGCCACAACCTACTAAGCCCGCACTTAGACCCAAAGTTAATACAACTGCAGCAACACGTTGAACTAAATGCATGCTTTGTCCTCATGAAATTCCATTGGATATGGAATATTTAATCTTTATAAATTCACGCCATTTTAGAATCAAAGCCCGTTGAATGACAACGGGCTTTGTTTGGGTTTTGTTTATTCTACTAAAGTCCCTTCTCCCTTAGGGAGAAGGTTAGGATGAGGGGAATGACCTCTCCCTAACCCACTCCTAGAAGGAGAGGGGATTTAAGCAGGAAATTAAACCACCAAATTCACAAGTTTATTTGGAACCACAATTTCTTTCTTGGTTGGACCCGTTAAGAATTGTTGAACCTCAGGTAATGCTTTAGCCAATGCCAATAATTCATCTTTCGATGCATCGACAGAGACTTCTAACTTGCCACGAAGCTTACCATTGACTTGAACTACGATCGTTTGTGTATTACGTGTTAATGCAGACTCATCAACCGTAGGGAACAGTACCGAAGTTAAATCGATATCGAACTCAGTCAATAAGGTCTGACTTAAGTGTGGTGCAAATGGTGCAAGTAAAGTTAATAAAGTGGTAATCGCTTCACGTGCTACAGCAACATCGTTGTCATCTTTTGCTTCAAACTTATTGCTGGCATTGAGTAGTTCCATCAAAGCTGCAATCGCAGTATTGAACGCATGACGACGTTCGATGTCATCACCCACTTTTTGAATCGTTTCATGAGTTTTACGACGTAGGTCTTGTGCTTCAGTGGAAAGTGTCGAAGCATCAATTGCTGTTGCATGGTTGCCTTTTTCAAGGAAGCCTGCAACTAAACGCCATACACGTTTTAAGAAACGGTTTGCACCTTCGACACCCGCATCAGACCATTCTAAAGATTGATCTGGTGGTGCAGCAAACATCATAAATACACGTGCAGTATCTGCGCCGTATTGGTCAATAATCGCTTGTGGGTCGATACCGTTATTTTTCGATTTCGACATTTTCTCTTGGCCACCAACCACAACGTCTTGACCATCACCTGAATATTTAGCAGAAAGTACACGACCTTTCTCGTCTTTTTCTAACTCAATATCCGCAGGATTAAACCAAGTTTTTTTGCCACTTTCCGCTTCACGATAGAAGGTATCCGCTAAAACCATACCTTGAGTCAGTAAGTTGGTAAATGGTTCATTGCCTTGTACCACACCCTCATCACGCATAAGTTTATGGAAGAAACGAGCATAAAGTAAATGTAGGATGGCATGCTCTACACCACCAATATATTGGTTTACAGGCAACCAAGATTTTGCAGCTTCAGGTTTAACTAAACCACCTGTGAAATCAGGAGAAGCATAACGCGCATAATACCAAGATGATTCTACAAAGGTATCCAAAGTATCGGTTTCACGACGTGCATCACCACCACAGCTTGGGCATTTTGTTTGATAGAATTCAGGCATTTTATTTAAAGGGTTGCCTGAACCATCTGGAACCACATCTGTTGGAAGAACAACAGGCAGTTGATCTTCTGGAACAGTAACTTGACCACACTTGTCACAGTTGATCATCGGAATTGGACAACCCCAGTAACGTTGACGAGAAACACCCCAGTCACGTAAACGGAATTGAACTTTAGCGCTGGCAAGACCTTGTGGTTCTAATTTGCTCAAAAATGCATCAAAAGCAGCTTGGAAGTCTAAGCCGTCAAATTCAGCTGAATTGACCAATTTACCTTCTTTAGAACCGTACCATTCTTGCCATTCAGAGGCAGAATATTCGGCATCATCTGAGCCTTTAGCATCAATGACTTGTTTGATTGGTAAGTTGAATTTATTGGCAAACTCAAAATCACGTTCATCATGTGCAGGAACGGCCATTACCGCGCCTGAACCATATGACATCAATACATAGTTTGCGATCCAAACAGGGATATCTTGACCTGTAACAGGGTGTTTAACTGATAAACCTGTTGCCATGCCTTTTTTCTCAGCAGTCGCAAGATCCGCTTCTGCAACAGAACCCATACGGCATTCTTCAATAAAGGCAGCAAGTTCTGGCTTGCCTGCCTCAGATTGAATCGCAGCAGCTTTGAGCGCTAGAGGGTGTTCAGCTGCAACCGCAACATATGTTACCCCCATCAAGGTATCGGCACGTGTGGTATAAACCGTTAAACCATCTGCATAAACTTCAGGATTTGCCGACGGGAAGGTTATGTCCATACCCGTTGAACGACCAATCCAATTGCGTTGCATGGTTAAAACTTGTTGTGGCCAACCGTCTTTTAATGTATCTAAATCGTCTAATAATTCTTGTGCATAATCGGTAATACGGAAGTAATACATTGGAATATCACGTTTTTCTACCAATGCACCTGAACGCCAACCACGTCCATTTTCAACTTGTTCATTTGCAAGAACAGTTTGGTCTACAGGATCCCAGTTTACTGTAGACAGCTTGCGATAAATCAAGCCTTTTTTATAGAGCTGTACAAATAACCATTGTTCCCAGTGGTAATACTCTGGTGTACAGGTGGCAAATTCGCGATCCCAGTCGACAGATAGACCAAGTTTCTTCAATTGATCGCGCATATATGCAATGTTTTCAAAGGTCCACTTTGCTGGCGCAACTTGATGGGCAATCGCTGCATTTTCAGCAGGTAAGCCGAAAGCATCCCAACCCATCGGTTGTAGCACAGTTTCACCTTTGAGACGGTGAAAACGGCTGATCACATCACCAATAGTATAATTACGCACATGACCCATATGCAGTTTGCCGCTTGGGTAAGGGAACATCGAGAGGATATAACGACGTGGACCTTCTACAGTGTCGGCAACTTTAAACGATTTGCGATCTTCCCAGTCTTTTTGGACTTGAGGCTCAATCGCATTTGCTTGATATTCAGGGTCAATATGAGTAGTCATAAATGTATTTGAGAATAATGGTTAAAAAACTGTGCACACAGCATAGCGCAAAATCCATCAAAAAGTGAATTTTGCGCGCTTTTAAATCTGAAAAACTTGTGATTTTACTTTTAATTTAATTATTGACTGGGGCAACACTAATAGGTGTATTTTGCCCATTTTGTGGTGCGACATTGGGCTGTTGTATATTCGGTGGGTTAACCACTGGTGCAGGAGTTACAGGTTGTGTACCTTGTGGTTGCCCATTTTGTGGCTGATTTTGGGGTGTATGCGGCTGAGTTGTTGGCGTTGGGTTGGTGGGTGTCGAATCTCCGTGATAGCCATAAGTATTCACCTTGCTTTGACTACGCGCATTCTTCGGCGGCGGTGTGGTGGTGTAATGGGTAGAGCCTTTGCTGTCTACCCATTTATAATACTGTTTTGCATGACTGGCGCTGACCCCAATCACAGAGAATAAGACAAAAATTGTCGATACAAAAGCTGTGTGTGCAAAGCGTTGACGTTGTTTCATTTTATAAAACCTTTGAGTCATTTTTTATTCAGATAAAAACGAAAAATCATTCTGCTATCTAATATACATCGGATTGTTTTCGCTTGATCTGGGTATTTTAGAAATCGTATTTATTTTATACAGAAAAATAAAATTTTAAATAATTCTTTTGCAATTTTATTGGTTTATAAGTCTTTGAAAATTTTATTTATAAGACAACCAAAAAAAAGGAATAGTTTTAAAAATAAACGCTTGGTAAATAAACAATAAAAAGCCTGATAGAAACCTTGACTTTGTTCGCTAAAACTACAAAAATGCTTGCTTTAGTTTCAGATGTTTTTTTCGATCACCCTTCGAGTAAAAATATCAAAGCAAGCAATAACATTTTCTCTAAGCCGAGAAAATGACTCTACCGAAGCATGTTTATCCCAACATATTTCAGTGATTCATACAGCTCAAACAGCTGCGTGACGATTTATTTTTTTATTGCTGCAAAAACTAGTAAATATGTGTGCTATAACAGAGCGCACAATCAATGAATGAAACACAGTCTGTGTCTCCCATAGCGCTGTGGAATAAAGATTAGGGTGAATACGTTGGAACTTTTATCTGGTGGTGAAATGCTCGTTCGTGCATTGGCGGACGAAGGCGTTGAACATGTTTTTGGATATCCAGGCGGCGCAGTATTACATATTTATGATGCGCTATTTAAACAAGATAAAATCAATCATTACCTCGTACGTCATGAGCAAGCTGCTGGTCATATGGCAGATGCTTACTCACGTGTGACTGGTAAAACAGGTGTAGTACTGGTCACTTCTGGACCTGGCGCAACCAACACTGTAACACCAATCGCTACAGCTTATATGGACTCAATCCCAATGGTGATTTTGTCTGGACAGGTTGCCAGCCATCTTATTGGTGAAGATGCATTCCAAGAAACAGATATGGTCGGTATTTCTCGTCCGATTGTAAAACATAGTTTCCAAGTGCGTCATGCAAGTGAAATTCCTGCCGTTATTAAAAAAGCATTTTATATTGCTGCTTCAGGTCGTCCGGGTCCTGTTGTGGTTGATATTCCGAAGGATGTTACTAATCCTGTCGACAAATTTGCTTATGAATATCCTGAAAAAGTGAAGATGCGCTCTTATCAGCCACCTCACCGAGGTCATTCTGGTCAAATTCGTAAAGCTATTGATGAGCTTATTAATGCCAAACGCCCTGTGATTTATACGGGTGGTGGTGTTGTTCAGGGCAATGCTTCTGCATTACTGACTGAATTGGCGCATTTGTTGAATTACCCAGTGACCAATACGCTGATGGGTTTGGGTGCATTCCCTGGCGATGATGAGCAATTCTTGGGTATGTTGGGTATGCATGGTACATATGAAGCCAATATGAGTATGCATAATGCTGATGTTATCTTGGCGATCGGTGCGCGTTTTGATGACCGTGTAACCAATAATCCAGCGAAGTTTTGTACCAACGCAAAAGTGATTCATATTGATATCGACCCAGCGACGATTTCAAAAACCATTATGGCGCATATCCCAATCGTGGGTGCGGTAGAGCCAGTACTTCAAGAGATGTTGGTTCAATTGAAACAAATGAATGTTTCTAAACCAAACCCTGAAGAAATCTCGGCATGGTGGTCACAAATCAATGAATGGCGCAAAGTACATGGTTTGCGTTATGCGCCAGGTGAAAATGGCGTGATGAAACCACAACAAGTGGTTGAAGTATTAGACAAAGTAACCAATGGTGAAGCGATCATTACTTCTGATGTTGGTCAGCATCAAATGTTTGGTGCGATGTATTACAAATACAAACGTCCACGTCAATGGATCAACTCAGGTGGTCTAGGCACAATGGGTGTGGGTTTACCTTATGCCATGGCTGCGAAACTTGCATTTCCAGATCAACAAGTGGTGTGTATCACTGGTGAAGCATCGATTCAGATGTGTATCCAAGAACTTTCTACATGTAAGCAATATGGCTTAAATGTGAAAATTCTCTGCTTGAATAACCGTGCTTTGGGTATGGTGAAACAATGGCAAGATATGAACTATGAAGGACGTCATTCAAGTTCTTATGTTGAGTCATTACCAGATTTTCCAAAATTGATGGAAGCCTACGGTCATGTAGGTATCCAGATTGACCATGCGGATGAGCTTGAATCTAAGCTTAGAGAAGCAATGGCGATTAACGATAAATGTGTATTCATTAACGTGATGGTTGATCGTACCGAGCATGTATATCCAATGCTTATCGCAGGTCAATCTATGCAAGATATGTGGTTGTCTAAAGGGGAGCGTACTGAATGAGACATATTATTTCTGTACTCGTTGAAAACGAAGCTGGTGCGCTTTCTCGTTTAGTGGGGTTGTTCTCTCAACGTGGTTATAACATTGAAACTTTAAATGTCGCACCAACTGAAGATCCAACCATGTCACGTTTGACATTAACTACTTATGGTGATGACCATAAAATTGAGCAAATCACCAAACAGCTGAATAAATTGGTTGAAGTGGTTAAAGTGGTTGATTTATCAGAGGGCGCGCACATTGAGCGTGAGCTGATGCTGATTAAAGTTAAAGCCTTGGGTTCTGCACGTGCTGAAATTAAACGCACAGCGGATATCTTTCGTGCTCAAGTGGTTGATGTTACACCAACGACTTATACCATTCAGATTGCGGGTACAACTGAAAAAATTGATGGCTTTATTGATGCACTTGCAGAAAACACAATTTTAGAAGTTGTTCGTTCTGGTGTATCAGGTATTGCTCGTGGTGAAAAAGTTCTTTCACTTTAGTTGCACCCCAACCAGTAATTAATTATTTGATTTTTTATTCCCTCATGTATAACCTCTCCTCGCAATAGGAGAGGGACTTAGACTAGAAGATTCAAAACAATAATCTTCAGGATAGGAAGAGGAAACACAGCATTTTAGCGGAGACAGCAATGCAAATTTTTTATGATAAAGACTGCGACTTATCTATCATCCAAGGTAAAAAAGTAGCGATCATTGGTTATGGTTCACAAGGTCATGCTCATGCGCAAAACCTTCAAGACTCAGGTGTAGACGTTACTGTTGGTTTACGTGCTGGTTCTACTTCTTGGAAAAAAGCTGAAAATGCAGGCCTTAAAGTTGCTGAAGTTCCAGCTGCTGTTGCTCAAGCTGATTTAGTGATGATCTTGACACCAGATGAGTTTCAATCACAGCTTTATCGTGACGTGATTGAACCAAACATCAAAGAAGGTGCGACTTTAGCATTTGCACATGGTTTCGCTGTTCTTTATAACCAAGTTGTGCCACGTAAAGATTTAGACGTGATCATGGTTGCACCTAAAGCACCAGGTCATACTGTACGTTCAGAATTCCAACGTGGTTCAGGTGTACCTGATTTAATCGCGATTCATCAAGATGCTTCTGGTAATGCACGTAACGTTGCACTTTCTTACGCTTCAGGTGTAGGTGGTGGTCGTACAGGTATTATCGAAACTTCATTCCGTGAAGAAACTGAAACTGACTTATTTGGTGAGCAAGCAGTACTTTGTGGTGGTGCTGTTGAATTGGTTAAAATGGGTTATGAAACGCTTGTTGAAGCGGGTTATGCACCTGAAATGGCTTATTTCGAGTGCTTGCACGAACTTAAATTAATCGTTGATTTAATGTTTGAAGGCGGTATTGCAGACATGAACTATTCAGTATCTAACAATGCTGAATATGGTGAATATGTGACTGGCGTTGAAGTTATCAACGAGCAATCACGTGAAGCGATGCGTAATGCACTTAAACGTATCCAATCAGGTGAATATGCGAAGATGTTCATCCAAGAAGGTGCATTGAACTATCCATCTATGACAGCTCGTCGCCGTCAAAACGCAGCTCACGGTATTGAAGTGACTGGCGGTAAATTACGCGCGATGATGCCTTGGATTCAAGCTAACAAAATCGTAGATAAAGAGAAAAACTAATTTCTTAGTTAACTGATTCTATGTTATAAAACCCTTGCGTAAGCGAGGGTTTTTTATGGATTTAATAAGTTTAGCCTTAACAATAATATTTGGTGTTATAAGTATCTTTTTGGCTTGGAAAGCTATTTTTAGAACAAAAATTCAATTAATTACAGAAAGCTCTACTCTGTTGGCTAATTTAAGTAAAGCATCATCAGAACTAATTGTTTTTTATAAAAATGATGATGTTTCGAACGATCTCATCTTAGTAACTGGTTTTTTAATAAACTCAGGCAATAATGATATTAATAAAACGGATTTTGAAAAACCAATAATATTATCTTTACCTGATAATGGACTATGGCATGCTTTTAATATTCGTGCAAAAACAGAAGATATGGAGGTGGGGTATACTTTTGAAAGTAATAAATTGTTATTGGATTTAGGACTTTGGAAAAAAGAAGAGGGGTTTTATTTTGATGCACTAATTTCGATTAAAGATGGTGATGATTTAAAAGATAAAATTTTTGATGAAATTGAAATTAAAACTAGAATTCATAATTTTTATAAAGTAGATAAAAAAAATAACTTACCGAATAATTCTGAAGGGAAAAGAGGTAAGAAAAAAATTTTAATCGCAATAATCTCGAACATATTTCTTTTAGTATATATGGGAGTTGGTATAGCTATGTATTGTGATGGAGTGAGAGGAGGATATATTTATAATTTTTATAATGATAAAAATGAATTGTTAGATTTGGATATGAAGGACTCTAAGGTAATAGTAATAAACAAAAATACAAAGAAAGAAATAGAGAATGTTGAAGGTTTTTATAAAATGAAGCCGAGAGTATATAATAAAGAAAAAGTTGTAGATAAGTACATGGGTATTATATTATCTTTGGCAAGTTTTAGCATTTTATGCTGGCTTAATTATAAAATTTGGAGTGATTATCGAATGAATAAGAGGGTTAGAAAAATAAAAAAACTAATAAAATAGTGCTAATTCTCCCAAATTTTTTGTGATAAATTACACATTATTGATTATGGTTAAACGTGGTATTCAAGCATGAAATCTAAACTTCTCATCGCAATGACGACTTTGTCTATTTCATGCTTTAGTTTTGCTGAAACGCAGTCCACTTCGACCAACACTGCGCTAAAACCGTTGAGTGGCGTACGCGTATCGATGCAACGTATGCTCAAGTCGAGTGAAGGTCGATACTTTATGAACCTTTATGCGGGGGTTGCTCATCCGCATGGTGTGTTGACCGATTTAATGGATGGTACAACAACAGATTTTAAAGGGACACAAAAAGCTGATCAGTTGGATTTAAAGTCGATCACTGCTGATTCAGATTCTTCTGCAAATGGTAGTGATCAATTAACTGGTTTATTGAATGCAAATACAGGCGTGTTTAAAGCAGCATTGTTAAAGAAACCAAATACTGCTTGGCAGTCGATACAATTTGAGCCTGCTTTTAAAGTCACCAATAAACCCGTTTTTATCTTTAAATTTTATGGTCAGGATGATGCTAATAGTCCTTATGGAAAAACCTTAAAACGTGTTGATGTATTAAATAAAACTAACAATACAGTGGTACAGAGCTTGTCAGGTTTTAGCGGTTATCCAAACAGTATTGGCTATATGGATATTAATTTTGATGGTTATTATGATGTCATTGTGTCGGACTTGTCACAAGGTCGCACAGTTGATGATAAACGCTATATTTACTGGATGTACAATCCGAAAACACAGCAATTTCAACGTTCTCCGCAACTGGAAAAAATTGTTGGTTTCCCAAGTTTACATGGTGAAAAACAACAAATTGATTTTGGTAATGGACAGCTTTATCAAGTTCAGAATGGTTTGTTAAATCGTATTGCTATACAAAACTGATTTTGTTGTTACAAGCACAATGATAGATTTTACAAGGCTAAGTTTTAAAGCGAGGCTTAGTGAAATCCATATTTGTTATTGGATTTGAATAAATATTTGAACTAAGTTTTTAATTCAATTTTGTCGCGTTGTTGAGTTGCTGGATATATTTCACAATCATTTGTTTTTCTGATTCTCCTCCTTTTTTAGTTGCATAGTGCTTTAAGGCCTGTGGGCAATATTGTTGCGCTTTTTGATAATTATAAACTCGATCTTCTGGTTCAGCGTAGGCATGGCATAGATGGAAAGTAGATTCAGTTTGTCCTAAGTCCGATGCTGTATGCCAAAGTGTTAGTGCTCTTTGACGATTTTGGGTTACACCAAATCCATAAAATAATAAAAAGCCTAGATTATTCATGCTGTCAATTTGGAGCTGATTAAATTTTGCATTTACGGGTCTAATTTGAATTGTTTTCGCCCATTGGGTGGCGGCTAAGGAAAATTCTTGATTTCTATAATGGCACGTCCCTGTAAAGAAGTGTTGTGTTATGGAAGACTCTTGCTTAAGTTGTAAAGTGCTGATCGAACAGTCTTCTTTTGCAAAGCAATTTGTAGTCAATAAAATGCTGGAAAGCATTGCTGTATATACATAAATTTTCATGAGTTTTACTTTTCAAGTGTGTAATATTCTAAGGAGTAAGCTGAGTACATGTCATATTGTAAAAGAAACGTCACGAAATAATCATTAAAATGTCAAAAACTTAGCCTAATCTATTCAAAAATGAAGAGATTAGGTATCGTATGAATAAACCGTACGCGAACACCTTGCAATTTAAACAACAAGATTTTCCCGATAACTTTAAATTTTATTTTAATCCAAACAAGAAAAAAATCGATACGAATAAAGACCAGCTTATTCGTGACTTATCCCGACCTCGACTAAAAATTGCAATCGTGACTGAAACATGGCCACCAGAAATCAATGGTGTTGCTTTGTCTTTAATGCAACTGTGTAAAGGCTTACAAAACCAAGGCCATAAAATATTACTAATTCGCCCTGCACAAAAGACCCAATGTCAAGACTTTAGCCCAAATAAAGAGTGTTTGGTGACTGGGCAATCAATTCCGAAATATCCAGACATGAAGTTTGGCTGGCCCCAATTTCTAAAAGTCTCTCAAGCGATTTCAGCATTTTCACCTGATGTGGTGCATATCGTGACTGAAGGGCCTTTAGGCTTTACTGCGCTGCATGCGGCAAAGACACGACGAATTCCGGTATCAAGTGGTTTTCATTCACAATTCCAAGAATTTAGCCGTTTCTTTGATTTAGCATTCTTGGTCAAACCAATTCAAAGTTATTTGAGATGGTTCCATAACGCAACGCAACTGACCTGTGTGCCAAGCCGTGATACAGAACAAGCATTACGTGAGTTTGGTGTGACCTGTCCATTGGTTGTGGTCGGGCGAGGAATTGATACTGAACGGTTTTCATCACAACGCTACTCCGAACAGTTGAGACAACAGTGGGGTGCAGATGAAGACACCACAGTCTTGATCTATGTTGGGCGTTTGTCTTCTGAAAAAGAAGTCAATGTGGTAATTGATGCCTATTCTGAACTGCGACAACAAGCACAACGAAAAGTAAAGTTGGTGCTGGTAGGGCATGGTCCAGATCGTGGTCGTTTAGAAAAAATGCCCGGTGCTGAACATGTGATTTTTATGGGCAGTCTAACTGGCACACAACTTGCTGAAGCCTATGCGAGTGCAAATGTTTTTGTTTTTGCAAGTCAAGTAGAAACCTTTGGGAATGTCGTTATCGAAGCGATGGCGAGTGGTTTACCGATTATTGCTTATGACTATGCCTGTGCTCAACTTCATGGCAGACATGCACAGAATGGCTGGTTATGTCCAATTGGAGACATCAAGCAATTCACTCAACATGTATTAGATATTCCAGATAACAGCACACTCAAACGTTTCGGGCAACAAGCGATGCATGATGTGCAAAGCATCGGATGGCAACATCCCGTACAACAATTCGAAGAAGCACTATACCAGGTAACGCAGTATGCAAAACGACTGACCTAGTTCATCTCAAATAATGAGAGGAGAGTGGAAAATGAATTTTAAAAATACCAAAATAAAAATGCTCGATCTCGACCTTAGAGGTTGTTTATATCTCAATAATTTATCGCATACCCAAAGTATTGCGACGTTCTTTAAAACTGTGAGCCGTTTGGGAGATGGTCCTTTCTGGTGCGCAATGTTGGTTCTGATTTGGCTACAAAAAAGCTGGATCTATGGTCTGCAACTTCTTTATGTCGTTGTTATGGGACTTTTAGGAACAGGAATTTATAAGTTCTTAAAGCATAAAACAGTGCGACCACGACCTTATCAAGTTCATCAAGTCATTATTCTGGGTGAACGACCATTGGATCATTTTAGCTTTCCGTCAGGTCATACGTTACATGCGGTCATGGTCACAATTGTGTTTGGTTATATTCAGCCAGTGATGTTGTTCATTATGATGCCTTTTACCATTCTTGTGGCGTTATCGCGGATGGTTTTAGGTCTGCATTATCCAAGCGATGTCATTGTTGGCGCACTGATTGGTGCAAGTGTCGCGAGTTTGATTGTGTTAAGCGCACCATATTTAGGAGTGATGTTATGATGGTTTACTTACTGCTGGTCTGTAATTTTATTTTTAAAGAATCTGATGATTTTGATCATCAAGGTTTTAACTTTGAATAACTGACTCAATTCAATCCGTCTTGTAAATTAAACGCTTGAATCCGTGGTGAATCTTGTAAATGTCTAGAATGATTTATTTCTGAATGAATTGAGATTTGATACAGTAGCAGAATTAAATTGAGCAAAGGAAGACCTGATATGGGCTTACGTTGGACAGATACAATTGATATCGCAATTGAACTCAGTGAAGCGCATCCAGATGTGGATCCACAATGGGTGCGTTTTACCGATATGCATGCATGGATTTGTGCATTGCCAGAATTTAGTGATGATCCAACCAAATCGACTGAAGGTCTGCTAGAAGCCATTCAAATGGCATGGATTGATGAAGCGAATTAATGGCTTGAGATGTTGCTGAATGATGCTAAACGTCACAGCGCATCGAAAAATCCAAATTTTTTACAGATTAAAAGCAGAAAATTGTTCATTATTCGGTATAATGCGCCCAAATTTTCGTGTCAATTTGACTAAAGGAGCCACTCATGGCTATTGAACGTACTTTATCTATCGTAAAACCAGATGCAGTTGCTAAAAACCACATTGGTGACATCTTTGCTCGTTTCGAAAAAGCTGGTCTTAAAATCGTTGCGACTAAAATGAAACACCTTTCTAAAGCAGAAGCTGAAGGTTTCTATGCTGAGCATAAAGAACGTGGTTTCTTTGGTGACCTTGTTGCATTCATGACTTCTGGTCCTGTTGTAGTATCTGTTCTTGAAGGTGAAAACGCAGTTCTTGCTCATCGTGAAATTCTTGGTGCTACAAACCCTAAAGAAGCTGCTCCTGGTACAATCCGTGCAGATTTCGCTGTAAGCATCGATGAAAATGCTGCGCATGGTTCTGACTCAGTTGCATCTGCTGACCGTGAAGTAAATTACTTCTTCGCTCAAACTGAAGTTTGCCCACGTACTCGTTAATTCGACGTATCTAGGGTCTTTTTTTCTACACGAATAAATCTCCGATTTATGAATTGATAACAGACCCGAAACCAGATAGGTGATATACTACTTGTCTGGTTTTTTTATTTTTGTTGCTTTATTTGGCTAAATATTGGTCAATATGTTTTATTACTACGGCATGATTTAGGTAATCCCCATGAATTCTGAAGTTGTCGCTTCATCGTTAAATCTAGATGAACAGCAGCCTGCATCATCAAAATCTGCACAGGCTGATCGTATTCAGACTGCAAATGTGCAGAAAGTGAATTTACTTGGCATGTCACGTCCGCAATTGGAAAAATTCTTCGAAGAAATCGGCGAGAAAAAATTCCGTGCTGGGCAGGTAATGAAATGGATGCATCAATTTTTTATCACTGATTTTGCTGAAATGACCAATATTTCAGGAAAGTTGCGTGAAAAACTAGAAAGAATTTGTGAAATCAAAGCGCCGGAAGTAGTGCATCGTAACTATTCGAAAGATGGAACCCGTAAGTGGGTATTCCGTGTTGGTGATGGTGCGGGCTCTTTGGTTGAAACGGTATTGATTCCGGCAGAAGATAAAACAGGTTTACGTAAAACACTGTGTATTTCATCACAAGTGGGCTGTGCTTTAGATTGCTCATTTTGTTCAACTGGAAAACAAGGTTTTCAGCGTGATTTAACCCCTGACGAGATCATTGGACAGTTATGGGTGGCCAACTATTCTTATATGGAAGAAGTACCTGTTGCTGAACGTGAGCGCTCGGTAACCAATGTGGTGATGATGGGAATGGGTGAGCCATTACTCAATTATGACGCTGTATTGAGCTCAATGAATATCATGTTAGATGATTTCGCTTACGGAATGTCTAAACGTCGAGTTACATTATCAACCTCAGGTGTTGTACCCAAAATTGACCAATTGGCACAAGATATAGATGTGGCTCTGGCGATTTCTTTACATGCGCCAAATGATGAATTACGTAATGAATTGGTGCCGATTAATAAAAAATATCCATTAGCACAATTAATTGCTGCATGTCAGCGCTATATTGCCAAAGATGGTAATGAAAGTTCTCGTAAACATGTCACCATTGAATATGTAATGTTGGAGGGTGTGAATGATCATCCTGAACATGCACAACAAATGATTAAGTTACTGAAAAACTTACCAAGTAAAATTAATTTAATTCCATTCAATGCGTTTCCGCATGCGCCATATGGCCGTTCAAGTCGAAATCGTATTATTTCTTTCCAAAAAACTTTGTCTGATGCAGGTTTTGTGTGTACGATTCGTCAGACACGTGGTGATGATATTGATGCGGCGTGTGGGCAGTTGGTCGGGCAAGTGGCAGATCGTACCCGTCGTGCAGAGCAGTGGAAAAAGAAAGTTGCTGAACGTGGTGAGATTATCCGTTCATAAGCTTAAAGATTTGTAGGCATACATTTATATCAACAAATAAGCAGGGGCTGACTTTGAGAAAATCGATGTATCAAAAAGCAGTTGTAATATTGGCAATTGGTTTATCTGCATTGGTCGTACAGGGTTGTCAAACGACAAATTCAGACACAATAATAAAAAAAGATCCTGAAAAAGCCGTTAAAGTACGTACTCAGCTTGCTGCTGAATATATCCGTACAGGTGATTTAGATGCTGCAAAACGTGCATTAGATCAAGCTTTAGAAACTGATTCACGTGATTCAGCGGCAAATATGATGATGGGTGTCTTACTGCAACAAGAAGGAAGTAAGATTAGTCTGGAAAAAGCGGATGGCTATTTTAAGCGTGCGATTTCCAGTGACTCAAAAAATGCACAAGCTCGTAATAATTATGGAACATATTTATTTGTTACTGAGCGCTATAATGATGCGATAGAACAGTTGAGTATAGCTGGTACTACGCTTGGTTATGACCAACGTTACAAGGCTTTAGAAAATCTAGGTCGAGTTTATTTAAAAGTAGGTGATGTGGCAAATGCTGAAAAAGCATTCAAACAAGCTTTACAAGTCAATCGCGATTCGATTATTTCTCTGGTAGAGTTATCAGAGATTTTCTATTTGCAACAAAAAAGTGTACAAGCAAGTCAACTCTATGAGCAATATGTTCGTTTAGTAGGTCAGGACAAACAAGGTGCTAGAGCACTTTGGATTGGTTTACGTATTGCACGTGCCAATAATGATCAGATGGGAATGCAAGTGTTGGTGAACCAACTACGTGCATTATTCCCGGACAGTAAAGAATATCAACGTTATCTGCAATTACAGTACAGTACTGAGGCCGTATGGAAGTAAATCCTAATTCACAGCAACCTACAGGTTCAAACGTAGCATCTAATGGCTTAGGAAATGTTCAACGTCCAGGTGAGTACTTGCGTCAAATTCGAGTCTCCAAGAACCTAGACATTAAAGATGTTGCAAACGAACTAAAAATGCCTGTAAAAACCTTACAAGCATTGGAACAAGATGAGTATAAGTCTTTGCCAGAAGCAACCTTTATTAAAGGTTATTATCGTTCATATGCCAAGTTTTTAGGTGTTGATGCAACAGTAGTCATTCAGCGTTTTGATGAAATTTATCAAAATGATACAGGGCTTTTACCAAATCATGCATTGAACAATTCCCCAATCAAAATTATGGGGAAACTGCCTGGCTCAAACAGTGATCGTAATAAAAAGTGGCTAAAGCGAATTTTAATTGCCATTGTTGCGATTGCTGTGATTTGGGCTGTGATTGCTGGAATTCAAAAAATAACATCGGGTAAAAGTACTGATGTAGATAGCAAACCACAAGAATCAGAAGTAGAAGTGTTGAATTTAAACAATGCTACAGCAACTTCAGGTGATCAAATGGTGTTGAATTTCAGTCATCCTACTTCTGTACATATCGTAGATAGTACAGGAAAAGTTTTGGCGACTGGTCGTCAGTCGGCTGCTTTAACTGTCAATGGCCAATCACCATTCCAAATTCGTCTTGATGATGCAACTGCTGTGTCATTAAGCCTTAATAATGAACAGATTTCATTGTCTCCATATACAGTGAACGGAAAAGCAGAATTCCGTTTGTCACGTTAATGGGCAAGAGTAGATAAGATCATGATTGAGAATCCAATCAAGCGCCGTCCCACTCGTAAAATACGTGTAGGTTCGGTGTATGTCGGTGGTGATGCACCTATCAGTATTCAAAGTATGACCAATACTGAAACCTGTGATGTAGATGCAACAGTTGCGCAGATTCAACGCTGTGCGGATGTGGGTGCGGACATCATGCGTGTTTCTGTACCGACTATGGAAGCTGCTGAAGCTTTTGGTGAAATTCGTAAACGTGTCACTGTACCATTGGTTGCAGATATTCATTTCGATTATAAGATCGCTTTGAAAGTTGCCGATATGGGTGCGGATTGTTTACGAATCAATCCGGGTAATATTGGTTCTGAAGCTAAGATTCGTGAAGTTGTTGCAGCTGCACGTCATCATGATATTTCCATGCGTATTGGTGTCAATGCAGGGTCTTTAGAAAAAGATATCCAAAAGAAATATGGTGAACCAACAGGTCAGGCTTTACTTGAATCTGCAATGCGTCATATCGATATATTGGATCGTTTAAATTTCCATGAGTTTAAAATTTCAGTAAAAGCATCAAATGTATTTTTAACAATGGATGCTTATCGCTTATTATCTGCTCAAATTGATAATCCATTACATTTAGGTGTAACTGAAGCTGGGATTTATCGTACCGGTTCAGTGAAATCTGCGATTGCTTTAGGTGGTTTGCTGTTGGATGGCATTGGTGACACCATGCGTATATCATTGGCAGCTGAGCCTGAAGAAGAAGTAAAAATTGGTTTTGATATTTTAAAATCTCTGAGCCTTCGGTCAAACGGGATTAACTTTATTGCTTGTCCAAGCTGTTCACGTCAAGAGTTTAACGTGATTAAAGTGATGCAGGCTTTAGAGGAACGGTTAGAAGATATTCGTACCCCAATGGATGTGTCTGTCATTGGTTGTAAAGTCAACGGTCCGGGTGAAGCAAAAGAAGCTGATATTGGTATAGTCGGTGCAAGCCCGCGCTCACTCGTGTATCGTAATGGCGAAAAGAGTCACTTAATAGATACAAATCAGTTGGTTGATGAAATCGAAAGCATGGTTCGTCAACGTGTTCAAGAGCTTGAAAAAGCTAAAGCTAAAGAGATTATTCGTAGTTCATCATGAGTTCAATTGTCGCAATTAAAGGTTTTAATGACTTTCTTCCATCGCAAACACCTGCGTGGAGACGTCTTGAGCAGCACTTAGCATCGCTTATGGATGCATACGGTTATCAGCAAATCCGTTTGCCAGTGGTTGAACATACCAACTTATTTAAGCGTTCAATTGGTGATGCCACTGATATCGTTGAGAAAGAAATGTACACTTTCTTTGATAAGGGTAATCCACCTGAATCTTTAACTTTGCGTCCAGAAGGCACAGCGGGTTGTGTACGTGCGATGTTGGAACATAACTTACTCCGTGGTGCAAATCCGCGTGTGTGGTATGTTGGACCGATGTTCCGTTATGAAAAACCGCAAAAAGGTCGTTATCGTCAGTTTCACCAATTTGGTGTGGAAACTTTCGGTGTGGCGACACCTGATCAAGATGCTGAACTGATTCTTATGACTGCACGTTTATGGAAACGCATGGGTGTTGCGGATAAAGTTCAACTTGAATTGAATACGTTGGGGGAGTCTGATGAACGTGCAGAGTATCGTGCTGCGTTGGTTGAGTTCCTTACTACACATCACGCTGATTTGGATGAAGATTCACAACGTCGTTTAACCACCAATCCATTACGAATTTTAGATTCAAAAGATATTCGAACTCAGCAAATTCTTGAAAATGCACCAAAATTGCATGATTTCTTAAAAGAAGAAAGTTTGAATCATTTTGCTCAATTGCAACAGTATTTAACTAATGCGGGTATTGAGTTTGTCATCAATCAAAAATTAGTGCGCGGTTTAGACTATTACAACAAAACTGTTTTTGAATGGACAACCACACATTTAGGTTCTCAAGGAACAGTATGTGCGGGTGGTCGTTATGATGGTTTGGTTGGACAGCTTAAAGGTAAGCCGGATCAATCTGTGCCCGCAGTTGGTTTTGCCATGGGTATGGAGCGTTTATTATTGCTTCTTGAACAAGTTGAAGATAATACGCCAGTGCGTGAATGCGAGTTATTCTTGGTATCAGATCCAGCAACACAAGGTCAGGCTTTGGTATTGGCTGAACAAATTCGTGATCAACTTGAAGCTCTAAATAGTACAATTCGTTTGAAAACAGGTTCACAGGGTTCAATGAAGAGTCAAATGAAGAAAGCAGACCAATCTGGTGCTATCTATGCTTTGATCTTTGGAGAGCGTGAGGCTGAAGCACTACAAGTTTTAGTCAAAGAACTTGCGACAGCAGAACAATATGAAATTAAGGTCACTGAAATTGTGCCTTTCTTCATAGAAAAATTTTCGTCAAAATAAGCCGATAATCATAAGGAAAAGGGGAGTCAAATGAGTGCAATGACTGATGATGAGCAACTGGATAGTGTGAAGTCATTTTTTAAGAAATATGGCTCAGCTATGGTGACAGGTGTCCTCATTGCATTGATTGCCTTTTTCGGTTGGGAATATTGGCAAAAGAAAACTCTGGCTGAAAATCAAAATGAGACAGCCAAAGTTCAGCAATTGATGGATGAGGCGAGAGCAGCTAATGGGGATGCTAAAGTTACTGCAGCTTTAGTCGCATCAGCAGATAAAATTGTGAAAGATAATCCTGATTCAGTTCAAGCGATCCAAGCACAAATTGTCATGGCAAAAGTTGCTTACGATAAAAATGATTATGCATTGGCTGAGCGTGAACTCAAAAAAGTTGAAAATTCTAAAATTAAAGATGCTGGTTTGTTACAAGTTGTAAAAATAAAACTTGCCGATGCACAATTGGCGCAAAAGAAGTTTGATGAAGCTTTGAAAACCTTGTCAGCTGTGAATGATCCTGCTTTTCAGGCCAGTGCTGACGAGTTGAAAGGTGATATTTATGTGGCAAAAAATGACACCGAAAATGCAAAAAAATCGTATCAAGCAGCATGGAATGCGGTCGTTGAACGTAAACAAGAACGTCAAATTTTACAAATTAAACTCGAAAGTGTTGGCGTATTAGTAGAAGATCCTGATCTTGAACGCCCAATTTTAGCAACACAAGTGGATGAGTCTTAATGGATAGAAATTTTAAAATACCTTTTGCTTTAGCAATCTTATCAATCGCTTTAATCGGCTGTTCAAGTAATAAGACGAAAGAAGTGAAGATTAAGCCTAATCCACTGCCTAAAGTTGCACAAGCCTCGAGCTTGGTTCAAGTATTTTCGACCAGTGTATCTTCGACCAGCAGTGAAGATGCATTACGTCTACGTTTAGATACAGACAATGGTGTTGTGTTTGCTTTAGATCCAAAAGGCGAAGTGGCTGCCTATAAAGGTAAACAGCGTCTATGGAATGCTAAAGTGACCAAAGACGGCTTAAGTTCTGGTGTTGAAGCGGCAGATGGCGTGGTTATTGTGGGTAACCAAAAAGGGCATGTTTTTGCATTAGATCAAGCGACAGGTGGGACCAAATGGTCTGCGCAATTGTCGGGAGCAATTATCAGTTCTGCTTTGATTCAATCTGGTCGTGTGATTGTGGTTGCAAATGATGGTACAGTTTATGCCTTAGATGTTGCGACAGGTCAGCAAGCGTGGACTTATAAATTACCAAGCGCTTCATTTAGCTTAAGAGGCCAAGCCACTCCAGTTAGTCTAGATCCACGTACAGTGCTTATCGGTACCTCTACTGGCTATATTTTTGCAATAGATAGCCTTGCGGGTGTACCGCGTTTACAACGTCGTGTTGCGGTATCTGAAGGGCGTTCTGATATTCAGCGTTTGATTGATGTGGACAGTGAGCCTGTTGTTTCAGGACAGTATGTGGTTACGACAAGTTTCCAAGGTCAAGTCACTGTTCTAGATTTGGCTTCACAACGCGTTTTGTGGAGTGAAAACTCAAGCAGTATCAACCGTCCAGAAGTGACTGATGGTAAAGTCATCGTATCGCAAACTGATGGTCAGATTATTGCTTATGACTTGATTACAGGTCAGCAACTTTGGAAAAATGAGCAACTGCTCAATCGTAACTTAAGCAACCCTGTATTGCTCGGTTCAAATCTTGTTGTGGGTGATTTAGATGGTTATTTACATCAAATTGATCCAAATACTGGAACAACTTTAGGGCGTGCTAAAACCAGTGGTGAAGTCCGTACTTTGAGAGTGATTGACAATCAGGTTTATGTTTCGACACGCAAAGGTGCTATGAGTATCTGGCAAAGTCGTTAACAGTTAATCAACAGACACGATTAGGATTCTCTATTTTTTTAGTCTTGTGTTAAAATAGAGCAATCCGTATGAATTCCATACACGGGGTGATTGAAAATCAATACCCCGTGTTTTTATTTTAGGTTTTTCCTATTCTTCTTCCTATACATTTCTGATGTTCAGACCAGTCATACTGGCTGATCTTGAATAAAGGTTATTTTATGAAACCCGTAATTGCGCTCATTGGTCGTCCAAACGTCGGCAAATCAACGTTATTCAACCAGATTACCAAGAGCCGTGATGCACTCGTTGCTGATTTTGCTGGTCTTACCCGAGATCGTAAATATGGTGATGCAACTTATGAAAATAAATCTTTCATTGTCGTTGATACTGGGGGTATCGGTGAAAATGAAGGTGGTATCGACTCATATATGGCAGAGCAGTCCAAAACTGCGATTAATGAAGCTGATATTATTGTTTTTGTTGTCGATGCACGGGCTGGGCTACTGGCTTCTGATGAGCAGATTGCCCGTGAATTGCGTACACTTGGTAAAAAGGTTTACTTGGTTGCCAACAAAGTCGATGGTGTGCACGCTGAAGCTGCATTAGTTGAATTTTATAAACTTGGTATGGGTGAACCCTTACAAGTTGCGGCAAGTCATGGCCGTGGTGTTCAACAAATGCTTGAGGATATCTTGGTGGATGTCCCTGAAGATGAAAACCCAGAAGAACACGATAAGGCAACAGGTCTACGTTTAGCAATTATTGGTCGCCCAAATGTCGGAAAATCTACTTTGGTTAACCGTTTGTTAGGTGAAGATCGTGTTGTCGCTTTTGACCAACCAGGCACAACTCGTGACTCGATTTATATTCAGTTTGAGCGTGATGGTCGTCAATATACCTTGATCGACACTGCTGGTGTACGTCGTAAAGGTAAAGTTGATGAGATGATTGAGAAATTCTCAATCGTAAAAACCCTACAAGCGATTAAAGATGCGCATGTCATTGTAGTGGTTTTAGATGCACGTGAAGGTGTGGTTGAACAAGATCTACATTTGATCGGTTATGCACTCGAAGCTGGTCGTGCCATGGTGATCGCCATTAACAAATGGGACAACATGACAGAGTATGATCGCAAACAATGTAAATTAGATGTTGATCGTCGTTTTGACTTTATTCCTTGGGCAAAAGTGCATTTGATTTCTGCTTTACATGGAACAGGTGTGGGGGAGATGTATCCAACTATTCACCGTGCTTATGATTCATCCCACTTAAAAGTTTCACCTGCAAAATTAACCCAGATTTTGAATGATGCAACTGAAGCACATCAACCGCCAATGATCAGTGGTAAACGTATTAAAATGCGTTATGCCCACATGGGTGGACAAAATCCACCAACGATTGTGATTCATGGTAATAAGGTTGATAAGACCCCTGCGGATTATCGTCGTTATTTAGAAAATGTCTTCCGTAAAGTGTATAACCTTGAAGGTACACCGGTTCGCGTTGACTTTAAAACAGCTGAAAATCCATTTGAAGGCCGTAAATCTCAAATTGATGAGCGTGTTGCAGCACGTCGTCGTCGTTATGTACAGAAATTTAAAAAGGCTGAGAAGAAATTTAGAAGCTAAATTTAGCGTTGAACACATTAAAACCCAAAGTGATCTTTGGGTTTTTTTGATTTAAGATAATGAAAAATGTTTGGGAATGGATTGTGAATCGTATTATTCAATTGGATGTTAATTCTATTCAAAATATTCTTCCGACTTACCATTCGATCAATCGAAAGGGGCAGATCCAAGAACTGAAACAGGCGATCTATCAATATAGAAACCAATTATTGTCCGATATTTTTTCAGTTGAAATCAGTAACCACTCTTTTGAAAAAACAGATTTTGGTAAACCCTATTTAATTGATTATCCAAAGTTTCACGTGAATCATTCACATAGCCAGCACCATTATGCTTTGGCGAGTAGCCAGCAGATCCAAGATTTGGGTGTAGATGTTGAGGACTTAGATCGAAAGGTGCGCTTTGAGGCTTTAGCTAAACATGCTTTTCATCCCCAAGAATATCAGGCTTGGCAAGCGTTAGACTTTGATCCTACTTTTTGGTTTAAGGTGTGGACCACAAAAGAGGCGATTTTAAAAGCATCGGGCCTAGGGATTCGTTTGAGTCTAAATGAGCTAAATACTGGAGTGCATGTGATGAATGATGGTGGGATCTCTACGCATCCGTTATTGGGCAGCTTTGCCTATCAAAATCTCCAGCTGAGCCGAGTCATGCTTACGGTGGCATGGCGTTCTGAATTATCCTGTAAGGGTTTTGCATTTCCACAGATTCAAATCATTCAACATGGCTAATTAAAGACCGTATAGACGTTTTCATTCTGCATAACATATAAAT
Organism: Acinetobacter legionensis; assembly: GCF_048551735.1. NCBI lineage: Bacteria > Pseudomonadati > Pseudomonadota > Gammaproteobacteria > Moraxellales > Moraxellaceae > Acinetobacter > Acinetobacter legionensis. The sequence goes on from NZ_JBIMBV010000001.1 coordinate 356,843, forward strand.
TGCAACAACGTTATTCCATATTGGAGTGTGGCATCTATACGTCTAAGTGTTGAAATTTTCAACCTTAAGCCACCTGTATTGCAAATCGGCATTATTTAATGAATCCAGTTAAATGTAAGCTGCTTATCTTTAAATAAAAATAAATAGCACTCGATCACGAACAAACAATCTTGCTAGTCGTGTGTACTTTGTAAGCTATATTTTTTACATAAAAATTAGTTTATTTCTCCATGAAATTCTCTATACTTGATAAATTAAATGATAATTAAGTAGCGAAAATACTAATTATTGTGAATTTAAAGCGATGAAAAAGCGATAGGTTAGGATTAATTATATAGTGCGATTTAAATACTTCATCAGCTTAATTTGCATCATATTTTTTTATCCAAATTTTAGTTTTGCTTCAAGCTTAGAAAGTGATCTTGCTGCTTTTAATCTCATTACCAACTACGAGCTTTTATTCTTTGGTGGAATATTTGTCATTCTGATGCAAGCTGGTTTTGCTGTAGTTGAAGGCGGATATGAAAATACCTATAAGTCAATTTCCGCATTATTGGTTAATTATATTTCAGCAATTTTAGGAACGCTTATTTTTGGTTTTTTCTGCGCAAAAATTCTCCTTGCAGGTGATGCCTACTCCGAAAAATATATGAATGGCATGCTACATGGCTGGCATTGGAATTTATTGTTTTTTTATACTTTGATGGCCACGACAATAACCACTGTAGTTGGACGAGTGATTCCGAGTAAAGTTCCTTTATTTGTAAACTGGATAACCGGTTTAATGATCGCAGGTGTGATCTTTCCGTTCTTTAGTAGCTGGACCTGGGGCAATATCTTATTTGGCAAGGGCTGGTTAAAAGAATTAGGCTTTATTGATTTTGCAGGATCAACTGTGGTGCATTCCACTGCGGCTTGGATCGTTTTGGCGGGATATTTAACCTTAAAACCTCACGACCGACAAGAAATCTTAAAAAAAGATTTAATCTTTGAGGATTATAAGATTTTATCTTTGGCATTGGCTGGTTTTATTCTTTGGCTGGCGTGGTCAGGTTTAAATGTGGTTTATATCTCGGCATTTTATGCGGATATTGGGTTAATTGTTGTCAATGCTTTTGCTGCACTCTTTGGGGCAATGGTTGCATCCTTAGTTTTTTCTTTGGTATTGAATAATAAAATTATTTCATGGGTTGAAATGATTAAAGGTGCTTTAGGTGGTTTAGTTGCGATAACGGCAAGCTGTGGCTTGGTGAATTTATCTTCAGCATTGATTATTGGCTTAGTCTCAGGCTTATTGACCATATATTTACCTCGTTTTTTGGCTTATTGGATTGATTCTAAACATATTCGTGAAGTTGTTGTGGTACATGGTGTTTGTGGAGCATGGGGGACACTGGCTGTTTCTTTGACAGATAACCCCGTGATTAATTTAGCCAACAAGGCCAGTGTTATCGATCAAAGTATTGGGATTGTGGTAAATTTTGTGTGGAGTTTTGGCGTTGCATTCTTATTATTTAAACTGATTTGTAAATTGCGTAATACATACTAAATTAAGGATTCAAAAATAAAGCTTTGAAAAAAGCCAAGCACTAAAAAAAGCGACATAAAGTCGCTTTTTTTATATTTAAGTTCTGTATTAAAAGTTAGGCAACACTTTCAGGTGTCGCACGCCATAAACTTTCCAGATCATAAAATTTACGTGCTGTTGGTAGCATCACATGTACGACTACAAATCCTAAATCGATAAGGATCCATTCAGCGTCTCGTTCACCTTCAACACCAATTGGGCGAAAGCCTGCTTTACGTGCTTCTTCAGCAACATTGTCAGCAAGTGCTTTAACATGGCGTGTTGATGTCCCGCTCGCGATGACAATTGCATCTGAAACGTTGCTAATAGCGCTGACATCAAGTTGAATAATATCTTTGGCTTTTACATCAAGTAGAGCTTCTTGTACGACTTTTAAACAAGTCTGTACATCTTCATTTTGAGTGTTCATTGCAAGTTCGTGAGAATTAGAAGCGCTGGGCGATGGTTCTAAATTCATATAAGGTATATTTTCCAGAAAATATCTCACCTTCTAATATAGCGCTTTTGTCTAAAAAATACAAATTATACAATGCAATCGTTTGCCTAAGTACACACTGATTTAATAGCTATGGTTGTTTGAAAAATATTTTTCTTTCCATGCAAATGACTGATTTGAATGAGATTGTGGTTTGTATTCTGCTGCAATAAAGCCTGTGTAGGCGCTTTGTTTTAACCATGAAAAAATTGCAGAATAATCAATTTGTGCAGTATCTGGTTCGTGACGACCAGGGCAGTCAGCAAATTGGATGTGCCCAATCCAATCAATATTTTCTTGTAAGGCTGCCAGTACATCTTCGCCCATCATCGCCATGTGATAACAGTCAAATTGCATTTTTAATGCAGGATGCTGTACTGCTTCTAACATTTCTTGACCTTGTGCAATATTTTGAACTAAGAACCGTGGCATGTCTGTACCATTAATCATTTCAAATACAGGCTGAATATCACGATTAGAGAGCAGATGACAAGCCAGTTTTAAATTGTTTGCCAATGTATTTAAACAGGGGAGTAAGTCGGCATCTTGTGGTTGTTTACCTGCTAAAATATTGACGTTTGGAACATTGAGCGCTTCTGCATATTCAATTGCAAGTTCTAAGGCTTGATGAAATGCTAGTTCTCGACCAGGCACACCAGCAAGACCGTTTCCACCTTGCATCAAGTCACCGGTGGGAACGTTGATCAGGCAAAGGCTGAGGTCATATTGTTCAAGCTGTGCTTGAATCTCTTCAATGCTTAATTCATACGGAAATTGAATTTCGACATTGTGGAAGCCATGAAGATGTGCCAAAGCAAAGCGTTCAATGAGCGGCACTTCAGTAAAAATCAAGGATAGGTTTACTGCGAGTTTAGTCATAAGAACGCTCCTTGCTATATTTGGACTCTCATCTTCAATGTAGTAGGCAATAGATTATTTTTCAACTTATTTATGTGTAGTTCCGTGTATTTTAACCCGATTTATTTTCCACTTGATGAATGACTGTGGCTAAATCAGACTCAGCAAATCCGTTGTTTTGATGGCTTTGTAATTGTCCCAGTGCACGTTGAGCCACAGGGATTTCTAAATCAAATTTTTGTGCAAGTTGAATGGCATTATTTAAGTCTTTAGAAAGCGTTTGTACTTTCCATTGTACGGGCTCAAAAGTATGTGTCGCCATGCGTGGGGCTAAAATTTGGAAAGGTTTTGAGTCAGCAAAACCACCAGCCAAAGCCGGCGCCAATAGGGTTGTATCTACACCTGCTTTACTGGCAAGCGCAACAGCTTCCGCGATCAAGGTGCTATTGGCAGCAACGATCAGTTGGTTGCAGATTTTAGTGGCTTGTCCAGTACCTGTTTCACCCATACGGGTGACACGCTGTGACAGGATATTGTAAATGAGGCTCAATGCTTGGATCACCTCAGCATTTCCCCCAGCGAAAATGACCAGCGTGCCATTTTCAGCACCTGCGGTTCCACCTGAAACAGGTGAGTCAATCCAAATCACCTGTTTTGTTGTTGCGCTTTCCGCCAGTTGCTTGGTTTTATCTACAGATAAACTGGAGAAATCCACAATCACTTGCTTGGCTTGTAAATAGGGCTCAATGTGCTCATAGACCAACTGTACAGCTTTATCATCGGCAAGGCAGCTGAGAATAATCGGATATTCTGCAATATTCTCAAGTTGTAATGGGTGAGCACCTAGATCAATAAGGGCGTCACAAGCAGATGCTGTTCTGTTCCAGACAGCGACATGCAAGCCTGCTTGGATTAATCGGGTTGCCATACGGCTACCCATTAATCCCATCCCTAAAAATGCAATTTTACTGTTACGATCAAAATTCATTTTATAACTCAAAAAGCTTTCAATAATAATTTTGGATTATTTGTATTGGCGCGGTAAAAATTTTAATTCAGGATTTTTATCCTTTTTACGTGCAATTTGACTGTTTTTACCCAAGAGTAATTTTAACTGCCAAATCTTCTCTAAACGTAAAGATTTCTGAGGTTGATGTTCCATAGCATCTAAAACACGTTTAGCGGCCATCAACGCATCTGGCGAGCGTTGTAGCATCTCTTCTGCAATGGCTTGAGCTTTTGCCAGCGGTGAATCGTCTATATGCGTCACCAAACCAATGTCTTTGGCATAATTGCCATCAAAAATACGTGCAGTGAGGGTAAGCTCTTTGGCTAAATCAATACCAATCACGCCCTTAATTGAGCGGGTTAAGCCCATGTCGGGTACAAGCCCCCAACGGCTTTCCATGATTGACATTTTAGTCTCTGGGTGTGCGATACGAATATCTGCAGCCAAAGCAAGTTGCATACCAGCACCGAAACAGAAACCTTCAATTGCGGCAATGACAGGAACAGGCAGTTCTTGCCAGATCAAAAATGCTTTTTGGAATAGACTTTGACCGGGCTTAATCAGTTCCCATGCAGCAAAGGCTGTATTTTTTGGACTATTTAAGTCAGCAAGGTCAATACCTGCACTAAATACATTGGCTTCACCCCTCAGAATCACCACACGAATACTGCGGTCTTTTTTAATCTGTTGTGCGACGCTTACCAGTTCTCGGAGTAAAGCAAAACTCATGGCGTTGCGTTTATCTGGACGATTTAATGAAACTGTTGCGATACCATTGTTTTTTTCTATGTGTAGTAGTGCCATGATCTTGACTCATTTTTTCCTTGGTCATCAGCATAGCATGTGAATTGAATAGTTACATGACAGTAGAGTCACCGAAACTGTGTTGGTGTGCCAATTGGATGGTAAAGCCAAAACAGGGTTGAAACAGCGGCTTGTATAATTTTATTGGATTTCTAAAAAGATGATTGCAATGAAAAGATCATTCTAATTCATGGTGATTTAAAGAAACAATAAAACCGTATGTAAGATAAAACCCACAGTAAACTTGGGTTTTATACAGACGATTTAAAACAGCTCAAAACGCCTTAAGAAAAGCATTTATAGAGCTGAATCGGATAGAACAGCGCTGTATTTATGAAATGGGTAAAATCTGCTGTGCAGCTGTTTCAACTTCATGAATCGCCAATTGAAGTTCATCAAAGCGTTTCATCACATCTTGGATAAAGGCTTCATCTGCTTTACGACGTTCTTTGCGTAGCATCGAAATAAATTGTTCGAAATCGCCTGTAATGCGTTGCAATTTTGGTGTGCCGACATAACGGGTTGCACCATATAAGCGATGTAAGACATGCTCTAATTGAGGGAAGTCTTCCAGCTCAATGAGTTGCTCAATTTCAGCTAGCTCTGTTGGGAAGCTGTCGACTAACATTTTTAACAAATCTTGTGCGAGATCTTCTTTATTGGCTGCTAAAGCAAGACTTTGTTTCCAATCTAGAATATAAGCATCCAGCGCTTCGATATATACTGTATTTTCGATAGGTTGCTGATGTTGAATAAATTTATCGCTTGTCCAATTGGTGAGGATTTGAATGATTTGTTCAATTTGGATCGGCTTGGTTACATAATCATCCATACCGACCTTGAGTAATTTTTGTTTTTCATCGGCCAATGCGTGTGCTGTTAACGCAATAATCGGCATACGCATACCATCTAAGGTTGATTCCAAAGAGCGGATCGCCCGCGTGGTATCAATCCCTGACATGACTGGCATTTGAATATCCATAAAGATGAGATCAAAAGGCTTCGCACCTTGTTCAACCCCTTGCTGAATAATGGTTAAAGCTTCTTGACCACTGAGTGCCTTAGTGGTTTTTACATTCAATTCGCCTAACAATGCTTCAAGCACGATCAAATTCGGTAAATGATCATCTACAGCTAAAACATGTAAATCTTGCCCTTTAAAGTCTTTGTGATGCTCTTGTTCAAAGACAGGTTGATTGCTGAGCAGTTGAATCACTGAACTACGGCTCAGTGGTTGATATAAAGGACGCGCTTTATATTCAGTCAACATATTTGGATCAAGTGACATTTGATAACCATATACCGCTAAATGACCTTGATAACGACCACGAATTTCTTTAAGTAAGGCTTCAGTATCTCCACTATGATCAACGATCAACCATGTATTTTCAGTATTTTTTTCTAGGCTGTTTAGTCTGCTAAACAGATCTAAAATCGATTGTGCTTCGGCATGTCTAACTTGATAGTCTTCTAAATAATGACGTAATACATTGGCTGTTGCAGGATGGGCCAAGAAAGACACCACATTTAAGTTTTTAAATGATGGGTGAACAATTTCTTCATCTTCATTCACCGTTAACAGGGCAGTAAACCAAAAGGTTGAACCTTTTTCAGTAGGTGCACGTTCTTGGTTATCTTCAAAGCCAATTTGACCATGCATCAAATGTACTAGTTGCTTAGAAATGGCCAAACCGAGTCCTGTACCACCAAATTGGCGAGTGACAGAAGCATCACCTTGAGAGAATGATTCAAATAGTCGTTTACGATCTGTACCACTTAAACCTATTCCACTGTCTTGCACACTAAAATGCAGTAAACATTGCCCAATATCATCATGTTCCATACGCGCACGAACAATAATTTCACCATCGGGTGTGAATTTAATCGCATTGGAAATTAGATTGGTCAGTACTTGTTTAAAGCGTAAGGCATCACCAATGACATGTTTAGGCACATTGTCTGCAAAATAGAATGCCATCTCGATATGTTTTTGCGCTGCCAATGGCGAGAGCATATCCATGACATCGAAAATTGCTTCTTCTAGATCAAAGGGCGCCGTCTCAAGTTCTAATTTACCAGCATCAATTTTTGAGAAATCGAGTACATCGTTAATCAGGGCTAATAAATGTGCAGAAGACTTGCGAATGGTCTGTAAATATAAACTTTGATCATTGCTTAAATTGTCTTGGCGCAACATCAAATGGATAAAGCCATCAATACTGTTTAACGGGGTCCGCAATTCATGACTGATATTGGCAAGGAAGACTGACTTTGCCTGATTGGATGAAATCGCCTGATCACGGGCTTGTTTATAGGTAATGTTTTGAACTTCTAAGGTGTCTAATGTACGACGTAAATCATCTTCTGTTTGTTCAGTATGTTCTTTTAGTTCAAGGAAGCTGAAATGTAGCCGTTTCACCACATTGGCAATATCACGCTGTAATAAGCGTAGTTCACCGGTACTGTTGATCACCATATGTTGATCAAGCGTATCTGCATTTAAACGTTGCAGTTGCATCCGAATTTCGTACATCGGTGCAATCCACCGTCTTGAATAGAAGTTTAGACACAATAGAAGTAGCAAAAGGGTTAGCAAAGCAGTCGTAATCAAAACGATCATGACACGATAATGTGCAATTTCTAAAGGTTGATTATCAAGTTCAATCACCAACCACATATTTTGATCAGAGTTGATGGGGTTAAGTTTAATCCCATAAATATTATTGTACTTATTTTGAACAGGCCCAAAGAATGTGCCTGATTTTGGAATTTTTGGCCAAGCACGCTTATTTTGGTAGCCAACGCTTAAATGATTGACATTATTTTCATCTATGATTGCTGCACTCAATAAATGCTTTTCGTTAAACATTTTTTGTAAAATGCTTTCAGCTTTTGCGTGTTGTGTTGGATTTTGTTCCATTACTGCGGTGAGTTGCTCAGCAGTATATTGGTAACGACTCAATATCGCGATGGCTTGGAAACGCTGTTTAGACTTGGCAGCAGCTGACGTTTCAGAAAGAACAAGTGCTGTTCCAACACCTGCCAAAATCATAATTGGCACGAAAATTAACGCAATAAGTTGACCATAAGCGTGATTGAGTTTTAAGCGTTTAAAGAGTTTTTTATTGAAATTCGACATTGTTCCAGCAACTCATTGCCCATGGCAAAGATATTAACATGCTTTACTCATCCTGCATGACAATATGACTAAAAATCTTGAGAATTGGAAATAAGTTATGCTGTTTTATAGATAACTTTATCATTTCTAATTCTAAGTAAAGTTTATTTTTTTATATGTATTTAATTTTATTCAATAAACAAAATCATGATCCCACTTAGGCTTGTTGATATATATGAATTTAGTTTGATCATTCCAAGTAAAATAAAGCGGAAAGATGTGCAGTATGTTTCTTTTTTTCATACAATATGCCCACCTCGATATAGGTGCAACAGATGAGTCACACACAACCTGATTTCTTAGCCAACGAATTTTTGTTAGATCACTATGTAGGAAAAACTCCTTTAGTGCGTTTACAACGGTTGGCAAGTCATACTCAAGCAACAGTATTGGCAAAGCTGGAAGGGAATAATCCCGCTGGTTCTGTAAAAGATCGTCCTGCATATAATATGATCATGAAAGCTGAACAGCGTGGTCAAATTAAGCCAGGTGATACGTTGATTGAGGCGACGAGTGGAAATACGGGAATTGCGTTGGCGATGGTCGCCGCAATGCGTGGTTATAAAATGAAATTAATCATGCCAGGTAACTCAAGCCAAGAGCGTAAAGATGCGATGCGTGCCTATGGTGCTGAATTGATCGAAGCAACCAATATGGAAGTTGCGCGTGATATGGCTTTGCAAATGCAAAGTGAAGGCCAAGGTCTGGTGTTGAATCAGTTTGGGAATCCAGACAATGTGGAAGCACACTACCTGACCACAGGCCCTGAAATTTGGCAACAGACAGCGGGGAAAATTACTCATTTCGTCAGCTCTATGGGCACAACTGGCACGATCATGGGAATTTCTAAATATTTAAAAGAACAAAATCCAGATATTCAAATTATAGGATTACAGCCTTCAGAAGGTTCAAATATAGCGGGTATACGCCGTTGGCCACAAGAATACTTGCCGACAATTTTTGATCCAAAGCGTGTCGACCAGATCATGGATATTCCGCAAATTGAAGCTGAAAAAACGGCACGCAGTTTAGCGCGTCAAGAAGGCATTAGTGCAGGAACCTCCTCAGGAGGGGCTGTATGGGCATCTGTTAAAATTGCTGAAGAAAACCCAGATGCAGTGATTGTGTGCATTGTATGCGACCGAGGTGATCGTTATCTTTCTACAGGTTTGTTCTCTGTTGAGGATGAAGAATAGTTGCTTCAAGGTCATAAATTGCCTCATGATGGTAAAGTTGATTATTGAGTAAAGTTTTTATGCGCCTTCCAGTTTTAGTTTTTGATATCGAAACCCTGACAGATCTTAAATCTGGAGCGCATTTATATGGTTTGGATTTACCACAGGACGATTTAGAACAGGCGTTGGCAAAATTACGTCGTCAAGAATCAGGGATGGATTTTCAGCGATTATCTTTACATGAAATTGTCTGTATTTCGGGTTTGTGGATTGATGAAAATGGTGTGATGAAACTATTTTCATTTAGTCGTGAGCACTATACTGAAACTGAAATTTTACAAAAATTTTTATCTATCTTTGATAAAAGACACCCAACCCTCGTGAGTTGGAATGGTTCACAGTTTGATTTACCAGTGATTTTGTTCCGTGCAATGTATCACGGACTATCTGCGCCAAGTTTGTTTGATCAAGGTGAGATTGACACACAAAAAAGGTATAATAACTATCAGAACAGATATCACAACCGTCATGTCGACTTAATGGATGTTATGGCGATGTTTAACGGGCGTCATTTTCAGAAATTGGATGATGTTGCTCATTTATTGGGTTATCCCGGTAAACGTGGTATTTCAGGTTATTTTGTTCCCGAATATGTGAATACAAAGCAATGGCTGAAATTAACCAGCTATTGCGAAGGTGATGTTTTAAATACGTGGTTAATCTTCTTAAGATGGGCTTTGTTAAAAGGTCAAATTTCTTTGCAAGATCACCAGTTATGGATTCAAGCCTCTATTCATTATTTGCAAGGACAACCTCAACAACATGAGTTTTTAAATGTTTGGCGTGAAACGTCACAACGAACTGAATTTACTCAAGCAGATTTTTCCTCCACACCCGATTAGGTATCCCTTTGAAACATAGAGCAAAACCTCGACCATCTCAGCTTCCACAATATATTTTTAAAGTTGAAAGATTGTCACATGAAGGGCGAGGGATTGCGCATTATGGAACAGAGCTCAATCATCCAAATGAAAAGCAGGGTAAAAAAGTTTTTATTCGTTATGCACTACCTGGTGAAATTGTAAAAGCTCAAGTGACTCGTCAGGTATCTAAACTTGAAGAAGCGGACAGTATTGAATTACTCAGTGAGGCCAATCCACATCGTATTCAGCCGATCTGTCCACATTTTGGCATTTGTGGTGGATGTAGTATGCAACATATCCATCCAGATAAACAAATTCGTTTAAAACAAGATGTTTTAAAATCGCATTTCAGTCACTTTGCGGGATTAGCGCCTGAACAATGGTTAGACCCATTGCGTTCAACTCGTTCCGATTATCGACATAAAGCCAGAATAGGTGTGCGTCATTTGCCCAAACAAAATAAATTGCTTATGGGGTTTCGTGAAGCACAGAGTAACCATTTAACTGAAATCCAAACCTGTAAAATTTTAGATATTGAATTGGATCAGGCCTTACCTGAAATAAAGGCATTACTCGAAAGTCTAAAAGGCAAAAGTAGCATTGGTCATATAGAATTAGCCAAAGGCGATAGCGAAATTTCATTATTGGTTCGCCATACTGAAAAATTAAAAGCCCATGATGTCAACCTATTGCAACAATATGCGTTACAGAAACAGTGGCAGTTGTATTTGCAACCTGCGGGTGTGGAAAGTGTACATCGAGTAGATCATGCTCAAGCAGACATGCATTTGCATTACCGTTTAAAAGATTTTGATATTGAGTTTGCATTTAATCCAACAGATTTTACCCAAGTGAATCCTACTGTAAATCCGCAGATGGTTAATCTGGCATGTGATTTGCTTGAGTTGAAAGCAGGTGAGACTGTTTTAGATTTATTTTGTGGATTGGGAAATTTTTCACTCCCGCTTGCTAAACGTGTGGGTGCTACAGGAAAAGTCATTGCTGTAGAAGGTAGTGAAGCAATGGTGAAGCGTGGTACAGAAAATGCACTGAACAATCGCCTCAGCAATGTTAAATTCTATTCACAAGATTTAACAAAAGACTTTTCGCATTATTCTTGGGCAAATCAAGGATTTGATGCATTATTGATTGACCCTCCTCGTGCGGGAGCAGAACAAGTTATGCATTATTTGCCCAAATTTGGTGCGCAAAGAATCGTTTATGTGTCGTGTAATCCTGCAACTTTGGCTAGGGATGCTGGGATTTTGGTACAACACGGTTATCAGCTCACTAAAGCAGGTGTAATGGACATGTTTACTCACACTGGGCATGTTGAATCTATTGCTTTGTTTGAAAAGAAATTAGAGATAAACGATTTATAATGAAATATAGAGTTAGAGGAGTAGGGTATGGTCACAGTACGTGAGCAACTTCCTGATGAGCTCAATGAGCTATCAGAGGAAGCGACTGTAGAGCATGCCGATGAAGCGCAACACGCTCTAGCAACTTGGCTAGATCGAGTGCGTGGAATTTTAGACGGTGCTGAACTTAAGCAGTTAGAAGAAGTCGCGCAATTAGTATTACAAAAAGAATTGGCGACCACAGTAAATTCCAGAACCAATACCTTTGCAACAGGTATTGGAATGGCTGACATCCTCGCGCATTTACATGTCGATGAAGATACACTAGCAGCAGCTGTACTTTATCGTAGCGTGCGTGAGGATCTCACCACCTTAGAGGAGATACAGCAGCAATGCGGTGAGCAAGTTTATAACCTTGTCAAAGGCACTTTGGCTATGGGTAAACTTTCTGAACTGATTGAAAAGAATAAACGGTTAGAAGATCACTTTAATAATAATCAGCGCGAACACCTGACAGGCATCTATAAGATGTTGATTTCTGTGACAGAAGATGTTCGTGTGGTATTGATTAAATTGGCTGAACGGACATTTGCTTTACGTGAATTGGCACACTCTTCAAAAGAGCGTCAAGAGCGTGTTGCACGAGAAATCTTGACCATCTATTCTCCTTTGGCGCATCGTTTAGGGATAGCTCAATTAAAATGGGAGCTCGAAGATCTTGCTTTCCGTTATTTGGCTCCTGAACGCTATAAAGAGATTGCTTCATTACTCAATGAAAAGCGGCTGGAACGTGAGCAATATATTCAGTTTGTGGTTGATAAACTGAAAGGTGAGCTTGGTGAGCATGATATTGAGGCAGAGATTTCGGGTCGAGTAAAACATATTTATTCGATCTACCGTAAAATGAAGAGTAAAAATCTGAGTTTTGATCAGCTATATGATATTCGTGCGTTAAGAGTTTTGGTTAAATCTGTAGCAGAGTGTTATCACGCTTTGGGCATTGTGCATCAAATTTGGCGCCATATTCCTCATCAGTTTGATGATTATATTACCAATCCAAAAGCCAATGGTTATCGCTCTTTACATACTGCGGTGATTGCAGAAAATAAATCTTTGGAAATCCAAATCCGTACCAAAGAAATGCATGAAGAAGCAGAGTTGGGTGTATGTTCGCATTTCAACTATAAAGAAGGCTCGAAAACCACTGATTATTCATTTAATCATCGTTTGCATTCATTACGTGCAGTCCTTGAACATTATCAAGAACGTACTGAAACCAGTGCACATCCCAATGAAGATGAAACAGAAGATTTTGAACAAATTCAAGATTTTGAAGGGTTCGAAAAAATCTATGTTTTTAGTCGTGATGGGGATATTAAAGAATTACCACGTGGATCGACGGTGCTTGATTTTGCTTATCATGTGCATACCGAGGTCGGGAATAAGTGCTATGCATCAAGGGTTAATCAACGCTATGTGCCATTAACCTATACTCTGAAAACAGGGGAACAGGTTGAGATTTTAACCAAGAAAGATCGTGAACCCAATCGTGATTGGTTAGTTAACTCATTGGGTTATATCAAAACTGCACGTGCCCGTGACAAGTTGCGCCACTGGTTTAGACAACAAGATCGCAGTAAAAATCTGGAAGTTGGGCGTGAACTACTCAATAAAGAGCTTTCACGTCTAGCGATTCATCCAAAAAGTATTGATTTAAGTGATTATTGTAATCATTTCAATGTAAAAACTGGTGATGACATCCTTGTTTCATTGGTAAGTGGGGAAATTAGCCTGCATGCCTTGATTAATCAAGTTAATCGCCACATGCACTTAGATCAAGATGAACCAGAACTTGTTCTAAAACCGACGTTAAATCCACGTGCAAGTCATACCTTATCTGCACATGGAATTTTAATTGATGGTTTGGATAATGTTGAATTACACATTGCACAATGTTGTCAGCCTGTTCATGGTGAATCGATTGCTGGATATATCACCTTGAATCGTGGTGTGAGTATTCATAAGGTTGCGTGTCCCGATTACATGCGCATGATCAAGTTAGAACCTGATCGTGCTGTTGAAGCCGATTGGGAAATGCAACCGACACGTGGGCAAAGTGTGCAAATTGTGGTGGAAGCTTATGATCGTCGTGGTTTGTTAAAAGATTTGACCCAAGTGATTTTTTCAGATCAGATCAATATTCGTCAGGTAAATACGATTTCTGAAGCAGATGGTATTGCCAATATGAAATTGTTGATTGAAGTGAAAGGTTTGGCGCAATTGTCTCGCCTTTTAGCAAGATTGGAACAACAGCCTGGCATTATCAGTGCTCGACGTTTGGTTCAAGGTAATTAAGCTATATTGCCTTGATCAGATTTTATGATTTGAACAATAACAAAACTCGCGAAATGCGAGTTTTTTATTATTCAGTATAATAAATTAAACTATGAATTTGATTTATAAAAAGAAAGATGATATCTGTTGAATGAGTTTTTATAATATTAATACTTAGATTTTCTCGTCAGTATTAAATTGCTCAAGCGATTGATAAATTGAGGGCTAATGGTAGAAAGTGTAAACATCACTTTAGTTTTTAAACCAACTGGACGATGTGTAGCAGTGAAAAGTGAGTCTTTGGCTTTAACTTGTGCAAGCACTTGCTCAGCAACATCTTGGGGTGTGAGGCTAACACCGATATTTTGAATCGCGCCTGCATCCATGTTTGTTACCATAGTCGTTTGGACAAACAGCGGCATAACATCCAGTACACGAATGCCATATTTTTGCCATTCGATATCTAATCCTTCGGTAATACCGCGTACCGCAAATTTACTGGCAGAATATGAGACTAAATCTGCTTGTCCATAAATGGCTGATGCTGAGGAAATATTGATAATACGCGCAAATTTTGCTTCTTTTAGATAGGGAAGTGCGGCGTGACAGCCATTTAAAACACCATTTACATTGATATTGATTGTTCGGTGGTGTGCACTAATTTCAGTTTTCTCAAAATCTCCAGAATAAAGGATGCCAGCATTATTCACTAAAATGTTAAGACCATTTGCCCATTGAGAAAACTCTTTAAGCGCTATTTGCCATTGTGCATAATCGCTCACATCTAATTTGCCAGCTTTGGCATTGTGACCTAATTGATCTGCTAAAATTTGAGCCTGAGCTTCATTGATATCATAAATACCAACTTGATAACCTTGTTGGTAGAATAGACGTGCGATCGCTGCCCCAATGCCTTGTGCAGCACCGCTTATGAATATGCTCTGACGCATTGCAGTATCCTTTTTAGTTTATTTTGATTGCAGTGAGTTGAACATAAAATATGCATAACAACAAGTGTTGTGCAGTCATTTCTTATTGATCTTAAAGGACATTAAATGCAACAGTTATTCGCCATTATGAAACAATTACGTGCAGAGTGCCCTTGGGATCGTGAACAGACCCCTGAAAGTTTAACGCGCTATGCGATCGAAGAGGCGTACGAGGTGGAAGAAGCTGTACGCTCTGGCGATGTTGATGAAATTAAAAATGAATTAGGGGATTTATTGTTACAAGTGGTTTTTCAATCACAGATGTACAGTGAGCAGGGTGCTTTTGATTTTAATGATGTTGTAGAAGCTATTTGTCAAAAATTGATACGTCGTCATCCGCATGTTTTCCAAAAAGAGCAGTTTGAGAATTTAACTCCTGAACAAGTGTCACTTTTGTGGCAGGAGATTAAACAACAAGAAAAACAAGGTAAACCTCAATTTCGGTTAGATGAGTTAAAGCATGGTCCTGCTTTGTCTCAGGCGGAAAACCTGCAAAAAAATGTTGCAAAAGTAGGATTTGATTTTACTGATGTGGCTCAGGCCTACGATAAAGTCAAAGAGGAACTGGCAGAGTTTGAAGAAGCCATGCAATCGGAAAAACCTGATGAAATTATGGATGAATTTGGTGATTGTTTATTTTCTTTAATTAATGTTGGGCGTAAACTAGGCATTTCAAGTGAGATGGCTCTTTTAGGAACCATTTATAAATTTAAATCTCGCTTTGCTTATATTGAAAATCAAATCAATTTTAAAAATAAAAGATTAGAAGATATATCTTTAGAAGAAATGGATCTTCTTTGGGATCAGGCAAAGCAACAATTAAAACCATAGGTTATCCATGAGTAATCATAATTTTTATTGTAATCGTGTAGTAAAGCTAATTAAATTGTCTTTTTTATTGGTGCTTTTAAGCTGCTCTTTCAGCTTATATGCGCAACAATTTGATCAAGCTTATTTAAAATGGAAAGCAGAACAACAAGCACATGATGAAAAAATAAACAAGATTGATGGTCACTATTATCTTTCGACACCGAATAACCAGACATCACAACCTAAGAATAGTGGTAACAATAACACATTGTCACGTGTTCAAAATTCAAATAGCTCAGGTATGAGAATTAGTTTAAATTCTGCAAATATTGAACAATTACAACAGTTAAAAGGTGTCGGTACAAAGAAAGCACAGGCGATTATTGATTATCGCAATCAGAACGGGAAGTTTAAAAGTATTGATGATTTAAAAAAGGTAAAGGGGATTGGGGCGAAATTTTTCGAGCAGAATCAAGCACGACTTAGTTTGTGACGTGTTTAATGCTGTATGGATCGATGAATTATCAACATATCTTAAATTCAAGTGAAGTTTGCGAGAATCAAATTGCCCTTTAGCTGTGTAAGCGATATCATTAGCACAATTATGATTTTTACGTCCTGACGTAGGAGACAGTGTCTTTTGCAAACTTTGCGTGCGTCAAAGTGTGGGTTATCCACCGCTCAATTACCTTCCTCCATTTTAGATGTTATTGATTCTTTAACTAAAGCTGGCTATGAAGCTTATATAGTCGGTGGTGGTGTACGTGATTTAATGCTTGGCTTAAATCCGAAAGACTATGATGCAGTGACCAATGCAACGCCTTCTCAGGTGAAAGAGGTATTTGGTCGTCGTTGCCGAATTATTGGGCGACGTTTTGAATTGGCACATGTGTATTCAGGTCGTGAATTGATTGAGGTGGCGACATTCCGTGCCCCACCGAAAAAAGCAATTACCTCTGCACAAGGAATGATTTTACGTGACAACAATTGGGGAACTATAGAGCAAGATTTTGCTCGACGTGATTTTTCCATCAATGCCATGTACTACCAACCAAGAAAAGGGGAAGTGCTCGATTTTTGTAATGCTATTGATGATATAAAAACCAAAACTTTAAGGTTATTGGGTGATCCAGGACTTCGTTTTGAAGAAGATCCCGTACGAATGTTGCGTACTTTACGTTTTGCTGCGAAGTTAAATTTTAGTATTGATCCTAAAATTTTAGACGTTTTTACCCAAGAGATGACACAGCTGCTGCGTGATGTTTCTCCGCACCGTTTATATGATGAGTCGCAAAAATTATTCACGATGGGACATTTACATCGTGTTATGCCTATGTTGATTGAATTTGGTATTTGGAAGCAATTATTTGCTGATATTAGTCCTGAAATTACTCAGTTTATTGAACGTGCTGCGAAAAATACCGATCAACGGATTCAAATGGGTAAAACCATTAATCCTGCTTTTTTCTATGCGGTATTGCTATGGAATAATTTCTTAGCGCGTTGTGATTTTTACCATGCTAAAGGGGTTGTTGCTGCAGAAGCACGAGCTCAAGCAGGTTTGGATGTGTTGAAACGTCAAGCGACTCGAACCATTATTCCCCGTTTTGCGGAAACCTTTATTCGTGAAGTTTGGGAAATGCAAAGCCGTTTGTTAAATCCAAAACCTCAACAGATTGAAGCACTTTCTGGTCATGCACGTTTCCGTGCAGGATTCGATTTCCTGTTGTTGAGAGAGAAGTCTGGTGATACTTCTACCAACGGTATGGGAGCATGGTGGGAAGCTTACCAAGATATGTCGACTGACGAGAAAGAGCGTGCAATTGGGAGCTATAATCGACAGCGTGCTAAGAGCCGTAAAAAACTTGCTGAAGTCGCACCAATTGAAGATGCAAAAGCTGCAGTTTCAACGCAAATTGAGCCATTGGTCAAAGAACAAGAATCTCGTAGTCGTCGTTCACGGAATAAGCCAAATTCAACATCATCTCATGATTTTAGAACACGAAATGATGCTCGAACAGCTGTAAACAAAGGTGAAATCACTGCTGATCATCCAATTACCAAGCGTAGACGAGTACAACGTGATTTGAACAGTGTGATTTTTGGACCCACCCAGCCATGATTAAAACCTACATTGGTTTAGGAAGTAATCTAGGAGATTCTGAGCAAATTCTACGAGCAGCTGTAGAAAAGCTTAGAAAATTTGGTGGTGTTACGGTTTCAAAGTTGTACCAAAGTCCCCCAATGGGGCCTCAAGATCAACCAAATTATCATAATGCGGTTGTAGAATTGCACACAGATTTAGCGCCATTGGCCTTGCTGGATGAGTTGCAACGCATTGAAAATGAATCAGGTCGAGTACGTTCACGTCATTGGGGTGAGCGTACTTTAGATCTAGATCTTTTGCTTTATGCTGAAAAAAACATTATAAATGAGCGGCTCACAGTACCGCATATTGGTATTTTAGAGCGTGATTTTGTAGTGATTCCATTGTTGGATCTCGATCCTGAGCTTCAAGTCAATGGACAATCATTGCAAAAGTTAGATTTCGTGCAACATTCAACCCTTAGCGTTTTAGCAGATCAGTCATGGGCTGATTAAAGGATTGAATGGGCAGAGGAACTCTCATTGATAGAGGAATATCGTCATGATTAGCCTAAGTGATTTAAGACAATTCAAAACTCAGGGACGTAAATTTTCATGCTTAACTTGCTATGATGCGAGTATGGCAAAAGGTATGGAAGTTGCTGAGATTGACACCATTTTAATTGGTGACTCTTTAGGGATGACAATCCAAGGGCATGATTCTACATTGCCTGTTACTGTTGCAGATATGGCGTATCATACTGCAGCTGTACGTCGTGCGAATCAACACGCATTTATCATGTGTGATTTACCTTTTCTGAGTTACGCAACGCTTAATGATGCGTTGCTTAATTCAAAAACCGTGATACAAGCGGGTGCTCAGATGGTGAAAATTGAGGGTGGTGAATGGCTGGCTGAAACTATACGAGTTTTGACACGAAATGGTGTACCTGTTTGTGTACATTTGGGCTTAACACCACAGTCGGTACATGTCTTTGGTGGCTATAAATTACAAGCGAAAACGCGTGAAGCGGCAGATCAATTAATTGCTGACTGTAAAGCTGTGGTAGACGCTGGTGCAGCTGTGTTATTGCTCGAATGTGTTCCTGCTCAAATGGGTAAAGAAATTACTGAATTATTCCCACACGTTCCTGTGATCGGTATTGGGGCTGGGGCAGATACTGATGGTCAAGTTCTTGTTGTGCAAGATATGCTTGGTTTGACTTTTGGTAAAGTGGCTCGCTTTGTACGCAATTTTATGAAAGAACAAGCAGGTGAATCTGCAATTGTAGATGCATTCAAGGCATATCATGTTGCTGTGCAAGAGAAATCGTTTCCTGCAAAAGAACATACTTTTCAAGTAGAGCTGTAGACATGAAAACAGAAACGACCATTCAAGGACTAACAGCATCACTTAATCCTGCTCGATCGGCACGTAAAATCATCGGTTTTGTACCAACGATGGGAAATCTACATCAGGGCCATTTAAACCTTGTTCGTGAAGCGCGTAAATTATGTGATGTGGTGGTGGTTAGTATTTTCGTGAATCCAATTCAGTTTGGACCCAATGAAGATTTTGATAACTATCCGCGTACACTTGAGCAAGACAGTAATTTACTTGCTGAAGTGGGGTGTGACATTGTTTTTGCACCGTCTGTTGAGCAAATGTATGGTAAATTCCCACGTTTAACAAATATTACTGTGGGTGAAATTACCAATGATTTGTGTGGCTTACAACGTCCAGGTCACTTTGATGGTGTTGCTGTTGTTGTCACCAAATTGTTTAATATTGTACAGCCGAACTTTGCATTTTTTGGACAGAAAGATTATCAACAATTGGCTGTGATTAAGCAGGTTGTTCGTGATTTGAATATGCCAATTGAAGTGATTGGTGTACCAATTGCACGTGCTGAAGATGGTTTGGCCTTAAGTTCGCGTAATGGTTACTTATCTGAACAAGAGCGTCAAATAGCTCCTGTTATTTTTAAGACCTTAACGACTGCTGAACAAGATTTACATGCAGGTAAAACACTTGCAGATGTCTTGGCTCAAATTCGTGAAAGTTTAAATGATGCAGGGTTAATTGTGGATTATGTCGAAGCACGTAGTCTAGCGTTGCAAAAAGTTGAACAATTCGACCAAGATGTTGTATTGTTTGTTGCAGCGAAATTAGGCAAGACTCGTCTGATTGACAATTTACAAGTAAAACATTTTACATAAACTTTGCTTTTAGGATCGCGATGCCATGAAGCGCATACTTATCGTAACAGGACAGTCTGGTTCAGGTAAATCATCTGCTTTGCAGGTGCTTGAAGATTTGGGTTATTACTGTATCGATAATTTGCCTTTGGCATTGCTTCCTGAAATTGTTGAAAAGTTGGATAGAGAAAATAATTTAGAATTATTGGCACTGGGTGTCGATGTTCGAAGTGCAAAAGAAGATTTACAGGGTTTTGATCAAGTTTTTCAACAGTTACAAAAACATGGCAGCGTAGACGTTATTTATTTAACGACGCGTGATCAGGAATTGATTTCACGTTTTAGTGCATCTCGACGTCCTCATCCATTGTCAAACCGTTTTCAGAGTTTGAATGAATGTATTCAAGAAGAAAAAAATTTATTACTTCCGATTCAACTGCGAGCAACAGTACATATCGATACAACGGATAAAAGTGTACACGATTTAAAAGATACCTTATTGTCCAAACTTGGACAGTCCGATAAACTCATTTTAATTTTGCAATCTTTTGGTTATAAACATGGTATTCCATTAGATGCAGATTTTGTTTTTGATGTCAGGCATTTGCCAAATCCACATTGGGATTTAGAGTTACGTAAATATTCGGGTTTAGATGAACCAGTACGTAAATTTTTAGAAGCCAGTGAGCAAGCAAATGAGATGTATCAAGACATCTATCAGTTTTTAAATAAGTGGTTGCCTGCTTTTTCGGAAGGTCATCGTCACTATATTACAGTGTCAATTGGCTGTACGGGGGGACAACATCGTTCAGTTTATATTGTGGATAGGTTGAAAAAGGCTCTTGAGTCAAAATGGACTATTCAAGTATTACATAGAGAAATGAAGCACTGGTCATGATTGACACAACTGTTGACGTAATTAATAAATTAGGATTACATGCGCGTGCATCTGGAAAACTAATCGAAGTCACGACTAAATTTAAATGCTCTATTCAAATTGGTAAGGGTGACAAGTTAGTCGATGCCAAGAATATCCTTTCTTTACTTATGCTCGGAGCTGGTAAAGGAACCACCTTGCGTCTAGTGATTGATGGTGCAGATGAAGAAAAAGCTTTGTCTGAAGTTCAAGCACTGTTCGCAGATAAATTTTACGAGGCAGAATAATCGTGGCACGTCGTCCGCAACGTTTTACTGAAGATGATTTTGAATCTTTAGAAGGGCGTGCAAGTAAAACCGAACAGAAAAAAGCTGTACAACGTATGGCTGCTTTAGGTGAACAACTCGCAGAGTTGTCGAAGAAACAAATTGAATCTTTACCTGTTGAAGATCGGTTGATAGAGGCTTTGCTTGATGTGCAATTGATCACATCTTTTGAAGCACGTCGCCGTCAATTTCAACGGATTGGTAAGCTTTTGCGTAATGAAGATGAAGCCATCATTTTGTCTTATTTAACCCCTAAGCAAGGGATTAAAAAGTTGGCGCAATTGGATCGTTGGGTGGATCGAATGATTGAGCAGCGTGACCCTGCAATTAAAGAATTCTGTAAATCTTATAATGCTGCTGAAAGTCATTCTTTACGTCAGCATGTATTGCGTATTCATCGGGATATCACCCGTCAAGCCACCGCTGAAGAATTAGCGGCTTCTAAACTTAAGTTATTAAATTATGCCCAACAAGTGGCTTTGATTTCGGATAATTCCAAGTAAATTATTGTGGCAAATAAAAAACGACCCAACAGGGTCGTTTTTTATATTTAGCCAAGATATGAATTAAACTTTTGATGGTATCATGGGAATGTTATCGCCTGATTTAAACTCTGGCTGGAATTTAACAACACATTTACCATCGATGATTTTATCATCCAGTTTTACTTGGATTGCCTTACCATCAGTCTGGCCTGCACATGATTTTTGAATCGCATCCCACTTCGCTTTACGTTCTGCACGTTTTTGGGCAAATTCTTGCTTAATTTGAGCACGTTGTTCTTCGGTCATGTCTTTCATACGGGGTCCGTCATGACGCATCATATGACCACGTTGTTCTCCATCACGACGGAAATCCTGATTCATCTCTTTCATCGCCTTGTGATCAGGCTTGAATACGATATTACATGTACCATTAATATTTTGCTGACCTGCTGTCACCTGAACCGTTTGACCAATTGCTTTGCCATCACAGGCTTTTTGCATTTGTTGGCGTAACGCTTTATGTTGAGCACGTTTCTGTTTCATTTCTTCACGTTGTTCAGGTGACATTTTATGATGCCCACCATGCATCATCGGGTGGCCCTCTTTTGGACCTGGATTAGATTGACAGGCAGTCAAAGCCCCTACAGTTAAAATACTTGCCGATACCAGTGCGATTTTTGTCATAGCTTTCATTGTTACTACTCCAATGAATATTTTGTGTTGTGTTCTGTTGATACCGTAAAGATTAAATAATAATGATGTAGAAACAATGGAGAGAATTTTGAACAACTGTTGGGTACAATGTTGAAATGAGAAGAAAAACGTGAGATCAGTTTTGAAAATACGTCGAGTCCCCATTGCACTGCGCTTATTTCTCACCGTTTTATTGACGACATTAGTCATTACAACGGTGAGCTTAAGTGTTTTGCACTGGACCATGCAAAAGAATTTTGCCAAATATGTCGCAGATGTCGAAATGCAAAAACTTGATCATCTGATAGAAAATTTGGCAGATGTATATGGGGTCTATCAAGACTGGGGTAATGCGGTTCAAGCACAGATTTTACAAATTGAAGGCGATGCTGCTCCTGATGATTATGATAAGTTGTCACGCTGGTGGCTACGTCGTCAATATGATATTGCTTTACAACAGCGCTATTTTAAAGAACATACGATAGTAGCGACTTTGGGACAAACAGATGGTGCAGTTCATAAGTCTCAGCTGGATCAAGAAGAACTAAAAATTCTTGAAGAGAATTTACCCTCAGCTTATCAGCCATTTGAAGGTTTGAAGTTTCCACTGAGCTCAAATCAAAATTTATTTAGACCCTCTGATCGTAAAGGAAAAAAATCATCTATAGACAAAGGACATCTTTCAGCGGGTCGTGAAGAAGCAGCTTCAGCACCTAAAGAAACGTCAACGAGAGATTCAATGCGGACTGTAAATCCACAGAATGGCAAAAAGATATTTGTATCATTGCCTGACCGCTTAGGACTCAGTTCACGCCTTTCATTATATGATGCAAAACAACAGTTTATTTTGGGTGAACCTTCTGATGATCAGGTTTCTTATCGTCCGATTTTGGTCAATGATCAGGTGGTAGGGTATCTAGGTTTAAAACCAGTTTTAGATCAGGATGATGCATTGAGTATTAACTTTTTTAGTAATCAAAAACGTTATTTAGTACTGATCTATATCTTCACATTCTTATCAAGCTTGGTTGCAGCCTTGTTATTGGCGACTTATTTTAAAACACCGATTCAACGTTTATTGAACGCAACTCGTGAATTAACCAAAGGTAACTACCAGCATCAAGTGGTGATTAACCGCAATGATGAATTAGGAGACTTGTCTACTGAGTTAAATCAGTTGGCTGTCATTCTCGACCAGCATGAAACATCACGCCGTCAATGGGTTGCAGATACTTCACATGAGTTAAAAACACCATTGGCAGTATTGCAGGCACAAATTGAAGCCATGCAAGATGGGATTCGAAAGCCCACACCAGAACATTTTGAAGCGATGTTACGTCAAGTCACAAGCTTGAAAAAATTGACACAGGATCTAGCGGATTTAGCCCAAGCTGAAGCACAACAATTGAAATGCTACTTTGCAGAAGTTGATCCTTGGTCCGTCATTTTACAGGAAATAGAGAATTTTAAACCTAAATTTGAACAGGCTGATTTAACAATTTCAGCCAGAGGTGAGGGGGCAAAATTACAATTAGATATAGATCGTTTTAAGCAAATTATGGTCAACTTACTTGGAAATAGTATTCGTTATACTGAAGCAGGCGGTGAAGTTCAAGTCCATACAGAGCAAGATGCAGATTCATGGAGTGTGATCGTAGATGATAGCCCATTGGGTCTGAGTGATGAACAGATTGCACGCTTGGGAGAACGCTTCTATCGTGTGGATAATTCACGTACACGTAGTACAGGTGGTACAGGATTGGGCTTGGCTTTATCAGGTAAAATTACACAAACACTCGGTGGTCAGCTTACTTTTGATCATTCGCCATTAGGCGGTTTGCGTTGCAAACTGACATTTTCAAAACATACTAAATTTTAAAAGGAATAGTACAACATGAAGCATATCATGCTGGTAGAGGATGAAGTTGAACTTGCGCAATTGGTGCGGGATTATCTAGAAGCAGCGGGCTTTGAAGTCAGTATGTTTCATGATGGTCAAGAAGCTTATGACAGCTTCCTGCAACGTAAGCCGAGTTTAATGGTATTGGATTTGATGGTCCCGCGTATGGATGGTTTGACCATTTGCCGTAAAGTGCGTGAGCAAACCGACTTACCGATTATCATGGTGACTGCACGAACAGAAGAAATCGATCGTGTCTTGGGTTTAAATATGGGAGCAGATGACTATGTCTGTAAACCTTTTAGCCCAAAAGAGTTGGTGGCACGTGTACAAGCGGTATTACGCCGTTTAGAACGTAAAGCTGAACCTGAAGCCAATGACTTATTTCGTATTGATAAAGCACAACAACGTATCTGGTATCAACAAAAATCGTTGAATTTAACGCCAACTGAATTCCGCCTTTTAGAGCTTTTCCTCGAACATTTGGGACAAGTCTATTCTAGAGCGCAACTTTTAGACCATATCAACCCAGATAGTTTTGATGTTGCTGACCGTGTTATTGATAGTCATATCAAAAACTTACGTCGTAAAATATCAGAAGCTGCTGAAACTGGAAATCGTCATGAATGGGTACAAGCTGTTTATGGCGTAGGCTACCGTTTTGAATATCCAGAAGATTAAGTTTTCAACATTTTAAGTTCACCATTGTGGATAAACACAGGTTTATCCACAGAT
Source organism: Acinetobacter legionensis (assembly GCF_048551735.1). NCBI lineage: Bacteria > Pseudomonadati > Pseudomonadota > Gammaproteobacteria > Moraxellales > Moraxellaceae > Acinetobacter > Acinetobacter legionensis. The sequence goes on from NZ_JBIMBV010000001.1 coordinate 381,647, forward strand.
ATTGTGGGTAAATGTTTATAAATGTAAAAATTTATGTTTGAAAAATAAGCATATAACTTATGGTTATCGATAGATTCTGACTTGACTGAATCAGGTATAGACAGGTCTGTTGATCTAAACCTGTAATTCAAAGCTACTATCAAATGCAGTTATCAAAAGACCGCTAATTATTTAATCTGTTGATAAACCGCCAATACCTGCTTTTGAGCTTTGGTTAGACTCTTGGCCACTAGCTCATAAGAGCCTTCAACCAAGTCTTGAATCAAATCAGCACTGATCTGTTCACCTTCATAGACTGAAATCCAATGACGTTTATTCATATGATAGCCCATCTGAATCGAGGGGTAGAGATCTCTTAACATTTCGCCATGATCAGGTTCAACTTTTAAATTAATTAGTTTTTTGCCATGCAGTTCAGAGCCTAACATAAACATTTTTCCCACCACCTTAAAAACAGGAATATCCTCACCAAAAGGGTAGCTAAGTTCGGATTTAGGCAAATCTGATGCAATCTTAAATGCTAAAGTTCGGATTTCTTCACCTGTCATCACTGTCTCTTTTTAAAATATTCTTTATGAATAAATGCTAATCACTGTTCCATCATCGACCAGCTTCCAAATTTCATCCATATCTATATTTCTAACTGCAATACACCCCCATGTCCAGTCATTTCTAGGTAAGTATGTCATTAAACTAGGGAGTTTTTCCATTTGTGAGCGTGTTGCTGAACCATGAATCATAATGTCGCCACCAGGAGAAACGCCGAGTTGGTTGGCTTTAGATTTATCCTGTTGGTTTGGATAGGACACATGCAGCGATTTATAAAATGCACTATTAGGATTACGCCAATCTAAAATATAACGACCTTCAGGGGTTTTTCCATCACCCTCTTTAACCTTATGTCCAATAGGATCAAAACCTAAGCGCATTGGATATGTTCGTATGTCTTGATCATGATGCATGAGTTTAACAATACGATCTGATTTATAAACTTTAACTTCGGTGATTGGCGTGTCTTGACGGAGACGTTGAATGTCTTGCTCAGATAAATTCTGCACGTGTATGGCAGCATTTGCCGTTGGAATAAATTGATTATATTTTTGATAAGTCCAGACACTTGCTATAGCTATAGCCAAAAGAATCAAGCATGGAATGAGGTATTTTTTATTCATTTTAGAATACTAATGTTGTAAAACCCTGTATTGCCTAAATTTTATTCACTCTAAAGACAAAAGCTGTAGTTAATTTGTGATTATGGATTTATCCTGTGGATAAACACAAGTTTATCCACAGAAATTGTGGGTAACTATGATGAGTCAGATCAAAGAAAGTGATTCGGCAATTTATTTGATCAAGACGAACAACTCACCATTACTTCAGGAACATCACTTGGTAAAGGTGCTAAGTCTTTGGCTGTTTCTAAATCCTTTTGTTTGGTAAAGGGCTGACCAAGCAATTTAAATAGGCGATCAACCTCAGAAAAATCATCACGTTCAGCCTGTTCAATGGCTGTTTGTAGCATATGATTTCTTAAAATATAGACTGGATTGGCCTTTTTCATTTCCGCATCAAGTACATCAATATATTGCTGCTCACGAATACTGTGATATTGCGTCAAGAAGCTTTCAAATTGAAAGCGATCTAGGCAATCATCTTTAATAGCTTCATATTCTTTATTCTGTAAGCGAAGAAAACTGTTGGTATAGTCGAGTTGCTCACTTTGTAGAATTCTTAAAAATGCCATACCGCAATCAAAACTATCTTTATGGAAGGCAGGTAGTCCAAGTTTTTGGCATAGTCCATGGGTATAATGTTCTAGAAAGGTCGGTTCAAAATGCTCTAAACATTTGACGAGGTCTTGCTTAAATTGTTCTTTATTTTCTGCTTGTGCTAGTGGAATTAAATTGTTTAACCAATTCCATAAATTCCAATGTGCAATACTCGGTTGGTTTTGGTAGGTATAACGGCCATTGTAATCACTATGATTGTTGATCCAATTGGGACGGAAACGCTCCATAAAACCATAAGGGCCAAAATCAAGGGTAGAACCTGTAATATTGAGATTATCCGTATTCATAACACCATGAGCAAAACCCACCAATTGCCATTTGGCGATCATGATCGCAGTGTTTTGAATCACTTGCGTTGCAAATGCTAAAACAGTGTCTTCAAACTTTTGTTGTTCAGTACTCAAACATTGTGGATAGTGCCATTCAATACATTTTTGGGTAAATTCAGTGAGTAACTCAGGCTGATATTGATTGATCCATTCAAAATGCCCTAAACGGATGTGGCAATCCGAAGTGCGTAACATCATTGCACCAAGTTCAAGTTTTTCTCGTTGTACGCCTTGGGTTGAGGAGGTAAAGCCTACGGAATTGCTTGAAGGAACCCCCAGTGCATTGAGTGCATGACCTGCTAGATATTCACGAATCACAGAACGTAATACAGCACGTCCGTCTCCCATACGAGAGTAGGGAGTTGAGCCTGCGCCTTTTAAATGGAGGTCAATGGTTTGACCTTGTTGATTTAAAATTTGCGCTATCAATAGGCCACGCCCATCCCCCAATTGACCTGCCCATTGTCCAAATTGATGCCCTGCATAAACCATGGCAAGGGGATGAAATTCAGGAAAGGTTTTTTGCCCGCTACAAATCTTGACCCATTGGGTCTTTTCATCTTCAGACCATTGTAATTCATCCGCAAGTGCAGCATTAAAATGCCCAGCCTTTGCACCTTTCAGTGGGCTAGGCATTTGCTCATGATAGAGCTTTGAATCGAGAAATGGGTAACGTGGGGCAAATTGCATAGCGATCGGTCACAATGGTTTCACTTGTCCTCTCAATATAGCAAAGTTTTAAGCTGTTGAGATAATGTCGACTGTTTTAGTCGACAATAAATAGCTTTGCACCAAATGTGGTGGAAGAACGATGCGCTTCAGCTTGGTCTGCAACTTGATAACTCATCCCTGCTTTTAAGGTAAAGGTACGTCCATCATCAAGTTCAGTGTCCAATTCACCTTCTAAGCAAAACAGGATATGACCTTTAAGACACCAGTGGTCAGCCAAATAATCTACAGAATATTCGACCATTCGCACTCGAATATTATCAAATTGTTGTGTGAGCCAAAGCGCAAAACCTTGCTCACCCTCATGACGCGTTGTTGGAACTTCTGACCAGTTGGTAATGCCAAAGGGGATGTTATTAATTTGCATATTATTTTCTCTCAATATTATCAGTAGGAATGTCTGTAAAAACTGGATAAAAGAAAAGCCCCTTTCGGAGCTTTGCTTTTGATGTGTATTGAGAGTTAAGAAACAACGTTCTTTTTGATTCCACGCATCAATGTTTCTAAACGTTCACGATGGAAAGCAAGTTTCTGTTCGACCAATTGGAAATCAACTTTGAGTTTGACATCCATTTGGTGAATTTTCTCAGCAACAGATGCTTTTTTCGCTTGTAGCTCTTGTTCTTTTAACGCAGCCCAATCATTTAATGTATTGGTGAATGCTTCATATTCTTGCGATACTTTTTGTTTCATCGCGATAATATCTGCATTGACGTTATGACCATAAATCGCTAAATCCTGTTCAGCATATTTAAATCTCATCGCCAATTCCGCTTTTTTGATATTAAAGCTTGGGATACGACGTAGGTTCTTGGCTAAACCGATTTTAGAGCAGGACCAAATCAACCATTTTGTTGGATCATATTGCCACCATTTCACACCATTACGATAATCGTATTGGAAAATATGGTGATAGTTATGATAACCCTCGCCCCATGTTGCAATGGCAAGAACAAAGTTATCTCGTGCAGTATTTTCGTCAGTATAAGGACGTTTGCCCCACATATGACAGAGTGAGTTGATAAAGAATGTTACATGGTGGCTAATAATTAAGCGGAGTAAACCACCTAAGAGTAGTACACCCCACATGTCACCTACAGCCCACCCCAGAGGAACTAAAATCGCAGCATGTACGGCAATAACAAGTGGGACATAATACTTGTCTTGGAACATAACCACTTTGTCATTCAACAAATCAGGTGCATTTTTATAATTTGATTCAGAAGCGGGATAGTTACGTAACATCCAGCCAATATGAGCGTACCAAAAACCATTGTTAATCGAATACGGATCTTGATCTACATCATCCACATGGCGGTGATGTGTACGGTGACCAGAAGCCCAGAACAAAATACTGTTTTGAACAGCAAAAGTTCCCATGATCATCAAAATGATTTTAAGTGGTAAAGTCGCTTCGTATGCACGATGTGCCCACAAGCGATGATAACCTGCAGTAATACCTAAACTACTGAGACCGAGTAAAACGAATAAACTAATCCAAGCTGCCGCACTAAAATCATGGTGGTAGGCATATAAAGGGATCGCAATTACTGCCACAAGGGGTAAAAACACCAAGGCAAAAACACCGATCCAATTTATTGGGGCTTTGGGTAGGGGAGCATTCATCTCCAACAGCACTCCTAAGAACCTTAATCAGGTAAAGTTAAACGCATAGCTTCAGCATTTTTCTAGGCTATACTTTCACAGATATTATCATGGGCGAACATGTGTTCACTAGTATTAGTGTACATCTGTATTGTATAAAACAGTAACAGAATAAAACATGAATTCTAGCGGTTTGATCGAAAAAAATGAATGGTTAAAACGTCGTATTTAAATGTCAAAATAGTGTAAGAATTTTTCTGTCTTATCCAATTTGATTTTTAAGGGTTTAGACGCTTGATTCTCAAGTTAAATTTTAATTTTTGAAACCCTCTAAAGTTCAAAATAAAATTCTACTTTATTGTGTTATTAAATGGATTTGAGTTATTGAATTTGTGCTAAGGCAAGCTGCATCATTTTGGGGAAATCTGTAATTAATCCATTGATCCCCAAATCTCTTAAATGCTTAGCGCGCTCAATATCATTGACGGTCCAAACACTGATGTCCAAACCTGCACGCTGGGTTGCTTGAATGAGCTCATCTGTTGCCAATTGATTCATCCATCCAATCTGGCAGCATCCCAGTTGTAATGCTTGTTCGATTGCACGTTGTTGGATGTCATCTTCAATCAGTAGACCACGTTTAAAACTTGAGTTTTGCTGTTGTAAGGCTTGATGTATTTTTAAATCAAAACTGGTAATCGCCGCAACATTTTCAAAACCTTGCAGTTGTTTTTGTAATTCGATGATGAGTTTTTCAGCGTGTTGCAATGTTTCTACAGCTTTCACTTCAACTTCAATATGCTCAAAGTCCTGCATAATCTTTAGGCTTTGGCTTAAGGTTGGGGTAATTTGTTTTTCCCAATCCATCCAGATATTGGCTTGGTTATAGGCCGCTAATTCAGCGCTGTTTAAATCATACAGTGCTTGATCTATTCCAGTTGTTCTTAAAAAATTATCATCATGCATGATAATGAGTTCATCATCTTTTAATTGTCGAACATCGAATTCAACTGCACGGATACCTAAATCGTGAATATATTGAAATCCAGCTAGGGTATTTTCAGGTGCTTCACCACGCGCGCCACGATGTCCGATAATTCTCATAATGAACTCACATACTCATTTTCATCTGTCTGGTAATCGTTTAAGTCTTACTTTTAGCAATAACTTGACTTTATCATACTGTTAAAAATTTACTTTTAGACAGTGATTTATCGTTAAATCGTGTCATTGATGTTCTTTTGCCAAAGCACTTCACTACCGCCTTCTGCGCGTTGTAAGGTGCGTGAAGCTACAAAAAACCAGTCGGATAATCTGTTAATTAATTGTAGAGCAGTTGCTTGAATATTTTGATCACGACTGTGTACAGTCATTAAGCTGCGTTCTGCTCGACGACATACAGCACGTGCTTGATGTGCATAACTACATGCTAATGTTCCTGAAGGTAGAATAAAGTCCTTAAGCATTGGTAAGTCTTCATTCATTTTGTCGATTTCCTTTTCAAGAAATTCAACACAAACAGGTTGGAGCAAGTTGTAGTTAGGAATACAGACTTCACCACCTAAATCAAATAGCCAGTGTTGAATCAAGCTCAGTGATTTATCCCAATGGGCTTTATCGACGATGCTACTCATTGAAATTTGTGAACGTAATACACCAACAATAGAATTTAGTTCGTCTACATCACCGAGAGCGGTAATACGTAAGTCATCTTTCGCTACGCGAGAACCGTCTCCTAATCCTGTGGTGCCTGAATCGCCTGTACGCGTATAAATTTTACTTAAACGATGTCCCATAATTTTGTCCTAGATGAAAATGAAAAGATAAACAATAAAAAAGGATAATGTCGGTCAAAACATTATCCATAAACTGCGCTGTTTTAGATATTTTTTTGGGTGTAGCTTTTAGTAGCGGAAAGTTACCCCAGCAGATGCAAGTCGACCACCGTTGATATAGTAAACACCACTACCGTTATATGCTGTCTTATAATTAACATCACCAATGTTTTCAATATTGGTAAAGAGTTTAATCATTGGAGTCGCTTGCCAGTAAGCATTGACATTAGTACTAACATAACCAGGCGTTGTGGTTGGTGTGGTCGATGGATAATCTGCAAAATCTTTTGAATTAGATTTTGCGACGACAGATGCAGAAATACCATATACGCCATCATCCCAACCTGTAGTTAGAGTTAAACTTTGGCGTGGTCGGCGAGTCAAATCTTTTTTAGTTTCATCATCTTTTGCTTGAACATAAGCATAAGTTGTAGTTAAAAAGAGTTTATCTTGTTGCCATTTAAATGAAGCTTCACCACCAGTAAAGTTTGCTTTATTTACGTTAACTAATTTACCCGTCTGATAACTAATCAGGTTGTCTACTTTATTGCGATAGATAGATAAACCTAAATCAATATTATGATTGAGTTTTTGATCGACACCGATTTCATAAGAAAAGCTTTCTTCTGGTTTTAAATCAGGATTTGCTCCCCAAGAAATTGCATATAAATCATTGGTTGTTGGTGCACGAAAAGCTGATCCCACATTTGCATAGATGCTTGTAAGTGGTAAAACTTGATAACGAACAGCACCTTGACCCACTGTGTGTGTACCAAACTTATCGTTGTCTTCTACACGAATACCGACTTGAGTTTCTAGACCATTGTGTTGATATTGATGCTGTGCAAAATAGCCAATAGTATCTACAGATTCTTTGTATTTAACATCTTGTCCGCCAAACAGATTTTTCGAATAAACATCACCTTTAATATCTTTAAAGGTTGAGCCGAATAAAATGTTTTGAGCAGGTGTCATTTGCCATTTTGTATAGAGCTCAGCTTCTTTGGTTGTACTATGTACATAATCTGGAGAACTATTTTGCTCAATATTGTCTTTAAATTGCGAAAGTCGGGCATGAAGTGCGACATTACCTAAAATATCGACTCGACCTTTTACATTAATGATTTCGTTTTTAAAATCTTGAGAAACAAGATTACCGTAATTGTCATAATCGCTATAGCCTTGATTTTCACTATAATCGACTGAGGCTGCATAGCGCTCTTTTTCAACACCTATTTTGGCACTATAACCCTTTTGATCAAAACTTGCTTTCTTGTTGTTTTTTGCATCTGTTACAGGAGTACCATCAGTTTCTAGGCGTTGTCCGCGAACTTGGGCATAGAAACCATCTTGAGCAAGATCAGCCCCAATCACTGCCTTATAGGTGTTATTTTCACCCATTTCACCAGTAACAAAAGCGCCTGTTTTTTCAGGTGTTTTGGAAATCAGCTGAACTACACCACCAATCGCATCGGCACCATATAAAACTGAAGCAGGTCCTTTTAATACTTCAATTTGTTTAATATCTGTTGTATCAATAAAAGGTAAAGATGCTGCACCAGCAGTATTTGAGTTTAAGCGAACGCCATCTCTTAAAAGTAAAGTATGGTTAGAGTTTGTACCACGTAAGAAAATAGCAGCTGTTTGTCCATAGCCACCGCTTTGTACCATATTGATAGAAGCATCGTTCTGTAATAGTTGCGGTAAAGATGCTATTGGTGATTGTTCAAGAATCTTCGGCTCAATAATATTGATTCGAGCAGGAACTTCACTGATTTTTTGCTCAGTACGAGATGCTGTGACAACGATTGTATCGAGTTTCGAATTTGCTTCTGAATTTGAAGAAGTATCTGCAAAAGCAGTAGAAGATAACCCCATCGCAATAGCGACAGCACCTACAAGTGCAGTAGGTTTAAAAATAACAGACATGATATGCTCCATACATTCACTCCCCGTGAATGATTGAGTTTAAGGGCACAACAAGTTGGTATCCGGACTTAAATATAGAACCTAACGTGATTCAGATTATTCCACCTTCCCACAAAGCATTGCAGTGGTGTAAGCCTTTTGACTTATAAAGAATAATATTTTCATTTTACCGTTGCGGGGGCAGTGTTGGATTTTCACCAACTTCCCAAAGCCTTAAGCTAGACTTGTTGCATTTGTGTGCAGTATAAAGTTTGTTTAGTGTATAAACAATGTAAAACAGATAATCCTATTGAACTTTAACGCAAGTGAATAAATTTGCTTTACAATGATTTGCTTAAAATACTGAAAAAATCAGTTTGATCTGAACAAATTCGAGTTCAAAGCTATGCGTACCCGTGCCAAAATTTGTGGGATTACACGACCCCAAGATATCCAAGCTGCTGTACAAGCAGGTGTAGATGCGATTGGTTTTGTGTTTTATGAACCTAGTCCACGTTATGTCACGATTGAATTGGCTCAGCAATTGGCGCAACTGATCCCACCGTATATCAACATTGTTGGATTATTTGTCAATGCCAGTGCACAAAACATTGCACAAGTATTAGAGCAGGTGCCTTTGGATATCATTCAGTTTCATGGTGATGAAACCGCACAACAATGTCAGCAGATCGCACAGTATAATAAGCGTCGTTGGTATAAAGCGATTCAGATTAAACCCGATGCAAAAAATTCAGATATTATTACGACAATTCAGCAATACCAACAGGCTGGCGCAAGTGCTATGCTTTTAGATGCATGGCATCCTGAACTGAAAGGAGGGACTGGACACAGTTTTGACTGGTCTCAATTCCCTAAACTCGATATTCCTTTAATTTTGGCAGGTGGTTTAAAACCTGAAAATATTGAAGACGCTATACAAACGACTCAAGCGTATGCAGTCGATGTCAGCGGAGGTGTAGAATCCGCAAAAGGTATCAAAGACCAACAACTCGTAGAACGATTTATGCAAGGAGTCCAACGTGGATCAGCAAAGTAATCAACAAAATAGTGTGATTGACTATACCCAATTCCCAGATCAAAACGGGCATTTCGGTATCCATGGCGGACGTTTTGTGTCAGAAACTTTAATGGCAGCTTTAGAGGATTTAGAGAAACTCTATTTCCGTATGAAAGATGATGCGCAGTTTCTGGCAGAATTCGACCGTGATCTCGCTTATTATGTCGGACGTCCTAGTCCGCTTTACTATGCTGAGCGATGGTCGAAAGAGTTGGGTGGTGCGCAAATTTATCTTAAACGTGAAGACTTAAATCATACAGGCTCACATAAGGTCAATAACACCATTGGTCAGGCGCTACTTGCGAAGCTTTCTGGCAAAAAACGTATTATTGCGGAAACGGGTGCAGGTCAACATGGTGTGGCGACTGCAACAATTGCCGCGCGTTTAGGTCTTGAGTGTGTGGTATTCATGGGGGCTGAAGACGTAAAACGTCAGGCCATGAATGTCTACCGTATGCGTTTACTTGGTGCAACAGTTGTACCTGTAGAAAGTGGTTCTAAAACATTAAAAGATGCCATGAACGAAGCAATGCGTGATTGGGTAACCAATGTAGATTCGACTTACTATGTGATTGGTACGGTTGCAGGTCCACATCCATATCCGCAATTGGTACGTGATTTCCAATCGATCATTGGTCGTGAAGCACGTAAACAAATTCAAGAGCAAGCAGGTCGTTTACCAGATGCTTTGGTTGCATGTGTCGGCGGTGGTTCAAATGCAATGGGCTTGTTCTATCCATTCTTAAATGATCAAGACGTCAAAATGTACGGTGTTGAAGCCGCAGGTTTAGGCATTGAAACAGGTAAACATTCAGCACCATTAAATGCAGGCCATGTTGGTGTTTTACATGGCAACCGTACTTATTTAATGTCAGATGAGCAAGGTCAGATTATTGAAACACATTCAATCTCAGCAGGCTTGGATTATCCTGGTGTGGGTCCTGAACATAGTTTCTTAAAAGACATGCATCGTGTGAATTATGTGCCAATTAATGATACAGAGGCTCTTCAAGGCTTCCGTGATTTGACTCATATTGAAGGGATTATTCCTGCATTGGAAAGTTCACATGCAATGGCTTATGTGACTAAACTCGCGCCAACAATGTCGAAGGATCAAATTATTATTGCGACGGTATCGGGTCGTGGTGACAAAGACTTAATGACTGTTGCACGTATTGATGGTGTTGAAATGGTCGAGATGTAATTCATCTTACTCGATCAATTTAAAAGCCTCTTTTATAGAGGCTTTTTTATTTCTGGACTAGACAGGATCATGGGGAAACTCTACAAAAAGCACATGGAAATCATGAGCTAAATTACCCAAAATTTAATGAAAATAATCGGTTAATTTTTTATATGCGTTTTTTACAACGGGTTCGAGCTGAACCTTTTCCTGAAAAAATTGTCTGGGGATGGAAAGACACATTTGCGATTTGTATCATCCCTTTAATTATTTTAAATGGCTTTATTTTAGAAAAAATCTTTGGAATCTCGATAGCTGTTAGTCTGGGTGATACCATTTTAAGAGGCGTGCTATTTATTTTAGTGTGCTACTTATATAAGGATATGTTGCTTACACATTGGCAAAAGTATAAACAGGCCTTTTGGCGCTCAAGTGTCTTGGTGGTGGTTGGTGCAATCGTGTTACAAGTAGTAATCACATTGACACGTCAGCTTTTACCCCTTGGGTCGAGTACACAAGAAAAAGACCTGATTGACCCTGAATATATTCCTTTTCTCAGTCTGTTGATCATTAGCTTGGGTCCACTATTTACTGCGCTTTTAGAAGATATTGTGTTTCGCTATACTTTATTGCAAAAGTTATTTATCCAAGCGTGGTTATGGCGCATTGTACTGATTATATTGAACTCTATATTATTTGGTCTGATCCATTATTATAATTTTGATGGAAATTTAATCTCGACAATCAGCTTTATGAGTGCAGGTTTATTTTTAAATCTGATCTATTTGTGGACACGCAATATTTGGCATGTATTACTCATTCATTTTTTGAATAATGCCATATTATCTGTGGGTGGGATTTTATTATTAAAACTTGTTCAAACATTAACTTAGTGACTGAATATGTCTAGTTTATTTATTGTTATGCTGGGTGGCCGTCATGCACGTGCCAATGTTGAGGTTCATGATGTGGTGCTTGCCGTGGGCGATTCGCTTGAAGAGGTTTATCCTCAATTAAAAAATGCGTGGTTTGGTGAGCAACAGGGTTTACACATCGACGCATGGCAAAAATTACAGGCTTTAGTGTTTGAAAATAAAAAATATCAAATACATTTTACTGATGCGCAACCGAATGTATCAGATCAGAAGCTTTGGCTGATTAATTTAGGCGGCTATGAAGCAAATGAGTTTGGTGAGTTACACCGCTATATCCTGATTGTTGCTCAAGATGCGATTGAAGCGAAAGCCAAGGGTAAACAGTATTTTGCAGGGCATTGGCAAAAGCCACATACCGATCGAGTTTTAGAGGTAGATGATTGTCTGGCGATAGATCAGGTATATGGCCGTTATGTGCAATTGGTTGAAGTAGATTTGAATGCTGATTTTCATGCAGAGCTTGACCAAAGTGTTTGGGAGAATACCTATTTGACCATCTGAATTGTCATCGTTTGATCTGCTTAAAAGGGCGTTGTATTGCAGCCTTAAAAGATTAAGCGGATCTTAATTTTAAAAAATTGACATCAATCATTGCATTGCTCTCTCATAATCTAGTCAGTGTAACAACAGAATCTTCGCAATGTTTTCAGCAAGTATGCATAGACTTGAAACTCAAACAAAACACTGCGGAGTATGATCAATGAGTGGTTTATTAGACGAGTTAGGTAAAATTGCAGGTGCAGTGATTGCTGAGCAAAGTGTCGATAAGTTAGATCCTGATGCTGGCTTGCTAGAAAAAGCAGCTGGCGCATTTGCAGGTTATGAAGTCGCAAAAATTGCCGAAGATAAATTAGAAAATAGTGATGAGCAGCAGAAACCAGAGTATTAATTCAAAATCGCTAAACTCAGCTTTGGGCATTGATCTTAATCAATCCTGTATAAGATCAATAAACTACAGGGTTGAACAAGTTCAGTATTGGGATGACAGCTGTGATTAAAGAGAGGGCATATTCGATATGCTCTTTTTATTATCTGAAATAAAGATAAGCAATGAAGAAAAACATCCATAACGTAATAAAAGTATGCTTTGCCCGTAAAGCATTGCCAATTCGATCTTTGCACAATGCTTATCAATAAAATCGCTATAAAATATGGAAAAAAAGCATTTCTTTGATAGATCAATACTCGTTATATTGTGCATCGTTATAATGAAACTACTAGCTGTACGCCATGTATTTATATACTGATTTCGATCAGCAACTGATCAATGAACGTGTTGCACAATTCCGTGATCAAACGGAACGTTATTTAGCTGGAAAACTCACTGAAGATGAGTATCGTCCATTACGATTACAAAATGGTTTATACGTACAGCGTTATGCGCCAATGCTACGTATTGCTGTACCTTACGGTTTAATGAACTCTAAACAATTGCGTAAAGTTTCAGAGCTTGCCAAAGAATATGATCGTGGTTATGCACACGTTTCGACACGTCAGAACATTCAGTTTAACTGGCCTGCGCTAGAAAATGTGCCTGATATGTTAGAAGGTTTAGCTTCTGTTCAGATGCATGCGATCCAAACTTCAGGAAACTGTATCCGTAATACCACAACTGACCAATATGCTGGTGTCGTTGCTGGGGAAATTGCAGACCCACGCCCAACATGTGAATTGATTCGTCAGTGGTCTACATTCCATCCTGAGTTTGCATTTTTACCACGCAAGTTCAAAATTGCAGTTTCTGCACTTGAAGAAATTGATCGTGCAGCAACTTCATTCCATGACATTGGGGTGTATTTAACCCGTAATGATGCGGGTGAGTTGGGTTATAAAATCAAAGTAGGTGGTGGTCTAGGTCGTACACCTATCATAGGTTCTATGATTCGTGAGTGGTTGCCACGTGAAGATTTAATTGCTTATTTAGAAGCAGTTCTTCGTGTTTATAACTTGCATGGTCGCCGTGACAATAAATATAAAGCCCGTATTAAAATTTTGGTTAAAGCACTAACACCACAAGTTTTTGCTGAAAAAGTTGAAGCTGAATTTGCTGAAACAATTAAAACCTTGAAAGTTCAACCTGAAATTTTGCAAAAATTAGACGAAGAGTTTATGCCGTTTGATTATCAAAATTATGCAGATGAAGATTTCAGTGGCTTATTTGCTGAATATCCAAAGTTTAAACAGTGGTTCAATATCAATACTAATGCACACAAAGTTGCAGGCTACCGTATTGTCACTATTTCACTGAAACGTGCAGGTATTGCACCAGGTGATATGACTGTTGAAGAAATGAATTTGATTGCAGATCTTGCAGACAAATATACATTTGGTGAATTACGGACCACACACGAACAAAATATTTCCTTGGTCGATGTACCTCAGAAAGATTTATTTGAATTGTGGCAAACGCTTGAAAAGAATAATCTTGCTCGTGCACATATTGGTTTTATTACCGATATCATTTGTTGCCCAGGCGGTGACTTCTGTTCATTGGCAAATGCGAAATCTATTCCAATTTCTGAAGCCATTACACGTCGTTTTGATGACTTAGATACAGTCTATAACTTAGGTCATATCGACTTAAACATTTCAGGTTGTATGAATGCTTGTGGTCATCACCATGTCGGCAATATTGGGATTTTGGGTGTGGATAAAAAAGGCGCTGAATTCTATCAAATTACCTTGGGTGGAAATGCAGACCATGACGCTTCAATTGGTGATATTTTAGGACCATCATTTGCAGCAGAATCTGTACCTGACATTATTGATGAAATTTTAAATACTTATCTTGATCTTCGTAACGAAGGTGAAGAATTTATTGAAACTTATCGCCGAGTGGGTATTCAACCTTTTAAGGAGCGCGCATATGCTTAATACCGCACTTCAAGTCCTCTCTAAAGATGGCACTGTTGCAGACAATACCTATCAAATCATTGCTGAAGATGGAGTATTGCCACAAGGTGATGTGTTGTTGACCGTTGAGCAGCTGGATCAGCTTGCGAATGTGACGGGGAAAAAAGCACTATTTCTTACCGTAGATGCTTCACCTGAAACCAATGCGTTTCCATTAGATCAGTTAGATGCGATCTTTATTGATTTCGCCGGTTTTAATGATGGTCGTGGTTATTCATTTGCTGCGTTGTTACGTCGCCAAGGCTATACAGGCGATCTTCGGGCAACAGGCGATGTGTTTAAAGATGTTTTGAACTATATGAAGCGTTCTGGTTTCGATACTTTTGTTGTGAAAGAAGGTAAAGATATCCATGAGGCAGCAGCAGGTTTAGGTGATTTTACTCATCCTTACCAAGCCTCTACAGCTGTACCAAAAGCACATTATCAAACAGGTGCTTGATTGTATTAAGTACTGATTTTGAAATGAAAGCCGAACGAAAGTTCGGCTTTTTATTGTTCTCAAGTTAAAGCTGGTGTAGCCATTGCTTATTATGAATATGATATGAACGACATAAATTGGTATTCGGCTTTATCTGTATCGTGCCCAAATCAATATTGATTCAACATAAGATCATCTGTTAGTAAAACCTTTCTCTGATTAAAACTATTGATAAAAATTTCATCGTTGCATTTTTGCAATGTTGTAGGCTGGAAAAGTCTATATATCTACAACAATGAACAGCAGATAATTAAACAAAGATGATTCATGGTGGATGAAATGTTAAATCAAACAATGGGTGACTTATCGCTACTCAAAGGCTGGAACGCAACTTTACCCAATACTGAAGTCATGCCTGTACTATTTTTGGGACATGGTTCACCCATGAATGCGATTCAAACCAATGATTTTACCCGTACTTGGAACAGCATTGGTGCAGAAATGGACGTACAGCCCACAGCAATTTTATGTATTTCCGCACATTGGCTTACCCAAGGTGGTACTGCCGTCACTGCAATGCAACAACCGAAAACCATTCATGATTTTGGTCGTTTTCCTCAAGCTTTGTTTGATGTGCAATATCCTACTACTGGAAATAAAGCTTTGGTTGAGGCAACAACTGAAGCAATTCACAGTATAGAAATTCATCATGATCATAGTTGGGGATTAGATCACGGAACATGGGGCGTGTTATGTCATGTATTCCCACAAGCCAATATTCCTGTTGTTCAATTGAGTGTCGACTATAGTCAAGGTGCCCAATATCATTATGACTTGGCTAAACAATTAGCGCAGTTACGTCGTAAAGGGGTATTGATTGTTGCCAGTGGTAATCTCGTACATAACCTAAGCAAAATTGCCTTTGATAAATTTGATGATCATTATGGTTATGATTGGGCTTTAGAAGCTGATGCAAAGATGAAAAATTTCTTAGCCACGCATAACCATCAAGCTTTAATTGACTGGCAAAAGCAAGGTGCTGAGTTTTTATTGTCGATCCCCACACCTGATCACTATTATCCGATGTTATATGCCTTAGGCTTACAGGAAGAGAAAGATGAGTTACATATTTTTAATGATCAAGCCGTCGCTGGTTCATTAACCATGACCTCATTTCGACTTGATCAACATTAATTTTAAATGTTAACAATATAAAAGTTGGGTTTAAGAATTCAACTTTTATAGTATTGGTGAAATTGTGTTAGTCGTATTTATTCTCTCAAGATAGAACGCTTTTAAGATCATTGTGCAATTTTCAAATATTGAGGTCTTACTTCCTTACAGAACAGTTTAGATATCACTGAATCCATATGAAATTTAGAATAAAGGCGAATTAATAAACTTATAGAAAAATGCTGTAGCTAATGATGGTTCTAACAGTAAAGGAAATAAGAAACCATAGATTGCACCGGTAATATGCGCGCGGTGATCGATTAATGGCGAATGTCCTGAACGGATTGCATACAGGCTATAGCATAAATAAATCGTCCCAAAAATAATCGCGGGCACAGGTAAAATATAGATATAAAGCATGCCCCAAGGGTTAAACAGAATCGCACTAAATAATACTGCATTAACGGCACCTGAAGCCCCTAAACTTCGGTAGGAATTTAGGGTTCGATTATGTAAATAGCTGGGAATCGTAGCAATGATGATGGCGCTGCAATAAAATAAGACAAAGCCCATACCACTTAAGTAATCACGGAAAAACCATTCAACATTTCGTCCAAAGAAGTACAAGGTAAACATATTGAAAAATAAATGCATACCATCTTTATGGATAAAACCATGGGTTAAAAAGCGATCATATTGACCATGCTTAATCGCTGAAACATTGAAAATCAAACGATTCATTACATTGCGTTGTTGCCAAGCAATAAAAGAAATCGCAAGTGTGATTAAAATAATCAGAAGGGTATGGGTAAGACCAGTGATCATATTGTTATAAATGACGTTGTTATCGTAACAGCAATATAACCTATATCATTGTCAATCAATAGGCTATCGCAATATTCAGTTCATTATCCTTCACTCAGTTGACAGTTTACCATCCAGCGAATACCAAACTGATCGGTGAAAGCACCATATAAAGCACCCCAAAATGTAGGTTCTAGTGCCATTTCAATATGCCCATTGGCAGAGAGTGCTGTAAATAATCGCTGTGCTTCATCCGCTTCATGAGCTTCTAAGTTGATCGAAATATAATGGTTGGTGCCTTTGCTGAAAGCCGCAGTATTAGGCGCGCAAAACTGTTTGCTGGTGTCTGAACCCATCAACACGGTAAACTCATTAATCGGTAAAGAAACATGTAAAATATAGTTTTTTTCTTGGTCTGGCACTTGGACATCGGGTAGTTCGGAATAACGTTTTAAAAATGAAAATTCACCACCAAAAACAGATTTATAAAAATTAAAAGCGGCTTCAGTCTGGCCTTCAAAGTTTAAATAGTGATTGAGTTGCATTGTGATTGTCCATTTTGTTGTTTTGAAGTGATTAATTTATCAGCTCATGGTTTAAAACTTGATGAATATTTTGTAATTGA
This sequence comes from Acinetobacter legionensis, assembly GCF_048551735.1. Classification (NCBI taxonomy): domain Bacteria; kingdom Pseudomonadati; phylum Pseudomonadota; class Gammaproteobacteria; order Moraxellales; family Moraxellaceae; genus Acinetobacter; species Acinetobacter legionensis. The sequence goes on from NZ_JBIMBV010000001.1 coordinate 398,972, forward strand.
AAATAAGAATCCCTCAATCATAAATGAGGGACTCTTATTTTCTAGATTATCGCTTTTGTCTGCTTAAAGTTGTTTATCTTGTTGTTGCTCTAATTTTAATTCCTGTTTATTGGCATAACCGTCAATATCTTCATTTTGAAGAACTTCATTTGGATTTGGACGATCTACAAAGCCAATTTTTGGTACAGGGATTTCAATCTGATTTTCCACAAAACGATTACGGATTAACTCATGAATTTCATCTTTGACTTGTAGATAGTTTGCTTGCATACACCACAGTGCAAATAAAATTTCAATGGAGGATTCTCCAAAGGCAGAAACAGTCACACGTGGTTTTGGATCTGCTAAAACCAACGGGTAATCGTTGGCAACATCAATTAAAACTTCACGAACTTTATTGATGTTCTCATTAAAGTTAATTGCAACTGTAATCGACAATCGCCGTATCGGGAATTTTGATAGATTATGTACAGGGGCGCGAATCAATTGCTCATTGGGGAGGCGCACATAGACATTATCCATGGTCAAAAGCTTCACGGAAAGTAAGTCAATGGAAATCACTTCACCTTCAATGGTATGTCCACGAATCAGGGTGATTTGAATTGTATCGCCAACTTCAAATGAACCTTCGCCAATTAAAAATAAACCACTGATTAAATTCGATGCTGAAGTTTGTGAAGCAAAACCCAATGCAACAGTTAAAATCCCTGCTGCACCTAAAAATACGCTGAGTTTAAAGCCCGCTTCTTTTAAGCTGGCGATCACAAACAGTAAGAAAATAAAATAAAAAATACCTCTACGCCAAACCAAACGTTGATGTGCATTAAAGCGTGCACCTATGGTGCGGATAAAGGTATTGGAAATAACACGTGCCAGTACAAAACCAACAAAGCAGAGGATCAGAGCAACAGCAATTTCACTTAAGCGGTCGACATTTACATTGGTAAAGATGCCTTTTAGGCTATTGGCAATGTCTTTGGGAATATTGGATTCAGCCATTTTTACCTCATCCCTTAGAAAAATGAATCAAACATATTGAACAAAGCGCCACCTGGTGAGCGTGGCGGATGTACATAAATCACTTCGCCGGCCAAAGGTGGTGTACGATTTTCAATTCTTACACGGGCAGGGCGGTCATTGCCTTCATACACGACCTTGATTTGTGATGTCCATAAACGTCCTGTGCTTTCACTATAAAATAAAGGTAGCGCAGGAACAGGCACATTCATACGGTCAAATCGAAGCTGATGACTACTGACGTTGTGGAAATCAATCGGTGTTACTGCACGAAAGGCACGTGGACGTAATAAATTTAATTCGGTACGACCATCGACTGAGGTGGCATAACACATTTCACCTGTGCGGTGATCAGGGCCAAACCATGTATCCTTAGGTAAAATTACGGGAATATCAAATAAGGGTTCTTTTTGGGCTTGCACAAAACCTGAAATCCACAGGGGTGTACTGATGTAGAGTGTACCGCGTTGGCCTGCTGGAATATAAATTGGATCGACAGGACGAATCACTACAGAGCGATCAGCTAAACGGGGCATGAGTTGAAACGCTTTATGGGTCTCGCGAAACATATAGCGTTCAACATGTACAGGTTCAGGAAAACCAAAATTTACATCATGGATTTTATGCCATTGCTGTTCATAGTCATATTGGAATTTTGGACGATAATATTCCAAGCGCCATTCTTGCAGACCACGAGTAATGCGCATCATCATAGAACCAAATTGCCATGCTTTGGATTGGTTCAATTCAAACAGTTGTTCTCCCCACCACTTTAAATCAGGGAGTTCTGGTTCCAGATGTTCTTTCTTCTTAGACAAAAGTGTTTATCCCATTCATAAAATCATCATCAAATCTTTAACAAACAGACTTCACGCTGTCATGAGCATAGAGTACACTCAAAGCAATTTAAATCATTAATATAAGTTGTAATGCAAGTTCTCAAACAATTACAAATACCATATAGTTTTGCAAAACGGCATGGAGTGCTGTTGCGTTATGAAGGTGATCAAGTTTTTATTGTTCGCCGTCAGGATACCGCACAAATTGCGATTCAGGAAGCCCGCCGCTATCTCGGTCGTACAGCACAACATCAATTATGTAATGAAACTGAGTTTAATCACATGCTCAGTTCAAGCTATGCAGGTGAAACGGGCGAATCACAACAGGTTGCCGCTGGTCTTGAAGATCACCCTGATCTATTGAGTCTGGCCGATCAGATTCCTGAAACTGAAGATTTGATGGATCAGGAAGATGATGCACCAATTGTGCGACTCATCAATGCTTTATTGTCTGAAGCGATTCGAGTCGGGGCTTCAGATATTCATGTTGAAGCCTTTGAAAAGAAATTATCTGTTCGCTTAAGGGTAGATGGGCAATTGCGTGAAATCGTACAGCCTCGTCGTGAACTTGCGCCATTGTTGGTATCGCGTATTAAAGTTATGGCAAAACTCGATATTGCAGAAAAACGTATTCCACAAGATGGTCGTATTTCTTTACGTCTTGCAGGACGTGAGGTGGATGTCCGTGTTTCGACCTTGCCATCGTCGCATGGTGAACGTGTCGTTATGCGTTTGTTGGATAAACAAGCGGGTCGACTCAACATGACCCATTTGGGTTTAATGAAGCCTGACTATGAGCGTTTAACCCAATTGGTTCATCGTCCACATGGCATTATTCTAGTCACTGGCCCTACAGGGTCGGGTAAAACGACGACTTTGTATGCCGCGCTTTCTGATTTGAATGATGGTTCTAAAAATATCCTCACTGCTGAAGATCCGATTGAGTATCAACTTGAAGGGATTGGGCAGACTCAAGTGAATACCAAAGTGGATATGACCTTTGCCCGTGCGTTAAAAGCCATGCTTCGTCAAGATCCAGATGTGGTGATGGTGGGGGAGATCCGTGATTTGGAAACGGCTGAAATCGCAGTTCAAGCCTCTTTAACAGGTCACTTAGTTTTGTCTACGCTACATACCAATACTGCAATTGGTGCTGTGACCCGTTTAAAAGATATGGGCATTGAACCCTTCTTATTATCCAGTTCATTGATTGGGGTGATTGCCCAGCGTTTAGTTCGGACATTGTGTTCTCATTGTCATACATGGCGTGAAGCAGATGACTTTGAAAAAGATGTGTTTAAACCTGTGAGTTTAGAATCGAATTTAAAACTACCTGTACCGAATGGTTGTGATTTTTGTTCCCATACGGGCTTTACAGGACGTACTGCGATTTATGAAATTGTGCCGATTGATGAGCAGATGCGCCGTTTGATTCATGGTAATGCAGCAGAATATGAGCTTGAAGAATATGCACGTAAAGATGCAGGTTCAATTCGAGATGATGGTTTACGTAAAGTATTAGCGGGTAAAACCACAATGGAAGAGGTTTTACGTGTTACCAATGAAGCGGCTGAATAATTGAAAATTATTTATCTATCTTTTTAAAATTTTCTCAGAGTATGCTTTAGGCTTTATAATTTAGCTATAAATTCTACAGAGCCTTTAGTTACTTTTATAAGTATAGTTTCTGGTTCGTTCTCAGGTGTTAAAATAATCTGCTTATTTATTAAATTCGAAATACAAATCATGTAGTTGATGATTTTTTCATGGTCTTGTAGTGAATTAATATCATTTGGATTAATATCATTTTCAATTTTGTCGACTAAGAAAAAATGATTATTTATCTGAGTTTTGTCTAAATAGAGATTAGCATGTCAACATAGATTATGAGCGTCATTTAAACATTCTTGAAGGACTTCAAAATTAATTTGGCTCTCATTCTTTTGTGTCTGCTGGTTAAGCCATTTGATTGTATAATTTTCATTTACAAAGGCAGTCCATTTTTTAGGTCTTTAATATTAGTATCGAATATATAAAGGTCTCTTAGAGTATCATCGCAATAATATATTTTATCTTTTAGTTCTACCCAGTCCATAAAAAACCAACCAGAAAAATAAAAGTAAGCATTACCCCTACCTAAAAATAAATTTATACTTCTAGGTAGGTTTTATCATAGCATTAAACAATCACATTCAATGTCACATCAATATTGCCACGAGTCGCATTTGAATATGGACAAACGATATGTGCAGCATCTACTAATTTCTGTGCTTCTTCTTGCTCTAAACCTTCTAAATGAATATTTAAAGTCACTTGAATACCAAAACCAGTAGTAATTGGACCAATACCAACATCACCTTCGATATAAACATCTGGGGTAATTTTTAAATGATCACGATTTGCAACGAACTTCATCGCACCAAGGAAGCAAGCAGAATAACCTGCTGCAAAAAGTTGTTCAGGATTGGTACCACCACCAGCCCCGCCCATTTCTTTAGGCACTGCTAATTTAACATCTAAAATTCCGTCTGATGATGTTGCACGACCATCACGACCGCCAGTTGCTTTTGCATGTGCTGTATAAACCACTTTTTCTAAAGACATCGGAAATCTTCCATTTTTGATTGTGTTCAATTATATCGTATACGATATAAATATTTAAACAAGTAGCGTTTGTGTAAAATTTGATAACTTTAGTTTGAAATATTTTCGCGTAAATTTGAAAGAAGATCTTTCAATTGAGTAATGCTGTCTAAATCACAAGCACTGGCTTGAGCAACTTGTAATGGAATATCCACTGCTTTTAATTTTAGTGCATGACCTTCAGCAGTGAGGCTGATAATCACTTGACGTTCATCTTTCGTAGAACGTTCGCGGTTAACAATACCATTACTTTGTAATTTTTTGAGTAAGGGGGTAAGCGTAGATGATTCTAAAAAGAGTTTTTCACCGATTTCAGACACAGTTAGACCATCTTTTTCCCAAAGCACTAACATAACTAAATACTGTGGATAGGTCAGTCCTAGTGGTGTTAGTAATTTACGATAAAGTTGATTTAATGCTAAGTTTGTAGAGTAAACAAGAAAGCAGAGTTGATGATCAAGATTTAAGTTTGAATAGTCTTGTTGCATGCTTGTCTCGTGAAGATATTACGCCTCACAAGTATAACGTTGTTTTGTCTTGTTCAGGAAATAAAAGTCATTAATGGCAATACGGACTTAGAATGACATCAATTTGCGATGTTGCATTAAAGGCATTGATTCACGAATTGAGCGCTGCTCATTCAAATTAAAAGGAACTGTCATCAATTGCGCACCTTCTGCATCTGTGATCGCTAAAATTTGTCCACGACTATTAGTTGCGCCAGCATGTCCCCAGGTTTGACGTTTTTCACCATGCCAACCTTGTTGTGCTGCACCTAAAACATGACATTGACTGTCCATCGCACGTGCTTGAAGTAATAACTGCCAATGCATTTGGCCTGTGGTATAGGTAAATGCAGCTGGTGCAGTCAAAATATTTGCACCTTGCGCTCTCAAGGTGAGTGCAAGTTCTGGAAAGCGTAAGTCGTAGCAAACCATCAAACCGATTTGTCCAAAAGGTGTTTTCGCGACAACAACATCACTGCCTGGTTCAAAAAACTGAGATTCTTGATACCCGCCAACAGCGTCACCCACGTGTACATCAAACAAGTGAATTTTGTCATAACGTGCTTCAGTGCCTTCTGGACTGATACATAGGCTGACAGTACGAACTCGACCATCAGCAATAATTGAACCATCTGGACGGAAAGGGCAAGGTAAAGTCCCTGCAACAATCCATATTTGATAATGATGTGCTAAGTTTTCTAAACGCTTTTGAATTTCTTCAAAACGTGCAGCAGTTTCCCGTTGTTTACCTGCGGCAAAGCAGACAAAATTTTCAGGAAACACAATCAAAGAAGCGCCATCAGCTTTACTTTGTTGTATCAACGACTCAATCACACTGAAGTTTGCTTCGATGTCATTTTGAGAGTTCATTTGAACAACGGAAAGTAAAGTCATGGGCTATCCCTGATAAAGCAATCTTGAGATGATTAAGCGTTTTGCTGGTTTGAAGATACACATTCCATAGTATCTTGCTGCTTTTCAAGTTGTTTAACTAATGGCTCGAACATATTTTGGTTGTTTTCATTGAGCTTCATTAAAGTTTTATGTGCATCGAGAACGGTACACAGCATTGTGCTGTGATTAACATTATCGTCAATCAAAGCATTGGTGCACACTTGAGGGTCACCACAGTAATTTAAAATGACAAAAACCTGCCCTAAGCCCATGCTATTGGCTAGAGTGGTAATATCTGGATTTGTGGACAGCATCACCGCTTGGATGTGGTGTACTTGTTTCAACTTTAAGCCAAGCTTGGCAAGTATTCCAAGAACTGTACTATCAATAAATGTGGTTTGGGTTAAATCAACAATTGCGCCAATGACGTTTTTTTGTTGTTCAATCCTTGCCAAAAGTTTGTCTAAACTAATACAAGATTGGGCTCGCACTTCACCAATAAGTTTGAAAATATGCGTTCCATTCAAGCTTGCATATTCAACATGACCTGTTGACATATAAATGCCATTTGCAGAGAAGGATAGGAAAATTATCACATAGCGTAAGTCTATACTCAAGCGTTTGCGTATAGGTTATTAGTCTAATTTGTTATATATGTTTGATTATATTGTTAATTCATTCTGCGGAGACTGAGGATTGCTATGTCATCTGCTACATGTTCTGGTGCACGGAATGATTGATTTTGCAAATGATAGACCAATTGTGAGAACTGTTCATTCAAACCACCCGAGAATGGTTCAAGGGCACCATCAGAACAAATAATAAACCGCGCATGCTTAGTTAAGGTACATTGAAACTCTTCAACCTCTAAGTCTTCGGTGAGTCCTAAAGGAAAACTGCTGGTATTCAAAACACGAGGGGCTTGGTTGGGTTCAAAAATAATGGGGGGAGGGTAATGCCCTGCACTTGACCATTTTAAAGCATGTGTTTCTAGATTTAGAATGCCAGCCAACATTGTGATATGTTTTTCAATATTTTCTTGAACCAGCATACCATTGAGTTTTTTAATCAATTCTCTTGGTGTTTTCGAGCGACCATGAAAGGCAGCCATCCAAGATGTCAGTAAAGAGCTGGTTACCCCATGACCCGATACATCGGCCAAATAGAACATGATTTCTTTATCACTGATTTTCCAGTAATCATACCAGTCACCAGACAAATACGCAGAAGGCTGGAAAAGCGTCTCAACTTTATAGTTTTGTAGTTCAATTGGATTTGGAAGAAGTTTTTTTTGTAGTTCTGCGGCAGAAGGTAAATCACGGCTATCTTGATTACGTTTATATTGCGCATCAATTTTTAATAAAGAATCTTCAAGATTTGCGGGAAGCTTGGTCCAGATCCAACCCGCAAGGGCGCCAAGCTCCCATGCTTGGGAAAGTTCGCTTCCTTCATTTTCTTGCGCAATCACAATGGTAGGCAAAGCCCATTGGTACTGTAAAAAATCGTGGACGTCTGCAATTGCAATAATTGTTGGATCATAACGATGAATGTCTTCAATGGTAATCATCTGCAAGCTAGGAAGCGTATCTAATACTTGTTCTAAGCTTGAAATTTGGCGACTGGGTTGAATGAAATACATAGAAGAAATGAATGATCCTTAATCGGTATAAAAGCATTATCCAGTAGATTTACTATAGATGACACCACAATGCTAGTAAAACCATATGAATTACTAGCAAATAAGTTTAACAAAATATTGTGGTTATTTGTCTGCGTTTGTATCAGCAGGGCTATTGCTATCATCCTCGTCATCATCTACAAACGCCACAGCTTCCTGTCCACGGCCTTTTTTCTCAGCGATTTGGAATGCTAAACGTTGTAAATAGATATCGCGAATTGCTGAGTAACGATCACCTTGCAATACACTTTCCACATCTAGAAGTTTAGAACGAGTATTAATCCCACCTAATGCACGGTTACCCCAGATTAAACCCGTTTGATGGTTGTTATCCATTGGATAGGTAAGCGGATTGGCATAACCTTCAGCAACATAATCAACTGAGTGACGAAGTGTGCTTGGCCCTAAGATAGGCAGCATGACATAAGGACCACTTGGAATACCGTAGTAACCTAATGTGGTACCTAAGCTTTCTTCTTCAGTTGCTAAACCTAAGCGAGTTGCAGGATCAGCTAAACCTAAAGAGCTGACGGTGTTAATGGTAAAACGACCTAGAGACTTGGCTGCACGACTAAAACGCCCTTGAGCAAGTTGGTTGACTGCATTCCATGGTTCACTTAAGTTTTTACGAAATAAACTATATGAAGAACGTACATCACCAGGCATTTTTGCTTTGTACTGAACAGCAATAGGTCGAGCAACATTACGGTCGATCATGTCATTAAACGCATAAATTTCACGGTTCAATGGTTGTAGTGGATCTTTTACAGCATCTGGTTGAGCTGCATTGGCATTCACTTTTAAGTCATTTTTTGTGATGTTTTTAAGCTCTCTAAGGGCTTCAATCCTTGGGTGTTTAGAAGCTGCTTCGTTTTCTAGTACCGAAGAATTCTCTTGAGACGACTTATCATCTGAATCAGAGTTTGTAGAAACAGCATTGTCCGAATTCTCTTGAGCAGATAATTCGTCTTGAGCAAATACATGGCTAGTCAGACCAATGCTAAGTAAACAAGCCCAAAGTACATGATAAGGACGCATAGAATTCCTTGAAATATTCTTAAAGTAAAAGTAGTCGATAATGATATAGCTATATTAAAGACTTCATAATCGTATTCTAACAGTAGTTATTGCATATGTATTAAAGCAAATTTGATTAAAAAGTGTGAATAAATATGATAAACGAACATTATTTGTTCGAACAATTAAAATAATTAAAAAAAGGGGTTGTGTTGGGAATGGAATGCTGTAGAATGCACATCCATCGGCGGTGATGTTAAATAAAACTTCTGATAAATCAGGCACTTGATTGAGTTGTTAAGATTTCGAATTGAGATTTTAAGATGAGATTGGAGTTGGGTTTGTTAGAAAAAATAATTAACATTATAGATTGACTTTTTAGAGATAGAGAGTAGTATAGCCGACCTAGCTTGATGCTGACGAAGCATTGAGAAGATCATTAAGAGAATATGAAGAACAACTTGTGTGGATTTTTACTAATTGATTGATCGAAATATTATCATTGATTGATTGGTTTAAATTACTCGAAGTT